>SFOH01000080.1 GCA_004552485.1 Bacteroidales bacterium | reverse complement strand
TTTTTATGTTACATGATTACTCGTGAGAATGTTAACACGCTATATAAAAAATACAGCAAAAAAACACACTCAGCCTATGAGCTGAACATGGCGTTGCTATTTGACTACGCCGCCGAACACCACAATGTCTTCATTGACCCCGAAACCGAGGAACTGGTCATCAACTCGATTGACCCCAAGTCGCCCTTCCACCGTCTCCCCCTGAGCAACATCCACGCAATCGTCCCCTTCGAGGAGTGGGTGGCCATCGTGCTCCACTCGTCAATCGTTTTCCTCAACCGCCTCAGCCCCAAAGTTGCCGTTGACCTGCGCAACGTCCAGCCTTCATTCCTCGACCGCCTCCGCGGCATCGCCGCCGACTGACACTTTCGCCCGAGGGTAGCGTGAATGTGTAGTGTAGACCAATCGCCACTTTCCTGAAAGCGTAACCTTCTCCTCCCGAATGTGTATTATCCTCCCGGAATAATAACCTCACTCGATCAATCAGAACAAACCTTCAGAACAAACCAATCAGCGCTGCCACCCCGTAGCGCAGCAAGCGCAGCCCACTCCGTGCAGGCTGCGCTTGCTGTGTAAAGGTATGTCGTCCGGGGGGGATTAGCGGGCGATGATCTTGGCGGTGCGGGCGCCAACACGCAGGATGTACGTGCCGGGAGCGGGCAGCGTCAGCGTCGCGCTCTTCAGCACCTGCGCTGCGGGTACGCCCGTCAGCGTGTAGGCGGTGATGGCGTCGGCGGTCTCGCTAAGGGCTACGGTCAGGCCCGCCACGGTGAAGTTCAGCGGTTCGCTCTCGATGGCGTCAACGCCGGTGTCAATGCCCGTGTCCTCGCTGGCGTCGACGATGGTGTACGCTGCCAGGCCGTTGCCGGGGCTGTAGATGAATACACGCGCCTTGCCGGGGTTGAGGACAACGGCATTGCAGGGTGCCGAAGCCGTCGACGAAACGGTCGAGCCGATGTTGCCGCGCGGCAGTGTCCACAGGTCCTGAACGTCGGAGAAAGTGTTCGAGGCGGTGCAATTAGCCGGATGGCTCACCACGCGGAACTGGCAGCCGTTCTTAGATGCATCCCAGTTGTAGACCAGATACTCGCGGTCGCCGAGCGTGAAGGCCGCGCCGCCGTTTTCGTCAACGCTGGCGGGGACGTAGTCGGCCGAGTTGTTGTCGGCGAAATAGCCCAGCGCCTTGGGCGTGGAGGCGAAGTCGTAGAGAGCCCACGAGGTGTTGCCGCCGTCGATGTATGCGCGTGTCTCGGAGACAGGGATAATGCGCGGAGCGATGCCGAAGTCCGTGGCATCGGAGGGGTGGAACTCGGAGACGGTCTTGGTGGTGACATCGCCGACCACGCCGTCTTTCACCTTCCACACGGCAATCTTCGCGGCGCGGGCCACGGCGCACATAACAGTGAAATTGCCGGTGGTGACGTCGCCTAAGACATTGACGTGGTCCATGCGGCCGAGGTTGCCCGGCTCGATTTCGGCAACGAGCGTGAGCGCGCCCGTGCGCGTGTTCACCTGATAGATGTTGACGGGATTCTGACGGCCGTAGGTGCTGGCCAGCGACATATTGTAGATGAGGATGTGACCCTTGCTGTCATGAATCACGTCGTTGCAGCCGTACATGAGCTGTGCGGCGCCCGTCAGCACGAGGCGGCGCAGCTTAGCGCCTGTCAGCGCGCTGTACACGTCCAGGTAAAGCTCCGACGAGGCGGCGTTGGCCGTGCGGCCAGAGATGAACACCTCGTCGCTGTTGGCGGCCATACCGCGGTTGAAGAGGCCGTCGCTGTCGAAGGTCATGTTGCCCCAGCGGTCGCGCGACGAGCGAATCCAGTCGTTCTTGATGGTGATGTCGCCGTAGGCGCTGTACGACCAGCCGTCGGTCACCTGCTCATAGCCCGGCTCCGGGTTGGCCACCTCGGTGACGGAGAAGTTGGAGACGGCCGATGTGGCGGAATTGAGGATGCTGCCGTACGCGGTGACGCGCCACTTGTAGCTGCCCACGCCCAAGACGGACGTCGACACCTGTGCCTGACGCACCGAGGCGCCGACCTCGACGGTCTTCACGGGCGAGGCGAACGAGCCGCCGTCGGTGATTATCTCCACGCGGAAACCGTCCAGGCCCGTTGCCTCGGCGCATGTCCACTTGAAGGTCACATTATCCTCCTTCACGATGGCGCCGGCCTCGGGGGCAGTCAGCTCGGGCGTGGGAGCATCGGTCTTCTGCGGGGCTAAAATCATGCGCGAGTCGCTCTCGGCGGGCATCTTGCCGCTCTGGGTGGTCACCACGCGCCAGTAGTAGCTCGAGGCACTACTGACGCCGGCGAAGTCGACGCTCTCGCTCGTGGCCGTCAGATTGGGGCGGTCCAGCACAAGGTTGCTGAAGGCGGCGTCCGTGGCCAGCTGAAGGCGGTAGGTCGCCGAAGCGACGCTGCGCCATGCGAAGTTGGTGGTCCACTCGGCGCGGGCGCCGTCGGCGGGGCTCACCAGCGTGGTGGCCGTCGACTTCTCGGTGGCGATGCCTATGGTGGCGGGAGAGCTCTCCAGGCCGTAGCCGTCGTAGACGCAGACGGCGTACCAGTAGCCGGACATCTTTGCCGAGGGGATGGTGTACGACGTGCCGTAGGTCACGCCCAGGAGGTATTTGCCGTCAAGGCCGTCGCCGTCAGCGGCCATAGCGTCGGAGACGAGCACCGACCCGGGCACGGCGTAGACGGTGTAGCGGATGATCGAGTTGCTCTTGCGGCCGGCTGTGGCACTCCAGCTCAGCGTCGAGCCGCTGCGGCTCAGGCCCGAAGGTGCGCCGTATGCGACAGCGCCCTTCCAGTCGACAGGGGGCACCAGCGACGGAGCCGTGTACTTGTTCTGCAGCAGATAGTCGCCAAGGCCCGAGAACTGCGGACCGTTGATGCACTTGGTGTTATAATAGATGACACCGGGGGCGCCTACCTTGTCGAGGCTGCGGGTGAGGTCGACCTGCTTGCCGATCTGCGACCAGCCCGTCTCGTTGTTGCCGCCGAACGTCGAGTCGTCGCTCGGGTTGAGGCGGTAGGAGGCGATGGAGACATAGTTGTGGATGCCGAAGTGCTCGGCCATGTCGCTCCACCAGCGGCAGATGGGCTCGTAGGGAGCCGTCGAGTGCTCCGTCGACCAGTAGATCTGCGGGGCGATGAAGTCGATGCTCTTGTCGTTCATCCACGCCAGCGGGTCAGCGTAGATCTTGGAATACTGCCAGTCGGAGCCCTTGTAGCTCTGTGGCACACCGTAGGCGGCGGCGTTGGCACCCGACACGCCGGCCGGGCCGATGCCGAAGCGCAGGTCGGGACGCGAGGCCTGAATCTCCTCCTGAAGCGTCTTCACGAAGTTGTTCACATTTTCGCGGCGCCAGTCGGCGATGGACAGCTTCGTGCCGCTGGCCTTGTACTCCGAGTAGTCGTCGGCCGTGCTGTTCTCGGCCATGCCCGGACCGGGGTAGAAGTAGTCGTCGAAGAGCATGCCGTCGATGGCGTAGTTCGTGTATATCTCCTTGATAACGTCCAGACAGTGGCGCATGGCGCCCTCGTTGGCCGGGTCAAAAGCCTTCCACGTGCCGTCGCTCGAGAAGATGGTCCAGCCGTTCGAGTCCCACTGCTTGTCGAAGCTCGTGGTCAGCGATGTGGTCGTCGCCTTTGACGAGATGCGAAAGGGGTTGATCCACGCATAGCACTCCAGACCGCGCTTGTGGCACTCCTCAACGACGAACGCCAACGGGTCCCAGCCCGGGTCCTTGCCGCGCGTGCCGGAGATGTCGGCCGACCACGGCTCGAGCGTGCTCTTGTAATAGGCATCGCCGTTCGGGCGCACATGGAAACAGATGCCCGTGAAGTTCTGCTTCCGGAAATTGTCCAGATACGTGGTGATTCGCGACTTGGCGCTGTTGATGACCGACGAGCTCGTGCCCTTCGAGGGCGGCCAGTCGATGCCCATGCCGGCAACCCAGCTCGAGCGGAATTCACGCTTCGG
>SFOH01000043.1 GCA_004552485.1 Bacteroidales bacterium | reverse complement strand
CCGCATAAAAAAAGTGGCAGCGATTTCGCTGCCACTTTTTTTATGCGCTTTTTTAGAAAATCCCTAACGCACCGCCACGCGGTGCGCTCTGATATAAAAATACACATTACCAGGGGTTTGGCAACGCTCTGCGCAGCCTGCACGCCCTGGCTACCCTAACTGCCAGCTGACGCCGGCGTCCCTCGACACCGACATATTGCCCGCAATGCAGTCGTCCCCGGACACCGACGTGGCCGCAATGCGGCACCCCGGGAGAGACGGCTTCCAAGCCGTCAATGTGTAAATAATTGAATATCAAAATATTATGGCGTTTGGTCGCGCTCGAGGAGGGAGGCGGCGAGGGTGTCGGCGGTGTGGATGAGGGGGACGAGGGGCGAGAAGGCCTGGGCGGCGCGGTAGTTGCGGTCCTGGTCGATGGAGGCGGAGTTGAGCTCCCACGGGCCCATGTGCCAGCGGATGGCGAGGGCTTCGGCGTCTTCGAGGTCGAGGCCGCTGCGCAGCAGCATGATGACGCTCTTCTCGCCGTGACCCATGGGGAAGTTCTCGTAGCCGATCTGGTACTCTTTGACGTCTTCCCACATGCCGATTTCGTTCTTGCGCTTGCGGTTGACCATGGTGTAGAGGTCGGCTTTGCAGACGTCGTGGAGGAGTGCGGCGATGGCGATGGATGCCTCGGGGAGTTCGTCGGCGAGGGAGGGGCGCAGCTCGCACATCTGTCGGCGTACGGCCATGGCGGCGTCGTAGACGTTGAGGGAGTGTTGGACAAGTCCGCCGGGGAAGTTGAAGTGGTTGCGGACTGAGGCGGGTGCGGTGAAGAATCCGAGGGCCTCGAGGTCTTCGATGACGTAGTCGATGTTCTCGCGCTCGGTGGCGCGGAGGAGTTGGCAGAAGCGTTCTTTGTTGGCCTGGATATTTGTGTCTTGTGTATCGGCAGACATAGTGGGGTGGGGTATAAGTGTTTGGTGTGAAGTGTGTTAGAGTATCGGTGAGAGGAGGCGGAGGATTGACTCGGCGGCTTTGTGTGCGCGTGGACGGCGGTACCATACGGCGGGCAGCACGCGGCGCGAGCGGCGCTGGTCGGCGAGGAAGATGTCGGCGAGGCGCCGGTTGAACTCTTTGGAATAGAGGAACATATTGGCCTCGAAGTTGTGCTCGAAGCTGCGGAAGTCGAAGTTTGTGGAGCCCACGGAGGAGAGTTCGTCGTCGATGACGATGTTCTTGGCGTGGAGCATACCGGGTTCGAAGAGGTAGATTTTGATGCCGGCGCGGAGGCATTCGGTTATGAACGAGAACGATGCGTAGCGGAGCATGGCGCTGTCGGAGCGCCGCGGGAGCATGATGCGGACGTCGACGCCGGAGAGCGCGGCGGTCTGGAGCGCTTTGAGCAGCCCCTCGGTGGGGAGGAAATAGGGGGTCTGAATGAAGATGCGCCGTTTGGCGGAGGCGATGGCCTTGTGGAACATGAATTCGACGTTGCTCCACTGGCTTGTGGGGCCGGAGGTGACGAGCTGGATGCCGACGTGGCCGGGAGTGTGTTCGGGGTCCCATTCGGGGAGGGGGTCGGCGATGAGGGGGCGTCCCATGAAGTTCCAGTCGATGGCGAAGGAGCCCTGGAGGACTGCGACGGCGGGGCCGACGACGCGCAGGTGAGTGTCGCGCCACTCGTTGAAGTGGCGGCCGCCGTCGATGTATCGGTCGGCGATGTTCATGCCGCCGATGTATCCGACGCGTCCGTCGATGACGCAGAGCTTGCGGTGGTTGCGCCAGTTGATGCGTGTGCCCAGGACACGGAATGTGACGCGGAAGAAGGGGTAGACTTCGATGCCGGCCTCTTTCATGCGGCGGAAGAATCGCGAGGAGGTGTGCATCGAGCCGACGTGGTCGTAGATGACGCGCACCTTGACGCCGGCGCGGGCGCGCTCGATGAGGATGTCGCGGATGCGGGTGCCGATTTTGTCGTCGGCGAAGATGTAGTACTGAATGTTGATGAACGAGCGTGCCTCGCGGAGGTCTTTCTCGAGGGCGGCGAACTTGGAGGTGCCGTTGGTGAAGACGGTGACGGCGTTGTCGGGGAAGAAACCGGCGGAGGTGAGCGAGTGGGCGAGGCGTGCCTCGTGGATGGTCTCGCGCGAGAAGTCGAGTTTGTTGAGGTCGACGGGGCGCGAGTGGAGCTGACGTTTGAGGCGCCGGCGGTTGCGCCGGCTGATCATGCGGGTGTTCTTGATGCTTCGGCCGAAGAAGATGTAGAGCACGACTCCGACGGCGGGGAAGAAGACGAGGACGGTGACCCACGCCAGGCTCTTGACGGGGTTGCGGTTCTCCGCGAGGATAACGCCGATGGTTATGATGATTGAGAGGACATAGATTGCGGTCAGTGTCCATCCCACCCACGGGTTATCGAAAACGGAGAGCCACGAGTTGTACATAGTGTTGAGGGGAGATTAGTCGGTTAGGTGTTGCCGCGGGGGAGTGAGGCCGGCGGGGGCGGTCAGACGTTGAAGCGGAAGTGCATGATGTCGCCGTCCTGGACGACGTATTCCTTGCCTTCGACGCCGAGGCGGCCGGCTTCGCGGACGCCGTTCTCGCCGCCGAGGGTGACGTAGTCGTCATACTTGATGACTTCGGCGCGGATGAATCCTTTCTCGAAGTCGGTGTGGATGATTCCGGCGGCCTGGGGAGCCTTGGTGCCGCGGCGGAATGTCCATGCGCGGCACTCGTCGGTGCCGGCGGTGAAGTAGGTCTGCAGGTCGAGCAGGGCGTAGGCGGCGCGGATGAGGCGCGAGACGCCGCTCTCCTCGAGGCCTATTTCCTGCAGGAATTCCTGACGCTCTTCCCATGTGTCGAGTTCGGCGATCTGCGACTCGGTGTCGGCGGCGACGATGAGCATGTCGGCGTTCTCGTCCTTGATGGCCTCGCGGACGGCCTCGGTGTAGCGGTTGCCGGAGACGGCCGACTCGTCGTCGACGTTGCAGACGTAGAGGACGGGCTTGTTGGTGAGCAGGAAGAGCTCGCGGGCATAGCGCTGCTCGTCGACGGTGTCGAAGGAGACGGAGCGGGCGGGGCGGCCGGCGTCGAGGGCTTCCTTGAAGCGGCGGAGTACCTCGTACTGGAGCTTGGCCACCTTGTCGCCGCCGGTCTGAGCGGCTTTCTGCGTTTTGGCGATGCGGCTCTCGACGGTCTCGAGGTCTTTGAGCTGGAGCTCGTAGTCGATGATTTCCTTGTCGCGGACGGGGTCGACGGAGCCGTCGACGTGGACGACGTTGGGGTTGTCGAAGCAGCGGAGGACGTGGATGATGGCGTCGGTCTCGCGGATGTTGGCCAGGAACTTGTTGCCGAGGCCCTCGCCGCGCGAGGCGCCCTTGACGAGGCCGGCGATGTCGACGATTTCGACGGTTGCGGGGACGACGGATTTGGGGTTGCACATCTCGACGAGCTTGTTGAGGCGCTCGTCGGGGACGGTGATTACGCCCACGTTGGGCTCGATGGTGCAGAAGGGGAAGTTCTGGGCCTGCGCCTTGGCGTTGCTCAGACAGTTGAAGAGGGTCGACTTGCCCACGTTGGGCAGGCCCACAATGCCGCATTGAAGTGCCATGTGTATATTTCTCGGGTTTTTAGGGAGTTAACGGAATGAAAAAGGGGCACGCACACGCACGCGCGCGCACGCCGCAGTGCAAAGGTACGAACTTTCCGCCAATAAGCCAAGAAAAAACTGCACGGCCGGGGCAGATGAGGCTCAGAATGTGAAGTGGAGGGCGAGGCGCACGCCGGAGCGGTCGACCTTGTAGCCCGGGTGGCGGTGGGTGAGGCGCCAGACGTAGTCGAGGCGGATGCAGCGGAAGATGTTGTCGAGGCCGACGCCGGCTTCGACGTAGGGCGTGCGTGAGACGTCGGTGACGGCGATACCGCCCTCGGGGAAGGCGAGCATCGAGCCGTTGAGGCGCGGGTCGTTCTCGGCGCGGAGCTTGCCCCAGTAGGTGCGCACGGAGAAGACCTCGCGCAGCTTGAGCTTCTTGACGAGGGGAATGTAGTTGAGGATGGCGCCGTTGGCCCAGTAGGTTATGTCGGTCTGGCAGTAGCTGTCGGAGACGAACTCCATGGCGTTCATGAGGGCGAAACTCTCGGGCTGGATGGTGTAGGAGAGGTTGGCGTTGGGCATGAACATCTGGGTGTAGGGCGTGTGGCGCGACCAGATGTGGCCGCCTTTGACCATGACGTCGAGGTATCCCCACGCCGAGAACCAGAAGCGGTGCATGAGCGAGGCCTCGGTGCGCTGCACATTCCATCGCGACTCGAGGCCGCGGACGGCGGCGCGGTGGGAGAGGGTGACGGTCCAGGCGTCCATGTTGACGGGGAAGCGGTAGGAGCGCGTCTGATAGAACTTCTCGCCGGGAGCGAGCCTAAGCATCACTTCGCCCCAGGTCTCGTTGAAGCCGGGCAGGGGCATGTTGAGCGAGGCGTCGGCCGGATTCACCGGCGACGAGAGCTGAAATCCGAGCACGCGGCTGCTCTCCTGGCGGTCGTTGGCGACGGTTGCCGTCACGGAGAAGTTGTTCTCGAGCTCGAGCTTGTAGGTGAGCGAGTTGAGGCGGCGGTAGGAGACGCGTTCGTCCTTCTGACGCTTCCATGCGAGGAAGACGTTGTCCTGGTTGGTGAACAGATACTGCTGGCCGAGCTGGTCGATGTCGTAGGAGGAGTTGAGCATGAGCGAGTGGATGGGGAACTCGCGCGAGTGGACGCGCTTTTCGTTGAACGAATACTCGAGCTCGACGCCGTACTTCCAGCGGTGGTCGCGGAAACCGCGGGCCACGTAGAAGCGCGAGAACCAGTGCTTGCTGAGGCTGCCCATGGTCATGCCGCCGAGGCGCAGGCGCAGACCCTCGAGGGTGTTGCCGGAGATGAACGTGTTGAGCGGGCCGATGTCGAACTTGCTGGGCTTGCCCGTGGCGACGTATCCGCTGGCCATGAGCTTGGTGAACTTCTCCGCCCAGTAGTAGAGCTTGTTGCTGCGCAGGCGCGTGAGCATCGACGAGACCGTGGCCTCGCCCTTCGGAATCTCGAAGAGGCGCACACTCTGCCAGAACTCCTCGTCGCGCTGACGGGCCTCGTCGACGATGACCGTCTCGCCCAGCGAGGAGAAGATTCCCTTCTCGTCGGCGGGCGCGTCGAAGCTGTGGTTGGCGTATGCCACGTTGCGACGGGCGTAGAGCCCCTGGAGGCCGGGAATCACGGAGATTTCCATCGTCATGTCGTCGCGGGTCTTGAGGCGGCTGCCGTCGGCGGCGCGGGCGAACTCCTGGTCGATGTACATGTTCTCGATGAAGTTGAGGTTTATCTCCGGGGCCACGCGCATGGTGACGCGGCGGATGAACATGGCCGTGTCGGAGGGCACCACATACATCTGCCCCACGAATCCGAAGGCGGCGCGGTTGTGGGGATAGAAGCTGAGCTGCAGGGCTTTCTCCCCGTCAATCATCAGCGAGTCGGTGATGTAGAACTTGTAGAAGTCGGCGGCCAGCGGCGAGAGCGGGCTGACGAAGCGGTTCTGCAGGATGTTGATGTCGCGGTCGTAGAGGTCGATCTCGCGCAGCACGTCCTGGAGGAAGACGCGCATGCTCTCCTGGTCGGTTATTTCGTCGATGCCGTTGCTCTTGAGGCCGGTCACCACCTCGCGCTCGCGGCGCGGGTCGCGGCGGAAGTGCACCTGCGACGACGTCTCCTTCACCGACAGCGGCAGCACCGGCTTGCCCGAAATCTCGCTCGTGTCCACGTGCTCCCACAGGAACGGGAACTTCTTCATGATGGCGTTGGGCTTGCCGTCCTTGCCGGGCGTGATGTTGTCGAGGCCGAGGGTGATGCGCTCGTAGCGGTCGTAGTTGTAGTAGGGATTGCGGCGAGGGTCGTTGACGGCGGCGGTCGAGCGGATGCGCTGCATGAGGTCGACGGCTGGGTTGTTCTTCTTCGAATACTTCTTGCGGGTGATGACGACCTCGCGAAGCGTCTCGGCCTCGGGACGCAGCATCACCTCGTAGATGTTCACGCGGTTTTTGGCGACGGGCACGCGCTTGCGGCGGTAGCCCTGCGAGGTGACGGTCAGTGCGCGTGTGCCGTCGGGGACCGTCATCTCGAAGATGCCGTTCTCGTCAGCCAGGGTGCCCCCAGTGCTTCCCGAGATGGCGACGGCGGCCATGGGCACGGGCTCGCGCGTGACCGAGTCGCGGACGATGCCGCTGAGGAAGTAGCGGCCGGCCGGGGGCGTGGCCATGCGTGCCAGGGCGGCCACGCTGTCGGCCAGCGCCGAATAGGCCGAGTCGCTCGCGGCAACAGTGTCGGCCGGGGCAACGGGGCTTTGGGAGGCGCAGTGCAGCGCCGTCAGCACAAGGAGGAGAAATATTTTATACGCTTTGTTAGCCAAACTTTCAGACTTATTTGTTATATTTGCCACAGCAACCTTTTTAAGCAAGAGACTATGGCAAAAGAGATAGAACGCAAATTCCTGGTGACGAACCCCGGGTTCAAGACCCTGTCGGACGGCAGCGTGCACATCAGCCAGGGCTACCTGTGCCGCGACATCGACCGCACCGTGCGCGTGCGCATCATGGGCGAGCGCGGCTTCATCACCGTCAAGAGCCGCAACCACGGCATGACACGCGGCGAGTGGGAGTATGAGATTCCCGTGGACGAGGCGCTGGAGATGCTGAGCCTGTGCGAGCACATCATCAGCAAGCGCCGCTGGTATGTCCGCTACGCCGGCCACACCTGGGAGGTGGACGAGTTCGAGGCGCCCCACCGCGGCCTCACCATCGCCGAGGTCGAACTCGGCTGCGAGGGCGAGACCGTCGAAGCCCCCGGATTCATCGGCGAGGAAGTCACCGGCAATCCGCGCTATTACAACTCAACGCTCTCCGCTCCGGCGGACGAGTAGCGCCACGTTCTCCACATGGTGCGTGTGGGGGAACATGTCGACCGGCTGCACCGCCCGCACGCTGTACTCGCCGTCCAGGAGCGCCAGGTCGCGCGCCTGCGTGGCCGGGTTGCACGACACATAGACGATGCGCTCCGGCGCGGCCCGCAGGATGGTGTTCACCACATCCTCGTGCATGCCCGCGCGCGGCGGGTCGACAATCATCACGTCGGGCACGCCGTGCCGGGCGATGAACTCGTCGTTGAGCTCGTCCTTCATGTCGCCGGCATAGAAGAGCGTGTTGGTGATGGCGTTCTCGGCACTGTTCACGCGGGCATCGTCGATCGCCTCGGGGACATACTCGATGCCGATGACCTGACGGGCGCGCGCGGCCACAAAGTTGGCGATCGTGCCCGTGCCCGTGTATAGATCGTACACGAGCTCTTTGCCCGTGAGGGCGGCGAAGTCGCGCACCACCTTGTAGAGCTCGTAGGCGCCGCGCGAGTTGGTCTGATAGAACGACTTCGGCCCCACGCGGAAGCGCAGACCCTCCATCTCCTCCAGGATGTAGCCGCGCCCCGAGTGGAGCAGCACCTCCTGGTCGCCCAGCGAATCGTTGACCTTCAGATTGATCACATACATCAGCGACGTCAGCTCCGGGAACTCGGCGCGCACCGCGTCGAGCACCTCGCGGATAGCCCCGGGATTGTCCTCGCCGAAAGCCATCACCGCCATCTTCTCGCCCGTCGACGCCGTGCGCACCATCAGCGTGCGCAGCAGGCCGGCGTTCGCGCGCAGGTCGTAGAACGTGAGGCCGTGGCTGATGCCGTATTCCTTGATGAAGCGGCGCAGACGGTTCGAGAAATCGTCCTGCAGATAGCAGCGGTCGATGTCGAGCACTTTGTCGAAGGCGCCCGGAATGTGGAAACCCGCGCCCGGCTCCGCGGGCATCGGCGTCTCCGACTTGGGAAGCGCCTCGAGCTCCTCGAACGTGCGCCACCGCTTGGCCGAGAACGTGAACTCCAGCTTGTTGCGGTACTCGCACTGCGCCGGCGAGCCTATGATGGGCGAAATCTCCGGCAGCTCTATCTTGGCGATACGCGTGAGTGCGTCCACCACCTGCCGCTGCTTGCACTCTAACTGAAAGGCGTAGGGCAGATGCTGCCAGCGACAGCCGCCGCATACGCCGAAGTGACTGCACATCGGCTCCACGCGCAGCTCCGAGGGCTGCACCATGCGCACAATGTGCCCCTGGGCATACGAGTGCTTCTTGCGGTCGATCTTCACGTCGGCCACATCGCCCGGGGCGCCGTAAGGCACGAAAAGAACCATCTGGCCGGACTCCGTCGGGATGCGCGCGATGGCGTTGCCCTCGGCGGCCACATCAATTATCCTCAACATAAATCACATCCGCCACATCATTCACTCCCTCCCGAACAGCCCCTGCTGCAGCCGTCTCAGCGCCTCCACCTTGTCGTCGGCGGCGACCACCATGGCGATGTTGTAGTTCGAGCCGCCGTACGAAATCATGCGCACGGGCAGGTCGCCCAGGGCGTCCACGGCGCGACCGGCCAGGCCGCCGTTGTGCCAGTCCATGTCGCCCGCTACGCACACAATCACCATGTCGCGGTCCACCGCCACCGTGCCGAACGCCATCAGGTCGTCGACAATCTGACCCAGGCGCGAGTCGTCATCGATGGTGACCGTCACGCCCACTTCGCTCGTCGCAATCATGTCGACCGGCGTGCGGTGACGCTCGAACGTCTCGAACACCTTGTTCAGAAAACTGTAGGCGCGGAACATACGGCCCGACTTGATGTGAATGGCCGTGATATTGTCCTTGGCGGAGACGGCCTTGATGGAGCGTGTGGGCGGGGTGTTGCAGATGAGCGTGCCCGGCTTGTCGGGCTCCATGGTGTTGAGCAGACGGATGGGAATATTGTGCAGACGCGCCGGCAGCACGCACGCCGGATGTAGGATTTTCGCGCCGAAATAGGCCAGCTCCGACGCCTCCTCGAAGTGCAGCTCCGAGACCGGACGCGTGCCCTCGACGAAGCGCGGGTCGTTGTTGTGCATGCCGTCGATGTCCGTCCAAATCTGAATCTCCTCCAGGTCGAGGGCGGCGCCGATGATAGAGGCCGTGTAGTCCGAACCGCCGCGCTGGAGATTGTCCACGTCGCCGTACTCGTTACGGCAGATGAAACCCTGCGTCAGATAGAGCTCCGCGTCGGGGTTCATGTCGATGAGACGCTTCAGGCGCAGGGCGATATAGCGCATATCCGGCTCGCCGTCCTCGTCCGTGCGCATGAATTTCAGCGCCGGGAGCAGAACAGAGCGCGTGCCCGTCATGTGCAGATAGTTGTTCATGAGGGCCGTGGACATCAGTTCGCCCTGGGCCAGAATCTCCTTCTCGTCCGTATCGGTGAAGTCCACGCCCATCAGCGAGCGAATGTATGCGAAACAGCGTGCCACCGACTCCGTGGCGGCGGCACGTGCGGCAGCGGCGGCAGCGCCCATCATAGCGCCGCGGCGGGTGCCGGCGGCGGCCTCAGAGGCGGCGGAGGGCGAGGAGAAGAGGTCGGCGATGACCTCGCGGTAGCGGGCCTCGAGGGCGTTCACCGTCTCCTGGGCTCCCGCCGTGTTGCGCTTCGAGAGATAGTCGCAAATCTGCACGAGCGTGTTGGTGGTGCCGGCCATAGCGGAGAGCACCACGATATTCTGATGGCCGGCATAACGCGGGCCGGTGATGAGACGGGCGACATTGCGGATACGCTCGGGGGAGCCCACCGAGGTGCCGCCAAATTTGAGAACTTTCATAACGGGCACAAAGTTACGCATTTTCCCGCACTTGGCAAAAGAAGAAGTTGGGCAAAGCGCCTCGGGAGTTGGCCGAAAGGGGAAAAGCGAGGGCGCGTCAGGGCCGGTCGCGGTCGCCGAAGTGGCCCCCGCGCGTGGCGATGTAGTAGACGCGCCCGGCCCCGCGGTGGCCCCTCGGTACGGGTGTCACCGACAGCCGTCCCCCCGCGGCTATCCCCGCCCCGGTGGCCCGAGTCCACGCGATGCTGTCCGGGAAGCGGGTGCCCGCGGGCGCTCTCCCGCTGAGCCATTCGGTCGGCGACAGCCGTATGATGGTCTCCTCGCGTATGCCGCGCAGGTCGACGCTTCGCGCGGCCTCGGGCAGCAGTACGAGCGGCCGCGGATGCCGCAGGCGCTGCTGCAGGACGGTGAGCGCGAACAGGTCGTCGGTGACGAGGTTGCGCACGCGCGAGGTGGCCCACACCGGTAGGACGGTGTCTGCCGGCATGGTGTAGTAGACGACGCCGTCCCCGGTCTGTCGGTACAGTTCGATGACGCGGGCATAGGCGCGTGCCGACCGCTGCTGAAGGGGTATGACGGCCACGAGCTGGGCGACGGCCAGCGATGCGGCGACGACGGCGACGACGGCGGCCGGCCGTCGCCCCGCCCGTATGCGCGTCCACACGGGCGCGAACCACTGCAGCAGTGCGATCAGCGCGCACGTCTGCGAGAAGAATCCGCTGCGTCCGATGATGCCACCCCGGGCTATGATGGGCAGGGCGACGATGGCGGCGACGGGCCACAGTGCGCGGGGCGACCACAGCAGGCGGCGCAGTTTCTGGCGTCCGCGTGCGGTGAGTGCGGTGAGCGCATACACTATGATAAGCACTACGGTGAGGGGCGCGCTGACCCCGACCAGGACGGGGGGCGGCGCGTCGGCTGACAGCGTGGCGGCAGCGGCGGCGCGTGCCCATATCCCGGGGGAGAGCGTGGCGATGAGTGCGCCGGTGATGAAGGCGGTTATCCACGCCATGCGGCCGGGGACGCGGCGCCATGCGGGGCCCTGTGTGAACGACACCCACAGGAGGGCGACGGCGAGGGGAAGCGTGGCTGTTTCGTGGATGGCGCCGACGCAGATGGCGGCGAGGAAGGCAAGGGCGGCCGCGAGAGGCCGGCGCGGCAAAGGCACCCGGCGCTCCACGGCGAGCAGGAGCGCGAGGGGCAGCGCCATGCCCCACACATAGTTGAAGTTGACGCAGAGGATGGTGAACGAGTCCTGCCAGCAGAAGGCGACGGCTATGAGGGCGATGACGAGCGAGGCGGCCATGCCCCGGCGGCGCGAGGGATAGAGCCGGCAGAAGTGGAGCGTGAGCAGGTAATAGGCCGTGACGGCGCCTCCGCAGAGCACGGCCGCGGCCCACTGCGGGAGCGTGCCCAGGGCGGCCCATGTGAGGACGTTGGCGAAGCGTCCGTTGGTGAGCCGGTAGTGGGTGACCAGGTATCGCCACACGCCGTCCCACGAGTAGCCGTCGGCTGCGACATAGTCGCGGAAGGCGTTGGCATAGCCCAGGTCGTCGCCCATGGGGACGATGATGCAGTAGGTGAGAGTCCAGCACACGCCGATGGCGACGGCGACGGCAGTCACCCACAACGTGGCGGGGGAGGGAAATTTGCGGAGCTTCGGTGTCATGACATCGGCAAAGATACAACTTTTTTTCGGGATACGCACGACTGCCGGCCCGGTTTTCGCGCCCGTTAAACCTTATTGGCACGCCTTTTGTTATAGTAAGTGTCCGGGGAAGACAATCGTCCCCCTCCCCAAACATCAATGCAGACATATCTAACATCACGCTATGAATTTCAATAACTTCACCATCAAATCCCAGGAGGCCATTCAGAAGGCCCTGGAAATCACGAAGGCGTCCGGCTCCCAGGCCATCGAGCCTGTGCACCTGCTCAAAGGCGTCATCACCGAGGGCGACTCGCTCTTCAAGTTCATCCTCCAGAAGATCGGTGCCAACGCCGCAGCCCTGGAGGCCTCCGTCGACCGCGCCATAGCCGCCGAGCCCAAGGTGTCGGGCGGCGAGCCCTACCTGTCGCGCACCTCCAACGACGTCATGCAGAAGGCACTCGACATCGCCAAGAAGAACGGCGACCAGTACGTCACCCTCGAAGCCCTGCTCATGGCCATCTTCGAGATCAACTCCCCCGCCTCAACCATCCTCAAAGACGCCGGCCTCACACAGCGCGAGCTCCAGGCCGCCATCGACGAGCTCCGCAAAGGCAAGAAAGCCACCGACCAGAGCGCCGAAGACACCTACAACGCCCTCTCGAAATATTCTATTAATCTGAACGAGCGCGCACGCGAGGGCAAGCTCGACCCCGTCATCGGCCGTGACGAGGAGATACGCCGCGTGCTTCAGATTCTCTCGCGCCGCACCAAGAACAACCCCATGCTCATCGGCGAACCCGGCACCGGCAAAACCGCCATCGCCGAAGGTCTCGCACAGCGCATCGTCCGCGGCGACGTCCCCGAGAATCTCCGCTCCAAACAGATCTTCTCCCTCGACATGGGCGCACTCGTAGCCGGCGCCAAGTACAAAGGCGAGTTTGAAGAGCGCCTCAAAGCTATCGTCAACGAAGTGACGCAGGCCGACGGCGAAATCATCCTCTTCATCGACGAAATCCACACCCTGGTCGGCGCCGGCAAAGGCGAAGGTGCCATGGATGCCGCAAACATCCTCAAACCCGCCCTCGCCCGCGGCGAGCTCCGTTCGATCGGCGCCACCACCCTCGACGAGTATCAGAAATACTTCGAGAAGGACAAAGCCCTCGAGCGCCGCTTCCAGAAAGTCATGGTCAACGAACCCGACGAGGCCTCGGCCATCGCCATCCTCCGCGGCCTCAAAGAGCGCTACGAGAACCACCACCACGTGCGCATCCGCGACGAGGCCATCGTCGCCGCCGTCCAGCTCTCCGAGCGCTACATCACCGACCGCTTCCTCCCCGACAAAGCCATCGACCTCGTCGACGAAGCCGCCGCCAAGCTCAAACTCGAAATCGACTCCGTGCCCCAGGCCCTCGACGACATCACCCGACAGATTGCCCAGAAAGAGATCGAGCGCGCCGCCATCAAGCGCGAGGGCGACGATGCCAAGGTAAAGGACATCGACCGCGAGCTCGCCACCATGCGCGAGGAGCAAAAAGAGTATACGGCGAAGTGGAAGGCCGAGAAAGAGCTCATCGACCGCATCCAGCAGAACAAAGTCGACATCGAACAGCTCGGCTTCGAAGCCGAACGCGCCGAGCGCGAAGGCGACTATGGCAAGGTGGCCGAGATACGCTACTCACGCATCAAAGCCAAACAAGACGAGAACGCACAGATCCAGGAGCAGCTCCGCGCCATGCAGGGCGAACGCGCGCTCATCAAAGAAGAGGTCGACGCCGAAGATATCGCCGACGTCGTCTCCCGCTGGACCGGCATCCCCGTCAACAAGATGGTGCAGTCCGAAAAAGAGAAACTCCTCCACCTCGAAGCCGAACTCCACTCGCGCGTCGTCGGCCAGGAAGACGCCATCCGCGCCATCGCCGACGCCGTACGCCGCTCGCGTGCCGGTCTGAATGACCCGCGCCGACCCATCGGCTCATTCATCTTCCTCGGCACCACCGGCGTCGGCAAAACCGAGCTGGCCAAAGCCCTCGCCGAATACCTCTTCGACGACGAGAACATGATGACCCGTATCGACATGAGCGAGTACCAGGAGAAACACGCCGTGTCGCGCCTGGTCGGAGCGCCTCCGGGCTACGTCGGCTATGAAGAGGGCGGACAGCTCACCGAAGCTGTGCGCCGCAAACCCTACTCCGTCGTCCTCTTCGACGAA
Source organism: Bacteroidales bacterium (assembly GCA_004552485.1). Taxonomy (GTDB): domain Bacteria; phylum Bacteroidota; class Bacteroidia; order Bacteroidales; family Muribaculaceae; genus CAG-873. The sequence continues at coordinate 17,315 of SFOH01000043.1, read as the reverse complement.
ATAGAGAAGGCCCATCCCGACGTGTTCAACATCCTGCTGCAGGTCCTCGACGACGGCCACCTCACCGACAACAAAGGCCGCCTGGTCAACTTCAAGAACACCATCATCATCATGACCTCCAACATGGGCTCGTCCGTCATCCGCGACAACTTCGCCAAGATGACCGACGCCAACCGCGAGGAGACGATTGACAAAACGAAGGAGCAGGTGCTCGATATGCTCAAACAGACCATACGTCCCGAGTTCCTCAACCGCATCGACGAAATCATCATGTTCACGCCCCTGTCACGCGTGGAGATTGAGGAGATAGTCGGTCTGCAGATAGCGTCCGTCAAGAAGATGCTCGCCGTGAACGGCGTCACGCTCGAAGCCACGCCCGCGGCCATCAGCTACCTTGCCGACGAAGGCTACGACCCCGAGTTTGGTGCCCGCCCCGTCAAGCGTGTTATCCAGCGCCAGGTGCTGAACCGGCTGTCGAAGGACATCCTCGCGCAGAAGATCACGCGCGACAAGCCCATCATCATCGACGTCGAAGGCAGCGGTGAGGACCGCACCCTCGTCTTCAAGAACTGACCTGCCCTCTCCTCCCCCCCACGGGACACCGCTAATAAAAGGCGCGGCAGCGCCGGGACCAACCGCCCGGAGCTCCGCGCCTTCTTCGTGCTCGGAGTGGCGGGCGGTGTTACAGCACGGTCACAGAGGGGCCGGCGTTGGGGCAATATGGTTACAGGTCGGGGACAATTCGGTGAGGGGCTTGCACGGTTCATTTCTTTTGTGTAGTTTTGTATTGAAGAAAAGATAAAATCAATCTATAACCCCCCTCATTCCTCATTCCTAATTCCTCCGTGAACAACAAGGCTTTCATATCTGTCGTTTTCCCCACGTGGAACTCCGCCTCCTACGTGCGCCGTAGCCTGGAGAGCACTCTCGCCGCTATGGACGAGGACTGCGAGCTGGTGTGCGTCGACGACGGTTCGAAGGACAACACGGTCGAAATCCTGCACGAGTTCGAGGACCGCGACCCGCGCATACTGGTCATCGAGGCTGAACACGGCGGATGTTCCGCAGCACGCAAGCGCGGCGTGGAGGCTTCGACGGGAGACTATGTGCTGTTCATGGACAGCGACGACTTGCTCGCCCCGGGCGCCATCGCCGCCATGCGCGAGGAGCTCTCCGACGACACGGACATCCTGGTGGCCAACGTCAGCGAGAAGTTCACGGACGGCTCGACGCGGCTGCTCTACTCGGGCCATCCCCGCGAGATGGGCCGCGAGGAGTATGCGCGCTATCTCATGGGCCGCGGCGTCGACTTCATGCTTCACGGCAAGCTCTTTCGCCGCCGCCTGTTCAATGTCTACCACTGGGCCACGGACGATGTGATGAAGGGCATCTTCCACCGCTGTCTGCTGTTTCAGCTGGTGTGCGCCTCGACGGGAAGGATTGTGATTGTGCCGCCGGTGTTGGCATACTTCTATGTGCGCCGTTCGGCGTCGCTGTCGGCGATGCTGTCGCTGAGGGTGGAAGGCGTGACGGAGCTGTGGCGTTTGATGCGTCTGCTGCCGCTGCCGCGTCCGGAGTTCGTGCGCTGGTCGCTGGATGTGATGGACAAGATGATCGTGCAGCGCGGCATCCCGATGCCCGACGACTATGGTCCGGCGCAGGACCTGGCGGCGATGGCGGAGGGGCTGGAGCTGGAACCGCACTACCGCCACATTCTGCGTGTGCTCACGGACACGCGTCTGCGTGTGAGCGAGGCGCGCCGGCTGGTGCGCGAGGGCACGCTGACGGCGCAGAGTCCGCATCTGTCGTTCGTGGTGACGGTGCGCAACAACTTTGCCGGCGCACGCCGCACGATGGAGAGTATCTTCGACACGGGCTTCCGCAACATCGAGATTATCCTGGTCGACGACGGCTCGGAGCATGGAGAGTCGGTGCGTCTGAACACGTACTCAATAAAATACCCGCGCATACACCTGCGCAAGCACACTCAGCCGCTGGGCATGGGGCAGGCGCGTATGACGGGCATTCAGGCTGCGCGCGGCTATGCGGTGATGTGCGTGAACGCGGGCGATGTGATCCACTGGGAGGGCGTCATCAAGGCGCTGGACATTGTGGACTCGGGCTATGATGTGGCGCTGATGGGGGCGCGTGTGCCGCTGCGTCTGACCGACTTCGAGGCCACGGAGTTCCGTCCCTCGGAGTATATGGCCGGGGAGGCCGGGGATGTATCCGATGTATCTGATGTATCTGATGTATCCGATGGGGGCGACGCCATTTTCCGCAGTGTTCTGGAGCGGCGCATCACGCCCCACTCGGTGTGTCCGGCGGTGTCGCGTATGGCGTTTGTGAAGTCGCTGACGCTGGTGTGCACGGACGACGACTACAGCACGGACGATCTGTGGATGCTGTCGATAGCGGCGGCGGGGGGTCGCATGGGCTGGACGGATGTCACGGGCTATTCGATGTTGGGGAATGTGGCGAAGGAGCTGTCGGGCCGCGAGCGCGTGGACAGCGAGTTGCGGCTGGGTCGCACGGTGTTAGATCTGCTCCACAAGCTGGCGAAGGACACTCCGGAGAACCGTGAGCTGGCTGCCAAGGGTGTGACGGCGGGTCTGCGGCGCGCGGTGCGTCGTCAGCGTCAGTCGCCGTTGTTTGGCGGGCGGCGTGCGCGCAAATTGGCGCGTTACATCGTGGAGCATCCCGATTTCGCAGCGTTCTACATGGCCGCGGGTGCCCCGGCGCCCACGCGCGAAGCGCTGTTGTAAGGCGTTAGTTATTAGTTACAAGGTATTATAGCCGTCCGACAAACGAGTAAAGCGGGCGGAGGAACGTCTGCGCATCTATTCTGCGACTGGGAACGCCAGCGTCAGCGGGCGATAAGGGTAGCCAGGGTGTGCAGGCTGCGCAGAGCGCTGCCAAACCCCTGGTTAAGCGCCCACCCCCACAGAGCAGCACCGCATAGCGGTGCGTTAAGGATTTTCTAACGCACCGCTACGCGGTGCCCTCTAATATATTATGCTCATTACCAGGGTTTTGCAGCGCTAACGCGCAACTGAACCCCTACACTAAAGGACGGCTCTGCCGTCCCCCTTCGCTAACGCTATTGAATTTACGGCTATTTTTCCGCTATTGTCAGAACAACGTACTATCTAAAAAATTAGCGGGGGATGGGCCAGGGGAAGGCGCGGAGCTGGCGTTCGAGGTCGGCTTCGCGGCCGTCTGTGTAGGTGTCGACGAGGGCGTGGAAGGCGGCGGAGTGGTTGGGGTGGGTGAGGTGTGCGATTTCGTGGCAGATGATGTAGCGGCGGAGCTCGTCGGACAGGAACATGACGGCGAGGCTTAGGGCGATTCGTCGCTGCGTGGGCGAGCAGAAGCCGAGGCGCTGGAGGCCGTGGGAGATGGTGACGCGGGGCGGGGGTGTGATGTTCAGGCGGCGGAACTCGGCGTCGGCGAGGGCGGGGAGGGTGCCGGAGGCCATGAACGTGGCTATACGGCGGATGTGTTGGGCTATGTGTTTTTCGAGGGAGGGGTTGGAGAAGTCGACGCCGGGGCCGACTTCGATGGCGAAGGAGGAGTCGGCGGTGGAGAGGTGCTTTGAATTGATGTATTGGGGCTCGACGCGGGGGCTGGTGCGTATGAGGATGGTGAAGTCGGGGAAGGTGAGTGTTTGGCCGTCGGTGTAGCGTGTCCGGGGGCGTTTGGCCAGGAGCTCGGGGGTCCACTGGTCGAGGATTTTCTGGAAGGAGGCGAGGGTGGTGCGCGGCGGGATGTTGACAGTGAGCATCTGCCCTTTCCAGCGGGCGGAGAAGCGTCGGGAGGTGGGGCACACGCGGATGGCGACTTCGCCGAAGAGGGGATGGCGGTAGTGCTGTGAGATGAGGTATTGTTGCATGGCGGGGAACCGTCAGGCGTTGAACATGAGCTTGGTGCGGAGGACGGCGGGGAAGCCGGTGCCGAGGGGCTGGACGACGCCGGTGGTGAAGGGCGCGCGGCGCACGGTGACTTGGGTGCCCATGGGCAGGGTGGTTGAGCGTCCGTCGAGGGTGAGGCGGAAGGTGTGGCCGCGGCCGCTGACCGTGATGCGAAGGACGGTGTCGTCGCTGACGACGAGGGGTCGCATGCCGAGGCTGTGTGCGGCGATGGGTGAGAGGACCCACACGGGGGCGGTGGGCTGGATGATGGGGCCGCCGGCGCTGAGGTTGTAGGCGGTGGAGCCGGTGGGGGTGGCGATGATGAGGCCGTCGGCTTTGTAGGTGGCGAGAGGACGGGAGTCGAGGAGGGTTTCGGCGGTGATGAGCGAGGCGGAGTCGTCTTTGGCGAGGACGACTTCGTTGAGGGCGCAGTGCCAGCCGCGTGTGGCGGGTTCGGTGACCTGGAGGAGGCTGCGGTGCTCGACGGTGTAGTTGCCGGCGAGGATGTTGTCGACGAAGGCGGGGGCGTCGGCCACGGGGAGCGGGGCGAGGTAGCCGAGGTGGCCGGTGTTGATGCCGAGGATGGGTGTGCCGGTGTCGGCGACCCACGCGGCGGTGCGCAGGAATGTGCCGTCGCCGCCGATGCTGAGGGCCATGTCGATGTGGGGGAGGGAGCGGAAGTCGGAGCCGGCGAGGGTGACGGCGGAGAGGTTGAGGGCGAGGTCCCCGGCGAGGTGGGTGTAGAGTTTGTGGGCCATGTATATTTCGGCGCCGGCGAGGGAGAGGCGTCGGAGCAGGCTTTGGATTGAGTCTTTATAGGGGAGTTGTCGGCGGCTGCCGTAGATGGCGATCCTCATGGGAGTGGATGGGTGGATGAGTGGATGAATGGTTAGATGTCGAGGTAGCGGATTAGGGCGGCGTAGGGGTTGGTGTCGTCGGGGGAGTCGGGACCGGGCGGGGCGAGGGGTGCGTCGGCACTGAGAATCTCGTAGCCGTAGCGCATGAGCGAGCGTGCGACGGCGCCGACGTTGCGGTGGGAGACGCGCAGGTCGGTGACGACGCGGGCGGCGTCGGAGTCGGCGGTGACGTTGAGGTTGAGCAGGTGTGCGTCGACGTCTTCGACGGCGCGTGCGATGATGGAGGCGCTGTAATCGGCGGGGGCACAGGCCACGGTGAGGCGCCCTGTTTCGGGGTTCTCGGGCATCAGTCGCAATATTTCAGCCTCGGAGGTGTGATTATTTCGCAAAATTATTTCGTGGTTTGGGTAATTCTGACTATTTTTGTACTCTGATTGTACAAAAGTACAAATAAAAATCGAGAAATTCACCTGTTTAAGCATAATTATAGGCTGATTTAACAGTAAATCACATGACCACACTGAGCGTAAACATCAATAAGATAGCGACTTTGCGCAATGCACGCGGCGAAAACGTGCCTGACGTGTGCAAGTTTGCCGAGGACTGCGAGGCGCTGGGCGCGCAGGGCATCACGGTGCACCCGCGTCCGGACGAGCGTCATATCCGCCGCAAGGACGTTTTCGACCTTCGCGGCATCATCCGCACGGAGTTCAACATCGAGGGCAACCCGACGCCGGAGTTCATGGAGCTGGTGCTGAGGGTGCGTCCGGCGCAGGTGACGCTGGTGCCCGACGCCGCCGACGCCATCACGAGCTCGGACGGCTGGGACGTGGCCGCAAACTTCGACTTTCTGACGGAGGTGGTGGACCGGCTGCGCGAGAGCGGCATCCGCTCGTCGATATTCGTGCGCCCCGACGTGGAGACGGTGAAGCTGGCCGCACGCACGGGCGCCGACCGCGTGGAGCTGTACACGAAGCCGTATGCCGACGGATATGCCGCCGACCGCGAGAAGGCCGTGGCGCCGTATGTCGAGGCTTCGATTGCCGCCCACAATGCGGGCATCGGCGTGAACGCTGGTCACGATCTGAGCCTGGAGAACCTGGCTTTCTTCCACGAGAAGATGCCGTATCTCGACGAGGTGTCCATCGGCCACGCCCTCATTTGCGAGGCGCTATACCTGGGCATCGGCGAGACCATCAAGCGCTACCGCAAGGCGCTCGCCCCGAAGCGGTGATGCAGCCTCAACAGACAGACTATTAACGAATTAACCACTCAATAAGTAAATATAACAACAATGCTCTTACTTCAGACTCCCGCGGCCCAGGGCCCGGAAATATCCTTGTGGGAACTGTGCGTGAGCGGCGGCTGGATCATGATTGTCCTGGCCGTGCTGCTGCTCGTGTGCATCTATGTTTTCATCGAGCGCGCCATCGTGATTCAGCGCGCGTCGTCGCAGGATGACTCGTTCATGAAACGCATCAAGGACTACATCCACGGCGGCCAGATTGCGAGCGCCGAAAAGCTCTGCCGCAACACCAACACCCCCTACGCCCGCCTCATCTCCAAGGGCATCTCGCGCATCGGCCGTCCGATGAACGATGTACTGGTGACCATCGAAAACGCCGGCAACCTCGAGGTGGCCGCCCTCTCGAAGGGCTTCACCTGGCTGGCCACGATTGCCGCCGCCGCCCCGATGATCGGCTTCCTGGGCACGGTGATCGGCATGGTGCAGTCGTTCTACGCCATCGCACAGAGCGGCAGCGCGGCTCAGATCGGCGACTTTGCCGGCGGCATCTACACGGCGCTGGTGACAACGGTGGCCGGTCTGATTGTGGGCATCATCGCCATGTTCGCCTACAACTTCCTCGTCGCCAGCCTCAACCGCGCCATGAACCGCATGGAGGCGTCGACCATGGACTTCATGGACCTGCTCAACGAGCCCGCCAAATAAGGCGCGCATCCACACTGTCTAACCCCCTTTCGCTGACTGAAAATGTCTTTAAAGAAACAGCAACATATACTGGCAACGTTCTCCATGGCGTCGATGACCGACGTGGTGTTCCTGCTGCTTGTGTTCTTCATGGTGACGAGCACGTTCATCTTCCCGACGGCGCTCGAGGTGAACCTGCCGCAGAGCACGGAGCAGACGCAGCTGAAGCCGGTGACGCGCGTCTACGTGCTGCCCGACGGCTCGCTGAAAGGCGCTTACGGCGACAACGAGCCGATGGACCTGGCCGACGACACGGCGCTTATCTCGTTCCTGCGCAGCGTCCAGGAGCAGGACCCGGAGTCGGACATCGCTGTCTACGGCGATGTGGATGTGCCCTACGGCCGCGTCATCGAGGTGCTCAACCTCGGCGCCCAGAACGACCTGAAGATGGTTCTCGCAACCACCCCTATTGACAAAACAGCGCCCGCCGAGGCTACGGCCTCCGCGCCCGCAACAACAACTCCCGTTCCCGCGAAATAATGAACAACACTCGTCTCATATCCGCTGTCTCCACGCTCGTCATCGGCGCGCTGATACTGCTGTGGCTGATGCTGGCGCACATGCACTGGCTGCCCGGTAGCGAGTGGCCGCCCGAGCCGGAGCCGTATATCGAGCTGGCCGAATTTATCGAGCCCGAGGACATTCCTCTGCCCAAGACGCCCGGCAATGCCGACGCGCCGGCCAAGACGGAGGAGACCGTCGACGTGTCCGCGCAGGTGGCGCCTACTTCGGGCACCCACTTCGAGGACAAGGGCGCCGAGGCCGAGCCGGCTCCCGTGGTGACGACGCCGCGTCCCGCCCCCGTGCAGGTCGCCGAGAAGCCCAAGCCGCAGAAGACCGGCCCGGTGAAGGCCAAGGAGCCGGAGTCGCCCAAGCCCTCCGCCCAGCAGACCAAGGTCAAGGACGTCTTCAACCGCGCCCAGGGCCATAACAACGCCAACAACCGCAACGGCGACACGGGCACGGCCGGCAACGTCAACGGCAAGGACAACTCGGCCGGCGCCGTCGACTCGAAAGGCATCACATCGGGCATCCGCAAAGGCAGTCTCGGCGGCGGATGGCAGTGGCCCGGCTACGGCCACGTGAAATCGTCAGTGACCGGCTCAGTGCGCCTGTCTTTCAACGTCGACCGCACCGGCCACGCCCGCAACATCGTGGTCACCGGCGGCGACGCTCCCGCAGCATCGAACAGCGCCGTCAAACGTGCCTGCATAGCCGAAGTCCAGCGCCGCACGTTCTCGCGCTCGGCCAATGCCGGCGACCCCGACGAGATGACGCCCGCAACGATAACGTTCACCTTCAAGTGAAACGTCCCATTATATAATAATGAGTAAATAACAAAACAAACAGCATACATGACAAAAGAATATAAACGCACCCTCATCACCACGGCGCTCCCCTACGCCAACGGCCCCGTGCACATCGGTCACCTCGCCGGCGTGTACGTTCCCGCCGACATATACGCCCGCTTCCTGCGACTCAACGACCGCCCCGTCACACTGGTGGGCGGCTCTGACGAGCACGGCGTGCCCATCACCATCCGCGCCCGCCGCGAAGGCATCACACCGCAGGATGTCGTCGACCGCTATCACAAGCTCATCAAGGACTCGTTCGAGGAGCTTGGCATCAGCTTCGACGTCTATTCCCGCACCACTTCGGAGGAGCACCGCCGCACGGCCACCGAGTTCTTCCAGCGCCTGTACGACAACAACGTCTTCATCAAGCGCACCTCCAAGCAGCCGTATGACGAGGGCGCCCACCGCTTTGTCACCGACCGCGACATCGTGGGCGAGTGCCCCGTGTGCCACGCCCCCGGCGCCTACGGCGACCAGTGCGAGAAATGCGGCTCGTCGCTGAACTCCACCGAGCTCATCAACCCCCACTGCGCCGAGACCGGCAACGTGCCAGTCTACAAGGATACCGAACACTGGTATCTGCCGCTCGACCGCTACCAGGAGGCCCTGGAAAAATGGATTCTCGAGGGCCACAAGGAGTGGAAGACCAACGTCTACGGCCAGTGCAAGTCGTGGCTCGACCTGGGCCTGCAGCCCCGCGCCGTCACCCGCGACCTCGACTGGGGCATCCCCGTGCCCGTCGAAGGCGGCGAGGGCAAGGTGCTCTATGTGTGGTTCGACGCCCCCATCGGCTATATCTCCAACACGAAGGAGCTCCTGCCCGACACCTGGGAGAAGTGGTGGAAGGACCCCGAGACACGCATCATCAACTTCATCGGCAAGGACAACATCGTCTTCCACTGCATCGTTTTCCCCGCAATGCTCATGGCTTACGGCGACAACTTCCAGCTCCCAGACAATGTTCCCGCCAACGAGTTCCTGAACCTCGAGGGCGACAAGATTTCGACGTCGCGCAACTGGGCCGTATGGCTTCACGAATACCTCAGCGACTTCCCCGGCAAGCAGGACGTGCTGCGCTATGTGCTCACCGCCAATGCCCCGGAGACCAAGGACAACGATTTCACCTGGGCCGACTTCCAGCAGCGCAACAACTCGGAGCTCGTCGCCATCCTCGGCAACTTCGTCAACCGCGCCATGGTGCTGACCCACAAGTACTTCGAGGGCAAAGTTCCCGCCGCCGGCGAGCTCACCGACGTTGACCGCGAGGTATACGCCGAAATCGAGAAGACCGCCCGCGTAATGACCGACAACCTCGAGAACTTCCACTTCCGCGACGCCCTCCGCGAGGCCATGAACATCGCCCGCCTCGGCAACAAATATCTGCAGGAGACCGAGCCCTGGAAGGTTGCCAAGACCGACATGGCCCGCGTGGCCACCATCCTCAACACGGCGCTCCAGATCTGCGGCTCCATCGCCGTAGCCTTCGAGCCGTTCACGCCGTTCATGAGCGAGCATCTCTGCAAGATGCTGAATCTCAAGGAGCTGAAGTGGAATATGCTCGGCAGCCGCGACATCGTTCCCGCCGGCACCGAACTGGGCAAGCCCGAGCTCCTCTTCGAGAAAATCGAGGATGCCGCAGTCGAGGCTCAGATCAACAAGCTCAAGGAGGCACGCCGCCAGAACGCCATCAACTCATGGAAGCCCGCTCCGCAGGCCAAGGACGTCGACTTCGACACGTTCATGAAAGCCGACTTGCGCGTTGGCACCGTCCTCGAGTGCGAGCGCGTGCCCAAGGCCGACAAGCTCCTGCGCTTCCTCATCGACGACGGCCTGGAGAAACGCACCATCGTCTCCGGCATCGCCAAGTTCTACGACCCCGCCGAGCTCGTGGGCAAGCAGCTGTGCTTCATCGCCAACCTGCCTCCGCGCAAGCTCAAGGGTGTTGTCTCGCAGGGCATGATTCTCTCGGCCGAAGACCGCGACGGACGCCTCGTCGTCATCGCTCCCTCCGGCCCCGTCGCCCCTGGCGCGCAGGTCAAATAAACGCCCTGCGCCCGTCCCCGCCGGGCACTCCGGTGCCCGGCCATCACCAAACAGTTATCACTAAATCCATATTTTTGACAGTGCAGCAGCCCCGCATACTCATTATCTACACCGGTGGAACAATCGGCATGATCGAGGACCAGAAGACAAAGGCCCTCCGGCCCTTTGACTTCAGCCACCTCATGGAGAACGTCCCCAAGGTGAAGATGCTGGACTACGAAATCGACAATTTCCAGTTCCATCCGCCCATCGACTCCTCCGATATGTCCATTGCCCACTGGCAGCAGATGGCCCGCATCATCGACGGCAACTACAACCGCTATGACGGCTTCGTCGTGCTCCACGGCACGGACACCATGGCCTACACCGCCTCCGCCCTCTCCTTCATGCTCGAAGGCCTGAGCAAACCGGTCATCATCACCGGCAGCCAGCTGCCCATCGGCGAGGTGCGCACCGACGGCGAGGAAAACCTCATCACCGCCCTGCAGATTGCCGCCGCCACGGATGCCTCCGGCGAGCCCGTCGTGCGCGAAGTGGCCATCCTGTTCGAGAACTATCTCTGGCGCGGCAACCGCTCGTCAAAACGTTCGGCAGACAACTTCAACGCCTTCAAGAGCAACAACTATCCGGCTCTGGCGCGCATCGGCCTCGGCATCGAATATGACACCGAGGCGCTGGCAAAACCGGCAACGGGCGGTCCGCTCAACGTGGTCTACGACTTCGACCAGTCCGTGGCCATCCTCGACCTCTTCCCCGGTCTCAGCAGCGCCACCCTGCGCCAGGTGCTCTCCACACCGGGTCTCAAAGGCGTCGTCCTCCGCACCTATGGCGCCGGTAACTCGCCCACGGCAAAGTGGTTCATCGACGCCATCCGCGAGGCCATCGAGCGCGGAATAGTGGTACTGAACGTCACCCAGTGCTTCCACGGCTCGGTCTGCGCAAACCGCTATGTCTCAGGCGATCTCCTCTCCACCGCCGGCGTTCTCTCCGGCTACGACATCACCTGCGAGGCCGCCGTCACCAAGATGATGAGCCTCTTCGGCCGCGGCCTCAGCCACGACCAGGTCGTAGAGGCCCTGCGCCGACCCCTGTGCGGCGAAATGACCGTGCGGTGAACACCGCACACCGGCAGCGCGTGCCAATTTTTTTGCAAAAAAAAGTTGCGCCGCTAAATAACATCCCGGACTTTTTCACGTTTTGATAGTGTGGAAGTCCACTTTGACCAATCCACACCCCCCTTCGGCGAAGCCGCGTCTGTGGCGTTACCGCCCGAGATTAATAGAACTAAAGAATTATGAACGTCAAGCAAAATATACCGTTCTCACCGCCTGATATGACGGAGACGGAAATCCAGGAAGTGGCAGATGCCCTCCGCTCCGGCTGGATCACCACCGGCCCCAAGACCAAGGAGTTCGAGCGCCGCATCGCCGACTTCTGCGGCACCGACCGCGCCGTCTGCCTCAACTCGGCCACCGCCTGCCTCGAAATGGCGCTCCGCATCCTCGGAGTCGGCCCCGGCGACGAAGTCATCGTCCCCGCCTACACCTATACCTCATCGGCCAGCGCCGTCTGCCATGTCGGCGCGCGCCCCGTCTTCGTGGATAGCACGCCCGATTGCGTTGAGATGGATTATGACGTTATGGCCGAAGCCATCACCGAGCGCACCAAGGCCATCATCCCCGTCGACCTCGGCGGCATCGTGTGCGACTACGCCGCCATCTTCCGCGCCGTAGAGTCGAAACGCCACCTCTTCCGCCCCGCCAACGACATTCAGCGCCTGTTCAACCGCTGCATCGTCCTCGCCGACGCCGCCCACGCTTTCGGCGCCATGTGGCACGGCAAGATGTGCGGCGCCATCGCCGACTTCACAGCCTTCTCCTTCCACGCCGTCAAGAACCTCACCACTGCAGAGGGCGGCGCCCTGACATGGCTATCTCGCCCCGGCATCGACAACGAGGCCATATACCATCAGCTCCAGCTCCTCTCGCTGCACGGACAGAGCAAGGACGCCCTGGCAAAGACACAGCTCGGCGCCTGGGAGTATGACATCATCGGCCCGTGGTACAAGTGCAACATGACCGACATCATGGCCGGCATCGGACTCGCACAGCTGCGCCGCTATCCCGCCATGCTCGCACGCCGCCGCCAGCTCATCGAGCGCTACAACGTCGCCCTCGAGCCCTATCCCGTCACCCTCATGCACCACTATGGCGATGACTTCGCCTCCAGCGGCCACCTCTACCTCGTCCGCCTCAACGGCAAAGACGTCGACGTGCGCAATCAGGTGATCATCAAAATGGCCGAGCGCAGCATCGCCACCAACGTCCATTACAAGCCCCTGCCCATGATGACCGCCTATCGCGCCATGGGCTATGACATCAAGGACTTCCCCAACGCCTACAACCTGTACCGCAACGAGATAACCCTTCCGCTCTACACGCGCCTCACCGACGAGCAGGTCGAGTACATCCTCACTACTGCGAACCCTTTGAAGCGCACCTTCGACATATTAGCGTCGTCCCTCGGCCTCCTGCTGCTCAGCCCGCTGTTCCTCGTCATGGCCGTGTGGATAAAGTGCGACTCACGCGGCCCCGTCTTCTACCGTCAGATGCGCGTAGGACGCGGCGGCCGCGACTTCCGTCTCTACAAATTCCGCAGCATGCGTCCCGGCGCCGACAGCGGCAGCCTCATCACCATCGGTGGCCGCGACCCGCGCATCACCCGCTCCGGCTACATCATCCGCCGCTACAAACTCGACGAACTGCCCCAGCTCATCAACGTCTTCGTCGGCGACATGAGCCTCGTGGGCCCGCGTCCCGAGGTGCGCCACTATGTCGAGATGTACACGCCCGAGCAGATGCACGTCCTCGACGTGCGTCCCGGCGTCACCTCCCTGGCCTCCATCCGCTACCGCCATGAGAACGAGCTCCTGGCCGAAGCCGAAGATCCCGAGCAGTGCTACATCACCCGCATCATGCCCGACAAACTCGCCATCGACCTCGAGTACGTCGCCCACGCCTCGCTGCTCACCGACTTCCGCCTCATCCTCACCACCTTCGCCGCCATCTTCAAATAATAGGGCTAATAGGGCCAATTAGACTAATTAGACCAATTAGTGGCAGAGGGTCAATAATCAGCTTTCAACTATGGCAGCGCGCAAGCGCTGCCGACTCGCGGCTACAAAAGAATGCCTGTCCGGTGGGGGAGGGAGAAAGCAGGCTCCGGGCGGATGGAGCGCTCGGGGCCTGTGGTGTCAGACATAGTCAAAAGAGTATCAAATGAAGTCTGAGGGAGGATGGTCTGTTTTATCAAATTTCCGGGGGCCGCGGTGAGGGGAGCGCCCCTGGGCGCGGGGAACGCGGCGCCGTCGGCCGGGGTGAAGACGTCGGCATCATAGGCCACGTCGAACTGCAGGGCGCTCACGGCCGTGGTGTTCGCCAGGCTCAGGGGCACGTGCACCTCGCTGACCTTGTCGGAGACGGTGGTTTCGGTGTCGCTCAGCGCGTTGGGAATGAAGCGCGTGGCGTCGACGGCGATGTTGACGAGGCGGTTGTCCGGGTCGTTGGTGTAGAGCTGGAGCGTGCCCTTGAACTCGCCGGCCTCATGTGAGCCGATGGTGACGGCGATGTCGGCCGACTGCCAGGGCTCGATGGTGAGAGGCATGGGTGTGTCGACGGCGAAATTGGCGTCATCGATGAGGGCGCGGCTGACGGTCAGCGGCGCCGAGCCATAGTTGTTGAGGGTCAGTGACGCCGAGGCGCTCTCCAGCGCCGAGGTGCGGCCGAGGGCCAGGCTCTGCGAGGGAAGATAGAGCGACGGATAGAGGATACTGACCTGTCCGGACTCGGTCGACGAGGTGACGTTCATGATCACGCCGTCGATGTCGGCCGCGAGGACGGCCTTGTCGAAGGCCACCGTGGCGTCATAACGGCCCGCGAGGCTGACGCGGAACGATGCCAGCTCGCCCTCGTTGCCGGAGAAGGGCGTGTTGGTGGGCGAGTAGCAGTTGACCTTGAGCGTGCGACCGTTCATGCCGGCCGTGAAGCGGCTGTCGGCGGCGGCACGGCTGCTCAGCGCGAACGAGCCGTCGACATACTCCAACTGCTCGGGCAGAGCGATCTCGAGGGTGAAGCCTTCGATGGCGTCCATGTTGGAGAGCGAGACAGGGATGGTGACCTCTGAGTCGGTGACGCCCGAGGCGTCGCCTATCGTGAGGATGTTGAAGGCATAGGGGTCGGCCTTGACAGTGGTGTAGTTGCGTGTCTCGGGGCTGTTGCAGTCGAACGACACGCGCATCTCGCGGGCGCCGCGCTTGAGGGGTGCGAATTTGAGGCTCACGACGTCTGAGGCGCCCACGGGCACCGTCAGCGGGAACGCCGTGGCGAAGCTGATGTCGGGGTCGTCGCACGTGGCGCCGTTGATGACGAGGGGAGCCGTGCCCGTGTTGCTGACGCTGATGGCGCCGTCATGGACACTGCGGATGGGCAGGTGGCCCAGGTCTACCGACGTCTCGAAGACGGCGCGCGGCGCCACCGTGGTGAACGTGAACTCGCCGGCCGTGCAGGCCAGCAGGGCGCCCGAGACATCGGTGAGTTTTACGACCGGCGTCGCCGACCATGTCCCAGGCGTTTTGCCTAACTTCAGCCGGAACGAGGCGACGGAGCCTTCGCCGGGCTCGACCGGCGTCATCTTCGTGGAATAGATCATCACTGTCACGCGGCCGTCGGCATCGTGCTTGCCCACCGTCACGGCGTGTCCGGCGGCGCGCGCCGTGACAGCCGCGCCGTCTTCGACAACCGTGAAGTCGGCATCCTTGCCGAAGGGCAGGTCTATCTGAATGCCGCCGACAGCGTCGCTGTTGCTCAGGGCCACGTCGACCGTCACCTCCGTTCCGGGGGCCGCCGACGCTGCCGTGAGCGTTATCGAGTTATCGGCCTCTGCGGGCGGGGCGCCGAGGAACAGCGCCGCCGCCAGCATCAGCGTTTCAAGAGCTTTCATTGTTTCAGTAGCTTTCCGTGGTGGTTATTTCACAACTTTCTGACCGTTGACGATGAGATGCCGCGGGGCAGACGCTTGAGCTCGGAAGCGTCGTTGGCAATCTTCACGCCCATGAGGTTGTAGATGCCGCGTACACGCTGCGGAGCCGTCTGCTCGGCCATAGCCGAGGAGATGCCTGCGCCGCTGCCGGCCTCGAGGCGGAAGTTGTGGCCCTGAGCGTCGCTGAGAACGAGCGAGGTCAGCGTGCCGTCGCCGATGTTGAGCAGAGCGTGGCGGCCGGCGGGGATGGCTAAAGAGCTGGTTACGATATAGTTTTTGTCGGGAGTGAGGGTCATGTCTTCGCCGATAACGCCGCCGAGTTCAACGCCGTTTTCTGCCGTCAGCATAATCTCCTGCTCGAGAGGTGCGGAAATGTTGTCGCAGGTGGCAGTCAGCACCATGCAGATGTGGCGGCCGTCGACGCAGTCGGGGCTGATTTTGACGACGAAGGGATTCCCGGCCTCGACGGTGGCGTAGGACGAGATATTGTCGATGACGTGTGCGTCACCTTCGTCAATAAAGCTGACGATTTCGGGATCTTCGGTCTCGGCCAGGCGTATCGAATACTTCACATTTTTGGCGACGCCCCAGTGGTTGCGGAACTTGGGATAGATGCGGATTGTCTCGCCGGCATCGGGTCGGCCGTCGCCGTCGCCCATCTTCGCATCATCGATGCGGTATGTGACGAGGGCGAGGCTGGGTTTGCGGTCGGCATCGGTGAGGGCCGCGGCAGCGTTGATGTCGATGTTCCCGTGGCTGGTGTTGATGAGGTCGCCGAAGAGTTCTTCTTTGGATGAGGGGGTGCGCACCTGCAGCAGTCGCGAGATGGCGCCGGCCACGAGGGGAGTGGCCATCGAGGTGCCGTTCATGGGGAGGTACTGGCCGCCGGGGAAGGTGCTGACGATGGTGGTGCCGGGAGCACGCAGTTCGTAGTTGAAGAGGTCGTTCTCCGAGAACGTTGAAGTCATCGGGCCGTCTTCATCGAAGTTGGAGAAATCTGCGATCTTTCCTTCGGCATTCTTTGATGCTTCGACACCGAGGACAAAGTTGTATGCGCCGGGGAACATTGTTGCTCCTATAATCTTATTTTCCGGGCATAAGTGTGGGTAAATGCAGAGGTTGTCGTTACCGGCGGCGGCGACAAGCACGGCTTTGCTGTAAGCTTTGCCCAGGGCCTCGCGCTCGGCTTGAGAGTCGTTGTATCCGCCGAACGACATGGAGATGATGTCGGCGCCGTTAGCGGCGGCATAGTCGATGGCCTTGATGATTGTGGCGACATCGCCGGTGCCGTCGCTCTGGAGGGCGGTGAGGGGCATGATGAGGGCGTCGGGGTTGGCGCCGGTGATGCCTATGCCGTTGCCGCCGGAAGCGGCGGCGATGCCGGCGCAGTGGGTGCCGTGGCCGTTGTTGTCGCGCATGCGCGGCGACTGATTCACGAAGTCCCAGCCGTGGACGTCGTCGCTGAAGCCGTTGAGGTCGTCGTCGTTGTTGTCGACGCCGTCAGCCTCTTTGGGGTTGGTCCAGATGTTGTCGGCGAGGTCGGGGTGGGTGATGTCGACGCCGGTATCGATGATGGCGATGACGGGGCGCTTGGCGTTGGCGAGGGGTTGCTGCTAGAGTTTGTCAAGGCCGACGGCGGGGATGCCCCACTGCTGCGAATAGAAGGGGTCGGAGGTGTATTCGGCGGGGGTGCCTAGGGAGTAGACCAGATAGTTGGGCTCGGCATACTCGACCTCGCCGAGGGCGGCGAATTCGCGGGCTCCTCGCGGAACAGCGGACCGTGGCTAATATATACATATCCACGGGCATCTACCGTCGCCTTGTCCTTGATATGAGATAGAAATTTTGCGAGAATTTCAAGGTGTCAGGGACAAGCGTTAAGTAAACGCTTTCTCATTATGTTAATTCGCAACCCGCCTCACGTACCCCAGGCCGGGGCTTCGAGATGGCGGCCTGCGCGAAAAAGTTACAAAAAAGAAATCACAAAACCAAATAATTGCTGTCCGATAAAAGTTGCAAAATAAAATATTACTGTCCGCTAAACTTTTTTAGAATCTAAAAAATTAGGGCTGGCACCTATTGCAGGAGTCAGCCCTAAATGGTTACTTTGCTTTTGCGACAA
>SFOH01000079.1 GCA_004552485.1 Bacteroidales bacterium | reverse complement strand
GTCGCCGAATACGAGGAAGCCCGCCACGTTGTACTTGGGGCTCTGCTCCATGGTGCGCACGAAGGAGATGGCCTTGTCGTCAGTCCCGTAGATGAGCACTGTCTCGAGCTTGCGCGCGCTCTGCACGCGGCGGCGCAGCAGGTCGTAGGCGGCCACCATCGCCACGCGCAGCAGCACAAGGACCGAGAGCGTGAGCAGGCCGTCGATGACCAGCAGCCCGGCGTAGTGGGCGAAGGAGTAGCGCAGGGCGGGGTACAGCAGCATGCAGCATGCCGTGGCGGCCTCCTTGCCGGCGACGCTCAGGGCGAGGCTCCCCACCTCGCGCAGGTTGGAGTGGCGGATCACGGCATAGTAGGTCTTCAAAAGGTAGAAGCACAGGCCGATGCCCGCCGCGCCCGACAGCAGCCACTCGGCCAGGAAGCCGAGCGTATAGGGAGCGGATTGGGGGAAGAGCAGGGACAGACCCGCCAGCGACAGCACGGAGGCTGCCAGCGAGGCCGACATGTCGATCAGCAGGATGACGTAGACGTTCACGTAACGCTCCGCATGGAGCCGCTCAAGAATGGATTTCATATTTTATAATATGTAAGGTGTTTTTCGGTTAGGGAGAAAGACAACAAATGGGACAACTTTGCCCACGAATTCTTTTTTTAGTTGCCCACGAATCTCACGAATTGACACGAATGCAATGCGCTTTGAAAATGGCGACCTGATCGGTCGCACGAATCTCACTAATGCAATGAGGGGCGGGGACGGGGTGGGCGTATGCAATACGCCCCGTTGTCCCTGTTGTCGTCATATTAAGTGCATGAATGTCAGACTCGGAGTTGTCTTTTGTTGTCTATGTTGTCGTTTTTATTATTACGGCAACATAGACAACTTGCAGTTGTCTTTCTGCGCGGAGTGGCTTGTAGTTAATTCAACCTACGCGTGAAAGATAAAGGGAGAAATGGCGGTTAATGTCCGAGCCAGCGGTCGTAGTCGTCGAGGTGGAGCAGCAGACGCCGCTTAGACTTCTTCGGCTCGGCCTCCTCGCGCCACGGGGCTGTCAGGCGGTGCGCCTGCTCGTGCAGCCGGGCGTCGTCCGTGCAGCCGTAGAGCGTCACGGCCAAAAGGGCGCGTGTCTGCACGGCGCTCACGGCGGACAGGAGACCGGCGAGGGAGGAGCGAAGGGCGGAGAACTCAGGGCTGCCCGACACCTTGTAGGCAAGGAGCAGCAGTGCACCCGCCTTGCAGCGCAGCACCTCGCTGTCGAACTCCGCCCGCGCGTATTTATTTATTGTCTCGCGGGCGGCATCAAGACCCTCGTCGTCGGCCGTCCCGCCGCCGGCGTAGAAGCGCCCGAGAGCGGAGTGAAGGCGGTCGGCAAGGTCGCCGTTCAGGTGCGTATAGGCGCGGCTGCCGCCGCACAGGCCGATGATTTCGTACTGTCCCGGTTCGACAGAGAGCAGGGGCACCCACATGCAACCCAGCACGCGTACCATCACCTCGCCGCGACCGGCACCGGGGCGCACGGCAACCACAGCCTCCGCGCCGGAGAACGGACCGGCGGTGACACGCACGCGGTCACCCTCGCGCAGACTCCCGGAGGCGGGGGCGTAGACGGGCAGTTCGCCACAGTAGGAACGCGCCACCCAGCGCAGGTTGTCCATCTCCGCGTCACTCAGATAGGGGAAATGACTCTCAGAGCCCTCGCCCACGCGGCTCATGAAGTTATAGCGCGGCAGGGATCTTTTCAAACCGTAGATACCGCGCTCCGAGCCGCGCACGAACACGTAGTTGTAGAGCAGGGGACGGTCGGTCTTCACCAGTTTTCCCCGGCGGCGCACCACCTCTACATACGTTGGTGCGAAATACTCCAATACCTCCTCGCCGCTGCGTTCCCGCCGCTCCATCTCACGCCGCAGGGGCGCGGACGGGTCGCCGCTGTACACGCCACCCAGACCAAGGGGCAGGCGAAGAATGTACCAGCGGACGGTATTAACGTCGCGGTAGCAGGAAGACGGGACGGAATTCATAATCGTTTAATCAGATAATCCAGACAAGAATTTTGAGAAAATCGCTTGGATTAGGAGCGAAGAATACATTTCTATGCCTTGTCAGAGCGAATTTACAAAGCACTGACATTCAAATGTATATGTGGCAACCGCAAGAATATTTATAAAAAATATTCGGAGGGGAACTTTGGGGATTTTTATTCCAAATGGAATCATAAAAAAAATCAAAAAAGCAAGTCCCTTAGTGTATGGTTTCTTTGTCAGAAACCACATAGAAGAGCACATGAAGATTGTTTGAATGTTAGATTTTGCGAGACTTTGGTCTAATTATCTTTTAGCCGTCATAAAAGAATTGAAAAAAGAAATCTGATTTTCTTGGTAATGCTATATTAAATACCTATCTTTGCGCTATGAAAGTGTGGTTTCTGACAAAGAAACCTCACATCTCGGGACTTTCAATTTCACCTTTTTTTATCCTCATTTTTGAGTGGAAAATCAAGAAGTTCCTGTCCGAATATTTTTTACAAATATTCTTGCGGTTGCTACATATATGCTTATAGGTCAGGGTTTTACAAAGAAGCGCTGACAAGGCATAAGAACGCGCCTTTCACTAATTATTGCGCACTTCAGCAACCGTTTTATACTAGTTGAATTCTCCATGGAAACCGTCCTTAATGCTGGTTACCGCGACGTTGATACCGTCCGCTGGTACATTCTTCGCCTGCCTCTTGGTCTGGGTGGTGTGTACAGCGGCGACCCGTCCGCGCCCCTGCGGCGTGAGATGGAGCGTCGGGAACGCAGCGGCGAGGAGGTTCTGGAGTATTTCGCACCAACTTATGTGGAGGTGGTGCGCCGCCGGGGAAAACTGGTCAAGACCGACCGTCCCCTGCTCTACAACTATGTGTTCGTGCGCGGCTCGGAGCGCGGTATCTACGGTTTGAAAAAATCCCTGCCGCGCTACAACTTCATGAGCCGCGTGGGCGAGGGTTCGGAGAGCCATTTCCCCTATCTGAGCGACGCGGAGATGGACAACCTGCGTTGGGTGGCGCGTTCCTACTGTGGCGAACTGCCCGTCTACGCCCCCACCTCCGGGAGTCTGCGCGAGGGCGACCGCGTGCGTGTCACCGCCGGTCCGTTCTCCGGCGCGGAGGCTGTGGTTGCCGTGCGCCCCGGTGCGGGTCGCGGCGAGGTGATGGTACGCGTGCTGGGTTGCATGTGGGTGCCCCTGCTCTCCGTTGAACCGGGACAGTACGAAATCATCGGCCTGTGTGGCGGCAGCCGCGCCTATACGCATCTGAACGGCGACCTTGCCGACCGCCTTCACTCCGCCCTCGGGCGTTTCTACGAGAACGGCGGGACGGCCGACGACGAGGGTCTTGATGCCGCCCGAGAGACAATAAATAAATACGCGCGCGCGGAGTTCGACAGCGAGGTGCTGCGCTGCAAGGCCGGTGCACTGCTGCTCCTTGCCTACAAGGTGTCGGGCAGCCCTGAGTTTTCCGCCCTTCGCTCCTCCCTCGCCGGTCTTCTGTCCGCCGTGAGCGCCGTGCAGACACGCGCCCTTTTGGCCGTGACGCTCTACGGCTGCACGGACGACGCCCGGCTGCACGAGCAGGCGCACCGCCTTACGGCGGCCTGGCGCGAGGAGTCCGAGCCGAAGAAGTCCAAGCGGCGTCTGCTGCTCCACCTCGACGATTACGACCGCTGGCTCGGACACTGAACAGACTCCTGTTTACTCGTCTACTCGTCTACTAAAAAAACATTCAGGAAAAACACCTTACATATTACAAAATATGAAATCCATTCTTGAGCGGCTCCATGTGGAGCGTTACGTGAACGTCTACGTCATCCTGCTGATTGACATGTCGGCTTCGCTGGCAGCCTCCGTGCTCTCGCTGGCGGGCCTGTCCCTGCTCTTCCCCCAATCCGCCCCCTACACGCTCGGTTTCCTGGTCGAGTGGCTGCTGTCGGGCGCGGCGGGCATCGGCCTGTGCTTCTACCTTTTGAAGACCTACTACGCCGTGATCCGCCACTCCAACCTGCGCGAGGTGGGAAGCCTCGCCCTGAGCGTCGCCGGCAAGGAGGCGGCCACGGCGTGCTGCATGCTGCTGTACCCCGCCCTGCGCTACTCCCTCGCCCACTACGCCGGGCTGCTGGTCATCGACGGCCTGCTCACGCTCTCGGTCCTCGTGCTGCTGCGCGTGGCGATGGTGGCTGCCTACGACCTGCTGCGCCGCCGCGTGCAGAGCGCGCGCAAGCTCGAGACCGTGCTCATCTACGGGACTGACGACAAGGCCATCTCCTTCGTGCGCACCATGGAGCAGAGCCCCAAGTACAACGTGGCGGGCTTCCTCGTATTCGGCGAC
>SFOH01000042.1 GCA_004552485.1 Bacteroidales bacterium | reverse complement strand
CGGCGACACCAACGGCTATAACTCCATGCGCGGCGCCGAGATGGACGGTATGGTCGTGAACTGTTCATGGGGTAGCGCCGGCGCCGGCCTCATCGCCTTCGACCCCATCTGGCCCAACGGCGATCCCTGGGGCCTCTACTACGGAACCAAAGACTCCAACGGTTCGTGGACTCACAACGGCCAGACCCTCTACGGATGCCCGTCGGGCGCTGCCTTCACCGGCACCGGTGACAACATGAAGCTCTACGCCTTCTCCTGGAGCGCCGGCAACAAACTGGTGCGCTACGACCTCGGCTCGGAGCGCATGGTCTCCAACGCTCCCCAGGTGCTCGGCGACTACGGCGTGCTCCTCAACACCAACGTCGACGTTGTCCCGGCTCACGGCGGCCTCTTCCTCAGCCAGGTACGCTATGCCCCCAACAACGATGCCGGCTGCGACAATCAGGTGAAACTCAACAGCGCCGCCATCCCCGGCCTCAGCTCCTCCTCTTCCGGTCTTGCCGTCAGCAAGGATGAGAAGACGCTGGCCGTGGCCGATGCCGAGGGCAACATAAAAGTCTATGACATAGCCTGGAACGGCGACACCCCCGTGCTCACCCACCGCTACGACTTCGCCACCGGCGCCGTCAGCACCTTCACCCACATGCGCTTCGACTATGCCGGCAACCTCCACACCTATCAGAAGGAGAACCGCGGCTATCACGCCTACGCCCTGCCCGATGCCGCTCCCGTGGTCACCACCCCCGCCGCCCGCACCAAGACCATCTACTCCATCCATGCCACCGGCGTGGAGGATGTCAAGGCCGACGCTGCTGCTGACGCCCCGGTACGCTTCTTCAACCTCAACGGCGTGGAGATGCCTGCCGACGCAACCCTCGCTCCCGGCGTTTATGTCCGCCTCACCGGTGACAAGGCCGAAAAGATTGTAGTCAGATAAAAACCGCCCGACTGCCGGACGCGGCATAACAACGCATCCGACTCCCCCCCCGCAAAAACTTTTAAACAACAACACAACAGAAAATGAAAAGAATAATCATATCAGCAATCATAGCGCTCGGCGCCCTGGCGGCGTCGGCACAGGTGGTGAACGCCTCCCGGCCTCAACTGCTGGACGGCGTCTCCGGTGACGGCAGCGTCATCAGCCCCGACGGAAAATTCGTGGTCACCTCCACGGCGCGCGGCATAGAGCGCATCCCCTTCGGGGGAGGCGAGGCCACCGTTGTCTCCGACGTCATGGGCGCCTACAAACTCGCCGTCAGCCCCGACGGCAACAACGTAGTCTTCCGCCGCGCTCAGGTCGGCGAAGACCACATGCGCCGCGTCAGCCTCGAGAATGTTGACATGCGCACCGGCCGCGCCAATGTCGTCATAGCCCCCACCCGCAACATGGACGCCGGCTTCACTCTCAAGGGCAACGCTGTCACAGCTGTTACCGACGGCAAAGTGCTGGCAACACGTCTGACGGCTCCCGCCGCCGGCAAGAAAGCCGCTCCCGCCAAGCCCGCACCCCTCGCCACCATCCACTACGGCCACCTTCAGATGACCGTTGACGGCGTCACCACCACCCTCGACCCCCTCGGCGAAGGCTCCTACCTCTGGCCCTCGGTAAGCCCCGACGGCACGCGCGTCCTCTTCCACCTCGTAGGCCGCGGCGTCTTCACCGCCAATATCGACGGCACCGACGTCAAAGCCGTGCACCCGCGCCTGGTGATGCCCGTATGGGCCGGCAACGATGTTGTGCTGGGCACAGTCACCACCGATGACGGCGTCAACTTCCTCACCGGACCTCACCGGCGCCGACATCATCGCCCTCGACCCCTCCGCCTCCGCCGACGGCTCCCGCGCCGTCTTCACCACCCCCGCCGGCGCCGTCTACACCCTCACACTCAAATAACCCGTCACTCCCCTCCCGCAAAAAGCGCGCCGCACCGCCAGAGTTCTCTGACAGTGCGACGCGCTTTTTGCGGAAGGGAGAAGGGGTCAGCCGAGGAGGGCGAGGGCGGCGAGGAGGTAGGAGCGGAGGCCGAAGCCGGTGATGGTGCCGTAGCAGACAGGAGCGATGAGGCTGGTGTGGCGGATAGCCTCGCGGCGGGCGGCGACATTGCTGATGTGCACCTCAATCACCGGCGCAGGGATGGCGGCAATGGCGTCGGCGATGGCCAGGGAGGTGTGGGTGTAGGCGCCGGCGTTGAGGACGATGCCGAGTAGGTCAGGGTCGAAACCGGCATCGTGGATTTTGTCGATGATGGCGCCCTCGTGGTTGCTCTGGAAGTAGGCCACTTCAACGGACTCGATGGGGAGTGCGACAGCCTTTGTGGCGGGGGCGTCTGCTTTGGCGGGGACGGTGGGGGGCAGTGTGTGCTGAGCCACGGCGGCTCGGACCAGGCTGAGCATGTCGGCGGAGGTCTGTGTGCCGTAGATTTTAGGCTCGCGGCGGCCCAGGAGGTTGAGGTTGGGGCCGTCGATAATCAGTATCTTCTTCATAAGCAGTGGTTAGGAAACAGTAGTTAAGCTATGGGTAAAGTGCAGTCGTTCCACGACGGCTTTATGCTACCATAAAATTATAACAATCGGAGGGGGCTAAATGATGCGTGGAAGGGAGCTTTTTTATTTGCTCATGCGCACGTGCTGCGTTGGCGGCAGGGTGGCGTTGCGGCGGTCGACGGCGTCGATGACGTTGTGTGCCAGGTGTATGAATGCCTGGGCGGTGATGGTGCTCTCGGCGGCGATGGGGGTGCCGGCGTCGTTATGCTCGCCGACGGCGGCCACGAGGGGTATCTGCGCCAGCAGTTCGATGCCGGCTTCCTCGGCGAGGCGCACGGCGCCGCCGTTGCCGAAGATGTAGTATTTCTCGTCGGGATGGGCCTCGGGGGTGAACCACGCCATATTCTCGACGATGCCGAGGACGGGGACGCTGACTTTCTCGCCGACGAACATGGAGATGGCCTTGCGGGCGTCGGCAAGGGCAATCTCCTGGGGTGTGCTGACGATGACGGCGCCGGTGATGCCGAGGGTCTGGACGAGCGTGAGGTGGATGTCGGATGTGCCCGGCGGCATGTCGATTATGAAGTAGTCGAGTTCGCCCCAGTCGGCCTGTTCGATGAGCTGTTTGAGGGCGTTGGAGGCCATGCCGCCGCGCCAGAGCACGGCGCTGTCGGCGGCGACCATGAAGCCTATGGACAGCAGCTTGACGCCGTATTTCTCGAGGGGGATGATGAGGTCGCCGCGGCCTTCGACATGGTGCATGAACAGCTGGGCGCCTTCCACGCCGAAGATTTTGGGAACGCTGGGGCCGAAGATGTCGGCGTCGAGCAATCCGACGCGGTAGCCCTCGGCGGCAAGCGCCACGGCGAGGTTGGCGGCAACGGTGCTCTTGCCCACGCCGCCTTTGCCGGAGGCCACTCCGATGATGTTCTTGACGCCGGGCAGGGGGTCGGTCTTCTCCGGCATTGCGCGGCGGGGTTTGACGGCGATGTTGCCGCGGATTTCGGCGTCGGGGCTGGCGAAGGTCAGCACGGCCTGCTCGGCGGCTTTCACGACAGACTTCATGAACGGGTCGGGAAGCTTGTCGAAGATGAGGGAGAAGGAGACTTTGTTGCCGTCGATGCGAATGTCGTCCTCCACCATATTGCTCTCCACGATGTTTTTGCCGGTGCCGGGATAGCGGACGGTGCGGAGGGCGTCGAGAATGAGTTTGGGGTATAATGCCATTTTATGTCAGTTATAGTGGTTCGGCGCGTGGTGCGCCTATATCTTATACGCTTTTGGGGCGCATTATGTTCTGAGGCCTTCCGCCTCGAGCGTTCCGCGCGAGTAGGAGCGGTAGGTGTCGCGGGGTATGTCCGTGTCGTCTATCTCCGTGAGGGGAGCGTCGGCGAGGGCGAAGGCGAGGTAGCGAATGGGCAGACCGCGCGCCATCCACTGGCGCTCGTAGTGGGTGAGGATGCTCAGGGCGGGGAGCACGCCTTCGGGGCGGTTGTGGACGTCGGTGAGGTCCTCTTTGATGGCGATGGCGTCGGGATTGGCCAGGCAGAGCTGACGCGTGTAGGTGTAGAGGAAGGGCGAGTCGGTCTTGAGGTTGATGATGCCGCCCTCGGCGAGCACGCGCCGGTACATCTCGAGGAAGCGCACGCCCGTGAGGCGTTTGCGCTGTTTCTTCATCTGTGGGTCCGGGAACGTGATCCATATCTCCGAGACCTCGCCGGGGGCGAAGAAGCTCTCGAGCAGCTCGATGGACGTGCGCACGAAGGCCACATTCTTCAGCCCCTGCTCACGCGCGCGGGAGGCGCCGCTCCACATGCGCGCGCCCTTGATGTCGATGCCGATAAAGTTGCGCCCGGGAAATTCGCGGGCCAGCTCGACGGTGTATTCGCCCTTTCCGCAGCCCAGTTCCACCACAATCGGGTTGTCATTGTGGAAGAAGTCCCGGTGCCAGCAGCCGCGCAGCGGAAAACCGCCCTCGCGGAGCACGGAGAAGGGATACTGGAAGACAAAGTCGATTGTCTCCATATCGGCAAATTTCTTCAGCTTGTTCTTTCCCATAATGCATTGAAAATCAGAGCCCCGTCGCCGGCCGTGCGAGGCCGGGACGGGGCCGGAATGTGTGTGAGAATTATCTGCGCAGTTTCAGCGTGGCCGTGCCGCCGCCGTCGAGGGTGACGTTCACCACGAAGAAGGGGTTGGCGAAGGGGGCGGTGTCGATGCTCAGGCTGTCGCGGCCGTTGCCGGAGACGGTGGCGAGGAGCATGCCGGAGATGTCGAAGAGGCGCACCGTGGCGATAACGGCGCCGGGAGCGGAGAGCTCGAGGACGTCGCCCTGGAAGCGGGCCAGGAGGTTGTGCTGGTCGGTCTTGTTGACCTCGATGTCGTCCTGTCCGGACGAGGGCCAGTCAACCTTGAAGTCGCGCCACTGGGGTGCTTCCATGAACTGGCCGTGGAGCTCGTCGGCAACCATGAGCCACACCTTCGACTGGTCGACGCCGGCCCACACCTGGTCGCCGAGCTCGGGCACGGTGGTGAGCGTGCGGGCTTCGATATCCGTCAGCGAGGTCATGTTCTCCATGGCGCCGTCGCCGATGGCGGTGACATTGCCGGGGATGGTGAGCTTCTGGATGGCGGTGTTGTCCTTAAGGGCGTATTTGCCGATGGTTTTCACGGTGGCGGGAATCTCCACGACGGCCTTGGGGGCGCCTTTGAGGATGAATGCGGAGAGTTCGGGGGCGGCGGAGGGCAGCGTCACTGTCGTCAGGGCAGTGTCGTCGAAGAAGATGCCCTCGCCCAGCTCAACGGCCGAGCCGCCGAGAGTTACCGTCTCGAGCGCAGGGCAGTTTGCGAAAGCAAAAGCGCCGACGGAGCGCAGGGCAGCCGAGCCCAGCTCGACCTTCTCCAGGCCGGTGGCGCGGAAGGCCTCAGCGCCGACTTCGGTGATGGCGGGCGAGAAGGCGAAGACGCTCAGGTTGGCGCAGTTCTCGAAGGCCTGGTCGCCGATAGAGGTCACCTTGTCGGAGCCTGCCACGCTCTTCAGCGCGGCGCATCCGCTGAACGTTCCGGCGGGGAGTGCAGTGGCGTCGGCGGTGAAACTGACGGTCTGCACGCCGCTGCCGGCGAAGACGTTCTTGCCCATCTTGGCGGCGGGCCAGGTCACTGCGACGATGCCGGCGCAGCCGGTGAAGGCGCCGTCGTCAACCTCGGCCACGCGGCTGAGGTCGGGCAGCGCCGTCAGCGATGTGTTGGCGAAGGCCATGGCGCCGATGGTGAGACCCTCCTGGAGGGGGAGCACCACGCTCTTCAGGGCGGTGCCGCCGAAGGCGCCGGCAGGGATGAGCGCGGCCTCGTAGTTGGCGAAGCCGTGGAGTTTTTTGGTGCCGCGGTAAGCCTCGATGGTTGCGTCGCCCAGGTCGAGGGCGGTGAGCTTCGCGGCGTTCTGGCCCAGGTAGTAGAGGTCGGCGGCATTCACGGGACCGCTGACGCTCAGCTCGGTGACCGTGGCAACTTTGTCGGACAGAGCCTGCTCGAGCGTGCCGGCCTCGGCGAGCGTCACGGTGTCGGCAAAGGCGTCGGCGGCCACACTCAGGGCAGCCGCGGCAAGCGTGTATTTCATTGTGTTGTGAGTCATGTGATTACGGATATGTCTATTCTTAATAATAACGGACAGAAGGGCGGATTATTGCCCGGGGATGGGGCGGTTATCCGTGCTGTTGCAGCGTGAGGCTGTAGAGGTGCCAGAGGGCGACGGCCGTGGAGACGGCCACATTAAGGGAGTGCTTCGTGCCCGACTGGGGTATCTCGAGATAGGCCCGGCAGCGCGCCACGATGTCTGGGTCGACGCCGGCCACCTCGTTGCCGGCGACGAGCGCGATGCGCTCTCCCGGTGCGGGACGATAGTCCTGGAGGGGCACCGAACCGTGCACCTGCTCGAGGCAGACGGGCGTCCACCCCTCCGCCTCGAGGGCGTCCAGGGCTTCGGCCGTGGTCGCGAAATAGCGCCAGGCCACCGACTCTTCTGCGCCGAGGGCCGTCTTGTGGATTTGCGGCGACGGCGGAACGGCGCTGATGCCGCAAAGCACGATTTCGGCGACGGCAAAGGCGTCGGCGGTGCGGAAAATCGAGCCTATGTTGTTGAGCGAGCGGATGTTGTCGAGCACGACGGTCACGGGGGTCTTGGGCTTTGCGCGGAAGTGCTCGACGGTGTCGCGGCCTAAGTCGGCGATGTTCTTCTTCAGCCGCACGGTGCCGCGCGAGGCGGTCCATCCCGGGCAGAGGAACTGCATGGGGACGGTGACGAAGCGGCGGGCGTCGGCGCGCGGATGGGGCACGGTCAGCTCGTCGGTGTCCATCGTGACGCCGTCGATGTCGATGATGTCGATGTCGATGTCGCGGTCGCGGTATGTGCCGTCGGCGTTGCGGTGGGGCGAGTCGGCGCTCACCGTACGCTCTATCTGCTGAAGCGTGCGCAGCATGGCCGGTGGCGAGGGCATGACGGCGGCCGAAGGGAAGTCGAGGGCGATGCCCACGTTCAGGAACGTGTTCTCGCTCTCATAGCCCCAGGCGGGACTCTCCATGGGCGGCGCGGTACGCACTACGGCGACCGGCCACGCCTCACCGACCAGGGCGATAGCCCGGTCGATGAAGCGGCGTCGGTCGCCGCGGTTGCTGCCTATGTTCAGATAAGCTGACGGCATATCGTGCGTTCGGCTTTGTGCCTGTGCAGGTTCGTTCGGGGTCAGAGACTGCGGTTAACCTCAACCTCCTCGAAGGCCTCGACCATGTCGCCCACCTTCAGGTCGTTGTAACCGGCGATGGACAGGCCGCAGTCGTATCCGGAGGTGACCTCCTTGACGTCGTCCTTGAAGCGCTTCAGCGAGCCGAGCTCGCCGGTGTAGCGCACGATGCCGTCGCGGATGAGGCGCACCTTGCAGCCGCGCTTCATGCGGCCTTCGCGAACCATGGCGCCGGCGATGGTGCCCACCTTGCTGATGTGGTAGGTCTCCATAACCTCGGCCGTGCCGAGCACTTCCTCCTTGATTTCGGGAGCGAGCATGCCGGCCATGGCGTCCTTGACCTCCTCGATGGCCTGGTAGATGACGGAGTAGAGACGAATCTCGACGCCCTCACGCTCGGCGGCGCGGCGGGCGGCAAGCGACGGGCGCACCTGGAAGCCGATGATGACGGCGTCCGAAGCGGCGGCCAGCGTCACATCGCTCTCCGAAATCTCGCCGACGGCCTTGTGGATGACGTTCACCTGAATCTCCTCGGTGGAGAGCTTGATGAGCGAGTCGGACAGAGCCTCGATAGAGCCGTCCACGTCGCCTTTCACGATGATGTTCAGCTCCTGGAAGTTGCCGATGGCGCGGCGGCGTGCGATGTCGTCGAGGGTGAGAATCTTGGTGGTGCGCAGACCCTGCTCGCGCTGCAGCTGCTCGCGCTTGCTGGCGATTTCGCGTGCCTCCTGCTCGGAGTCGAGCACGTTGAACGTGTCGCCGGCCTGGGGCGCGCCGTTCAGACCGAGGATGAGCGCCGGAGTGGCGGGGCCGGCCTCCTTGATGCGCTGGTTGCGCTCGTTGAACATAGCACGGATTTTGCCGTAGTTGTTGCCGGCGACGACGATGTCGCCCTGGTGGAGCGTGCCGTTCTGGACGAGCACGGTGGCCACATAGCCGCGGCCCTTGTCAAGCGACGACTCGATGATGGAGCCGACGGCGTTACGGTTGGGGTTGGCCTTGAGGTCGAGAAGCTCGGCCTCGAGGAGCACCTTCTCCATGAGCTCGGCAACGCCCGTGCCCTTCTTGGCGGAGATGTCCTGGCTCTGATATTTGCCGCCCCAGTCCTCGACCAGGTAGTTCATGGCGGCCAGCTCCTCCTTGATTTTGTCAGGGTTGGCGTGGGGTTTGTCTATCTTGTTGATGGCGAAGACCATGGGCACGCCGGCGGCGGCGGCATGGTTGATGGCCTCGACGGTCTGGGGCATCACGTTGTCGTCGGCGGCGACGATGATGATACACAGGTCGGTGACCTTGGCGCCGCGGGCACGCATGGCGGTGAAGGCCTCGTGACCGGGGGTGTCCAGGAAGGTGATGTGGCGGCCGTCCTCGAGCGTCACGGAGTATGCGCCGATATGCTGGGTGATGCCGCCGGCCTCGCCGGCGATGACGTTGGCCTTGCGGATATAGTCGAGCAGCGAGGTCTTACCGTGGTCGACGTGGCCCATGACTGTGACGATGGGCGAACGCGGCAGCAGGTCTTCCTCGGAGTCCTCTTCCTGATGGATGGCGTCGGCGACTTCGGCGCTGACATATTCGGTCTTGAAGCCGAACTCCTCGGCCACGATGTTGATGGTCTCGGCGTCGAGGCGCTGGTTGATGGACACCATCACGCCCAGGTTCATGCACGTGGCGATGACGTTGTTGATGGGCACGTCCATCATGAGGGCCAGGTCGTTGGCGGTCACGAACTCGGTGAGCTTGAGCACACGGCTCTCGGCGCGTGCTTCGGCGGCAGCCTCGGCGCGTGCTTCGGCGTTGGCCTCGCGTTTCTCCTTACGCCACTTGGCGCCCTTCTTCAGGTTCTTGTCCTTGGCGGTGAGGCGTGCGAGCGTCTCCTTAACCTGCTTCTGAACGTCCTCCTCGTTCACCTCCTGGTGGACGGGACGTGCCGGACCTTTCGGGCCTTTCTTCTTGTCGGAGCCGCGCTGGGCGTTGCGGCCGTCGCCGTTCTGGGCGGCGAGGGCTCCGGCCTGGGCGATGTCCACGCGGCCGCCGGAGATGCGTTTGCGCTTCTTGCGGTCGCCAGCAGCGCCGCCGCCGTTGGCGCCGGAGTTGGCGGCGCCGGCATTGCGCTCGCGGCGTCGGTCTTCCTTGCTCTTTTTCTTGGGGCGGGTCGACTGGTTCAGGGCGGCCAGGTCAATCTTGCCGACGATGTTGAGGGTCGGACCCTTGGGGGTGTTTGTGGGGATGAAGTTGTCGTCCTCCTCCTTCTTCTCGGGGGCGGGAGCCTCCGCGGCTTTTTCGGGAGCGGGAGCTTCGGCCTTCTTCTCAGCCTTGGGGGGCTCGGGCTTTGCGGCGGGAGCGGCGGACTTGGGAGCCTCGGCCTTCGCAGCGGGCTTCTCTGCGGCGGGGGCGGCAGGCTTCGGAGCCTCGGCTTTCACGGGCTCAGGCTTGGGGGCTTCGGCTTTGGGAGCTTCGGCCTTTGCGGGCTTTGGAGCCTCGGCCTTCGGAGCCTCCTTCACGGGAGCGGGAGCCGGGGCGGGCTCTGCCTTGGCGGTCTTCTCTGCGGCGGGAGCGGCGGGAGCGACCTCGGCGGCGGGTGCAGCCGGAGCCGGTGCGGGCGCAGGAGCCGGAGCGGCTTTCGCCGGCACGGGATTGCCCTTCGAGTCAATCTCGATCTTGCCCAGGAAGCGCGGCTTCTGGGCGTTGTCGCCGGGAACGCGTGCATCCTGAGGCTCCTTGGCGGGAGCCGGCTTCATCTTCTCGGCCATGCTCTTGCGGGCCTGCGCCTCGCGGTCGACCTTGTTCTTGAGAAGACGGTCCTTGTTGAACTCATTGTTGAGCATCTCGGCGATGTTGTCCTCAACGCGTGTGTTGGGATTCTCGTCTATTTCTATGTTGTTCTTGCGCAGGAACTCGATGACGGTGGGGAGTGCCACGTTCAGGTCCTTTGCAAGTTTGCTGATTTTGGTTTTTGCCATGCAGTGATTCTTTCTTAAAAGTTAATGGCTATGACGGCCGAGCGGGGAGCGCCGCAGCGCTGTCCGGGCCATCGTTGTTTTCTCAGTCCTCAAACTCGGCGCGGAGGATTTCCAGGACGCGGTCGACGGTCTCCTCCTCGAGGTCGGTCTTCTCGATGAGCATGTCACGCGGCGCGTTCAGAACATTCTTGGCCGTGGTGCAGCCCATGTTCTTGAAGGCCTCGATGATCCACTCGTCGATTTCGTCCTTGAACTCGTCCAGGTAGATGTCTTCCTCGACCTCGTTGGGATCGGTGTCGCGGTATACGTCGATTTCGTAGCCGGTGAGCATGGAGGCCAGCTTGATGTTGAGGCCGTTTTTGCCGATGGCCAGGCTCACCTCCTCGGGTCGCAGGTAAACCTCGGCTTTCTTCTTCTCCTCGTCCAGGGAGATGGAGCTGACCTTGGCGGGCGAGAGAGCGCGCTGGATGAAGAGGCTGGGGTTGGTGGTAAAGGGAATCACGTCGATGTTCTCGTTGCGCAGCTCGCGGACGATGCCGTGGATGCGGCTGCCCTTAACGCCCACGCAGGCGCCGACCGGGTCAACGCGGTCGTCGTAGCTCTCGACGGCGATTTTGGCGCGCTCGCCCGGGATGCGGGCAACGGCGCGGATGTTGATGAGGCCGTCCTGAATCTCGGGAACCTCAAGCTCGAAGAGGCGGCGCAGGAAGTTCTCGTTCGTGCGCGATACGGTGATCTTCGGGTTGTTGTTCTTGTTGTCGACATTGGCGACTACGGCGCGGACGTTCTCGCCCTTGCGGAAGAAGTCGCCGGGAATCGACTCGCTCTTCGGCAGCAGCAGCTCGTTGTTCTCGGCGTCGATGAGCAGCGTCTCGCGCGACCAGGTCTGGTAGACCTCGCCGACAACCAGCTCGCCCTCCATCTCCTTGAACTTGTTGTAGACAGCCTCTTTCTGCAGGTCGAGAATCTTGCCCTGCAGGGTCTGGCGCAGGTTCAGGATGCTGCGGCGGCCGAATTTCTCAAAGAAAATCTCCTTGGTGTGCTCCTCGCCCACCTCGGCGTCCGGGTCCTCGTCGGCGCGGGCGTCGGAGAGTGAAATCTGGAGGTTGGGGTTCTCGACCTCGCCGTCCGGAACGACGGTGAGATTCTGGAAAATCTGCACGTCGCCCTTGTCGGGATTGAGGATGACGTCGATGTTCTCGTCCGTGCCGAATTTCTTCGAGAGCACGGTGCGGAACGAATCTTCAAGTACGCTGATCATGGTTGTCTTGTCGATGTTCTTGAGCTCCTTGAACTCCTGGAACTGCTCAACCATGTTGGGTGTTGCCTCTTTTTTTGCCATTGTAATATATATGTGTTGTTTTTGATTTATTTTACTGATGAATGAGACCCGGGGGGGTCAGAAGACAATCTCGCGGACAATACTCTTGATGTCGGCGACGGGGATATCGCGGGGCACGTCCACGATCTTGGGACGCTTGGCGCCTTCCTCGCGCACCTTGGTGGGGACGGTGACGGTGATGACCGACGCATCGTCGCTGACGGCGGCGAGGGTGGCGTGCAGGCGCTGACCGTCGCGGGTGAGGATGTCGACGGGATTGCCCAAGTTCATGCGGTACTGCTCGGGCACGGAGAAGGGGGCGGTGACGCCCGCCGAGCCCACCTCGAGCTCATAGTCCTCGACATCGCGGTCGAAGGCGGCCTCCACGGTGCGGGTGATGGCCACGCACTCGTCGATGTCCACGCCCGTGGGCGAGTCGACGGTGACGGTAATAGCGTTGTCGGGACGGATGTCCACGGCGACGAGGAACAGGTCAGTGCCGGCCATAGCCTCTTTCACTGTCTGCACAAGTTTCTCTTTGTCAATCATATATCGTTGAATTGTCAGTGTTTCTTAATCAGGGTTGTCGGCTTCCGCAAGACGCAGGGGTTTTCCGGGGCGCGGCGCAACAGGCATTGCGCCCACCCCCATCTAACAAAGAGGAGGAAGCCGCCGCGCGGCCCCCTCCGTCTCTTGGAAGTACTGCAAAGTTACATATAATATATGAGACACGCAACCTCGCTCCCTCCTCCTCCCCCTTCCGCACCCCCTCTCTCCCCCAAACTATAATAATCTTTATGCAATTTTATTAATTTTTAACTAATTTAAGGAAGCCCTGCAGCCCCGATTTTAATTACGGCGAATTCGCCACAATTAGAAATCGGTGGCTCTGAAATAGCGTTTTATGGCTCAATATTTGCGGCTCTCCCAAAAATTCTGTAATTTTGTGCTTTAGGTCCCCGCCGGAAATCTAATAACGAACTAATTACCGTCAATGCCCGCGTCACTCAAATCGCTCATTATCATACTAATAGCAGCCGCTTTCTTCCCGGCTTGCTCCTCCGATGACGAACCGGCGCTGCCCGACTCGAAAAAGCAGATTATCGTGCTTTTCTCGCCGGGCGGCCTGGGCGACATGAGCTATAACGACCGCATCCTCCAAGGCGTGCAGTCGTTCCGAAAGCAGTGGCGCGACAAGGTCGACATCTACATCTACTGCCCCGGCTCCGTCGACGAGGGCAAGCGCGTCTTCGCCGACTGGCTGGCGCTGCCCGGCGACGGCGTCCCCGCACTATTCGTGGTGGCAAGCAGCGACTACGAGCCAATGATGCAGGAGTGCTTCGCCAAAGACTCGCTGACGGGCCACCAGCAGGTGCTCCTCTTCGAGAGCAACAACTCGCAGCACATGCCCGTGTCCACCTTCCAGATTTCGATGTTCGGCCCCTCCTACATCGCCGGACGCACCGTGGCCGTGCGCGGGCTGAAAGCGCCGCTCATCGTGCTGGCCAATCCCTCCGACTCGCCCATACGCACTGCCGCCGACGGATTCCGCGCCGGCTTCGGCGAGGGCACGACCACGCTCTATCTCGCCGACGACTGGAAGGGATACGTCGCCGCCACGGAGACATACCACAAAATGTCGGAATGGAGCCGCGACCACGACTTCGTCTTCTCCGTGGCCGGAGGTTCCAACTCGGGCATATACCGCTACGCGCGCGAGAACGCCGACGCGCCCCTCCTCGCCGGCATGGACGTGGACCAGTCGTCGCTGGCGTCGGCCATCATCGGCTCAGTGATCAAGAATATAGACAAGGCCATCGTCGAATACCTCTCCGCCTGGATGGAGACCGGCAAGCTGCCCGCCTCGCAGGTCTACGGCCTCGGCAGCGGCTACTCCGACTGGTGCGTCGCCCCGGGCTATCCCATGCTCGAGGACGTCAAACAGGGCCTGATTCAGGAAGCAATTCAAAAAGAAAAGGAGTATCATGAAAGCCTGTAACTATCTGATTTGCCTGCTGATGATGCTCCTGCTCGGAGCCTGCTCGGACAACTCGAACGCCCCGGACACGGTCGAGACCGTCTGGCACGAGAAGAAGGTAGTCGTCATCCTGCCTCAGTCCGACGGCATGGGCGAGCACTGGCAGCGCGTCTTCAGCCTCTTCTCCGGCAATGCCGAGAACGCATTCCGCGGACAGGCCGACGGCATACGCCTCTCCTTCGAATACCACGACGAATCGACCGAAGACATCGACGCTCTGGCCGAGAAAATCGCCACGCGCGACGACGTCTACGCCGTCATCGGCGGCCTCTATTCCTCCAACGCGAGCCGCCTGGCCTCGCGCCTCTGCCGCAACGGCATCACCTTCCTGACCCTGGCCACCACCGAGGAGCTCGTCCGCGGCTATTCGGGCACGGGCAACCTGTGGGCCATGACCGAAACGGACATCACCCAGAGCGAAGTGCTCCTGAGCAAGGTCGTCAACTACGGCGGCAAGTCGGTGGCGCTCCTCGCCAACGGCAGCGACAGCTACGGCAAAACCTTTGTCGACTGGTTCGGCTTCCAGGCCAAGGAGCTGAGCCTTGAGGTGAAAGGCATCTACACCTACTCCGACGGCGACCTCGCCGCGGCCGCGGCCCGCGCCATGGACAGCGGCGCCGACTTCGCCATATGCGTGCCCTCCGAGGTCGACGACATCGCCCCGATGGTCGCCGCCGCCAACGCCGCCGCCGACGCCCCGCGCCTGCTGTTCTCGGACATGGGCTACGGCTCGGACGTCATCGAACGCCTGGGCAAGACCGCCGAGGGCATCGAGGGCGTCTGCTTCGGCTCCGACCCGGAGACGGGCTTCGATGTCTCGTTCCGCACCTTCTTCGGCGTGGCTCCGACAGTCGGCGCCGCCCAGGCCTACGACGCCGCCATGCTGCTGACCTACGCCGCATGGTACCAGCACATCAACCCCGGCGCCTCGCTCCGCGACGCCCTCCGCGCCGTCGTCAACGGCCGCGACTTCAACCTCGGCACCTGGCTCGGCGAGGACATGCGCAACGTCGTGACGGCCATCGCCAAGGGCGACAACCCCTACGTGCGCGGCGCCTCCGGTTGGCTTGACTTCGACAGCAAGGTCTACACCAACGTCCTCGCCACGGTCTACTATAACTACAAGATTTACAACGGCGAATACATCATCCTCGACTACAACACCGCCGACGGCGGCAACCGCACGGACGCCACCCTCGCCGGCTGGAACTGGAAGGCCTCGCAGATGCAGGACTTCGGCCAGACGGACGTCACCGATTACGCGCCGCACACGTCAACCCGCGCCCTGCTCGTGGCCACCTCCTCGGGCTGGACCAACTACCGCCACCAGGCCGACGTCCTCGCCCTCTACCAACTGCTCCGACGCAACGGCTTCTCCGATGAGAACATCGTCCTCGTCTGCGCCGACGACATAGCCCGCAACGCCTCCAATTCCACCCCCGGCGAAATACGCGTAAAGCCCGGCGGCGACAATGTCTACCGCAATGTCGAGATTGACTACCGCCTCGCCGACCTCTCCGAACAGGACATCTGCGACATCCTCGCCGGCAACCGCTCGGAGCGCCTCCCCGACGTCATCGACGGCGACGAGGGCACGAACGTCTTCGTCTTCTGGAGCGGCCACGGCGAACCCGGCACCCTGTGCTGGGACGACGGCACGGGCATCACCCCCGCCATGATGCGCGCCACCCTGGAGCAGATGGCCGAAAAGCGCAACTACCGCAAGCTCTGCCTGTTCGCCGAAACCTGCTTCTCCGGCAGCGTCTTCGAGAAGTGCACCGGCCTGCCCGGTATGCTCTTCTTCACCGCCGCCGGCAACAACGAGACCTCCAAGGCCGACGTCTTCAACGCCGACATGGCCGTGTGGATGTCCAACCGCTTCACATCCACCTTCGTCGAGTCCGTCTCCTCCGACGCCTCAATGACCCTCTCCGACCTCTACACCCGCCTGTTCATCAACACCGTGGGCTCCCACGTGATGGTCTACAACAGTCCCGCCTTCGGGAACCTATACCGCAACACAATCACCGAATTCATCCAACCCCGCTGACACAGCCTCCCCGCCTGTGCCGCAATAACTTATAACTGACTATGACCAAAGAAGAACTGATGAAGAAAGCCATCGAGCTTTCAGAAGAAAACGTAGCCAACGGCGGCGGCCCGTTCGGCGCAGTGATAGCCCGCGACGGCGAAATCATCGCCACCGGCGTAAACCGCGTGACCGCCAACTGCGACCCCACGGCCCACGCCGAGGTCAGCGCCATCCGCGCCGCCTGTCAGAAACTGAAAACCTTCGACCTCAGCGGCTGCGAAATCTTCTCCTCCTGCGAGCCCTGCCCCATGTGCCTCGGCGCCATCTACTGGGCTCACATCGACCGCCTCTACTTCGGCAACGACAAGGACGACGCCAAGGCCATCGGCTTCGACGACTCGTTCATCTACGACGAGCTGGCCCTGCCCCGCACCCTCCGCAAGCTCCCCGTGCGCATCCTCATGGACAAAGAAGCCGAAGAAGCCTTCCGCATGTGGGAGAACAAGACCGACAAAATCGAGTACTGAGCCCCGCCGTCTACAACCAAGCATCAAAATTTTCACCCTCAAACCCGCATACACATGAAAGAAGAGACCACCGCCGACGCCTGCCGCGAATTATCCCCCGCTCAGGAATGTTTCGAGATTTTCCGCGAGTGCACGGAGATGTACCACGAGACCGACGACGTGGACGCCGAGTGTCCCAACCCCTTCCCCGACGGCTCAATCCAGCAGACCCTCTTTGCCAAGAACTGGGTGGACGCCGTTCAGTGGCACCTCGAGGACATCATCCGCGACCCCAATATCGACCCCGTCGCCGCCCTCGCCCTCAAACGCCGCATCGACCGCTCTAACCAGGTGCGCACCGACATGGTCGAAGAACTCGACACATACTTCCGCAACAAATATGCCGGCGTCCAAGTCCTCGACGACGCCACCATCAACACCGAGTCGCCGGCATGGGCCCTCGACCGCCTCAGCATCCTCGCCCTCAAAATCTACCACATGCAGGCCGAGGTCGACCGCGACGACGCCGACGCCGACCACCGCGCCCGCTGCGCCGCCAAACTCGCCGTCCTCACCGAGCAGCGCTCCGACCTGACCACCGCCATCGACCAGTTCCTCGACGACATCGCCGCCGGCCGCAAGTACATGAAAGTCTACCGCCAGATGAAGATGTACAACGACCCGGCCACCAACCCCGTCCTCTATGCCGCTAAAAAATAAGAACGAAACACCGGGCCCGAAGCCCGCGGCCGCCGAGGGACGCAAAGTCGCCGTCGTGCGCTTCTCCGCGCTCGGCGACGTCGCCCTCGTCATCCCCGTCCTCTACAACGCCTGCCGCTCGAACCCCGACACCGAGTTCGTCATGGTCACGCGCCGCGCCTTCGCCCCGCTCTTCGTCAATCCCCCCGCCAACCTCACCGTCCGCGGCATCGGCCTGCGCAAGGACTATGTGGGCATGGCCGGCATGAACCGCCTCGCCGCCGAGCTCCGCGGCCACACCCTCGTCGACCTCCACAGCGTCCTGCGCACGTGGATGCTCGGCGCGCGCATGCGCCTGCAGGGCGCACGCGTCGTCGTCTTCGACAAATGCCGCGCCGCCAAACGCCGCCTCGTCAAAGAGGGCGCCGCCGCCTGCCGCGACACGATCACCCCCGTCACCGAGCGCTATGCCGACGCCTTCCGCGACGCCGGCCTGCAGCTCACCCACCCCTTCCGCGGCCTCTACGCCTCCACGCCCGCCGACCCCGCGCTCTACGCCTCGCTCCACGCCCCCAAAGCCCCCGGCGAACACTGGATCGGCGTCGCACCCTTCGCCGCCCATCCCGGCAAAATCTACCCCATTGAGCTCATGTACAAGGCCGTACACGCCATGGCCGCCGAGAACCCCCTCGCACGCGTCTTCCTCTTCGGAGGCGGCAAGGAGGAAGAAGCAATCCTCCGCAGCATCATGGCAGAAAGCACCCCCGGCAAAGTCTTCTGCGTCGCCGGCAGCAAAATCGGCTTCGCCGGCGAACTCGCCCTCATGAACGCCCTCGACGTCATGGTGTGCATGGACTCCGGCAACATGCACATGGCCGCCGTCGCCGGCACCCGCACCGTCTCCGTATGGGGCGCCACCCACCCCGCCGCCGGATTCGAACCCTGGACACCCGTCGGCGCCCCCAAAGACTACCACCGCAGCGTCCAGGTCCACATGGACTGCCGCCCCTGCTCCGTCTTCGGCAACAAACCCTGCCGCCTCCAGCGCGGCGGCGTGCCCCCCTGCATGTCGCAGATCGACCCGCTCACAATCACATTCGCCGCTCTCGACATCAACAAAAAACTCCTCATCTGACACAACCCACCATAATTCCACTCTCCGAAAAATGAGCCGCGAAGAAGAAGAATATGACATCCGGCGCGACGCCCGCGAAGGCGACCGCGACTTCGAAAAAGCCCTGCGACCCCTCTCCTTTGAGAATTTCAACGGCCAGGACAAAGTCGTCGCCAACCTCCGCATCTTTGTCCAGGCCGCACGCATGCGCGGCGAGGCCCTCGACCACGTCCTGCTCTTCGGCCCCCCGGGCCTGGGCAAGACAACCCTCTCCGGCATCATCGCCAACGAGCTCGGCGTGGGCATGAAAATCACCTCCGGCCCCGTCCTCGACAAACCCGGCGACCTGGCCGGAATACTCACATCTCTCGAAGAAAACGACGTCCTCTTCATCGACGAAATCCACCGCCTCTCGCCCGTCGTCGAAGAATACCTCTACTCCGCCATGGAGGACTACCGCATCGACATCATGATCGACAAAGGCCCCGGCGCACGCTCCATCCAGCTCGCCCTCAAGCCCTTCACCCTCATCGGCGCCACCACCCGCTCCGGCCTGCTCACCGCCCCCCTCCGCGCCCGATTCGGCATACCCTTCCACCTCGAGTACTACGACCACGACGTCCTCCGACGCATCCTCCTCCGCTCCGCCCGCCTCCTCGGCACCGCCATCGCCGACGACGCCGCCATGGAGATAGCCCTCCGCAGCCGAGGCACGCCCCGCATCGCCAACGCCCTCCTCCGACGCGTCCGCGACTTCGCACAGGTCATGGGCAACGGCACCATCGACCGTGCCATCGCCCTCACCGCCCTCGAAGCTCTCAACATCGACAAATACGGCCTCGACGAAATCGACAACAAACTCCTGGCCACCATCATACACAAATTCCACGGCGGCCCCGTCGGCCTCACCACCATCGCCACAGCCATCGGCGAAGACCCCGGCACCGTCGAAGAAGTCTACGAACCCTTCCTCATCAAAGAAGGTTTTATTAAACGAACACCCAGAGGGCGCGAGGTCACCGACCTGGCCTACCGCCACCTCGGCGTCTCACGCGACCCCGAACAACCCACACTATTCTCCTGAAAACCATGGGCGCAATAAAAGGACTCATGAAAGACACCGCCGTCTACGGCCTGTCAAGCATCATAGGACGATTCCTCAACTGGTGCCTCGTGCCACTGTACACCTACCTCTTCCCCGCCGCCGAATACGGCATCGTCAGCTTCCTGTACAGCTTCACCGCCGTCGCACTCGTCATCCTCAATTACGGCATGGAAA
The DNA here is from genome assembly GCA_004552485.1 of Bacteroidales bacterium. Lineage (GTDB taxonomy): Bacteria > Bacteroidota > Bacteroidia > Bacteroidales > Muribaculaceae > CAG-873. The sequence goes on along the minus strand of SFOH01000042.1, from coordinate 1,123 downwards.
CCGGATTCTTCCGCTATGCCAACCGCGACGACAACAACCCCGAAACCGTCTACACCACCTCACTCATCTCCGTGGGCACCACCTCGCTGCTCTTCATGGTGCTCATCACCGTCTTCCTCTCCCCCGTCAGCGACCTCCTCCAGCTCCCCGCCCACCCCGAATACGTATGGCTCATGGGCATCACCGTCGCCATCGACGCCTTCACAAACCTGCCCTTCGTCTACCTCCGCTTCAAGAAGAAACCCTTCCGCTTCGCCCTCATCAAGCTGCTGAACGTCTTCCTCAACATCTCGCTGAACCTATTCTTCCTCCTCGCCTGCCCTTGGCTCATGGAGCACGCCCCCGCAACAGTCAGCTGGTTCTACGTCCCCATGGGCGGCGCCGGGTTCGGCATCGGATGGATATTCTTCGCCAACCTCCTCAGCACCATCATCGTCCTGTGCGCCCTCACCCCCCAGCTCACCCACCGCCGCTACCGCTTCAACGGCCCCCTGCTGCGCCGCATGCTCAGCTACTCCTGGCCCCTGCTCGTCCTCGGCATCGCCGGAATCCTCTCCCAGAACATGGGACAGATGCTCATGCCCTACCTCTTCCCCGGCCAGCGCGAAAGCGCCGACGCCATGGTCGGAATCTATGCCGCCAACATGAAGATAGCCATCGTCATGGTCATGTTCACCCAGGCCTTCCGCTACGCCTACGAGCCCTTCATCTTCGCCGAAGCCAAGGAGCACGACCTCGGGCGGCGCCGCACATACGCCGACGCCACAAAATACTTCGTCCTCTTCGGCCTCGTCATCTTCCTCGGCGTCATGTACTACCTCCCCGTCCTGCGCCACTTCATCGCCCCCGCCTACTGGGAAGGCCTCGCCGTCGTCCCCATCATGATGGCCGCCGAACTCTGCGCCGGCGTCTTCTTCAACCTCAGCCTGTGGTATAAACTCACCGACCGCACCCGCTGGGGCATGTACCTCAGCCTCATCTGCTTCGCCGTCATGTTCACCCTCAACGTCACGCTCGTGCGCGCCATCGGCATCCCCGGCGGCTACATCGGCGCCGCCTGGGCCGCCCTCGGCGGATACTTCACCGTCATGGTCATCTCCTACTTCCTGGGGCAGAAATACTA
>SFOH01000041.1 GCA_004552485.1 Bacteroidales bacterium | reverse complement strand
GCATCCTGAGATTAAGGCACTTGGTCCAAATGAAGAATACGAACTAAAATCCTCCTCTTTCACAAGGACTCCTTATGCTTTCACTGACGTTCAACCTGCTAACGAAGGCGATTACTATAAGATCCTTGGCATTGAAAAAGGGCAGCGCATCTTTAAGTGGGTTCTAAGAGAATATATGTCACCCAGATACCCTGATAATAATAACATTGAAGCTTTCAAAGTTTTATTATCTAATGCGGATGGCGCTGCTGGCCAAATTGGCAAACCAATTCCTGCGCGTATCATTGGTAAATCTGTTGTTGCCTCTCCGGGCACCTCTGCGTTTCCTACGTTTATGAGTATAGGCAACTTCACAACACAAGAGGAAGCTATTAATCTTTCTAAATATATCCAAACTAAATTTGTCCGTGTTCTTCTCGGTGTACTGAAAGTTACTCAGCACATCACTCCTGCAACTTGGGCTTATGTTCCTATGCACTCTACGCTAAATACGGTCTCACCGACGATGAGGTAACATTCATCGAATCAATGATTAAACCGATGTAACACGATAATGGCAATTTCTATTATCGCTGCCTGACACACTGCTAAGAAGCGTCTCGCGAGAGGCGCTTTTTTTGTGGCGGGGGAGGTTAGTATTCGGGGGCGGTGAGGAAGAAGAGGCGGCGGCGGGCACGCGTGGTGGCGGTGTAGAGCCAGCGGTAGAAATCGAGGGAGATGGAGTCTGGCGGGATGGAGAGCATGTCGACGATGACGGTCTCCCACTGACCGCCCTGCGCCTTGTGGCAGGTGACAGAGTAGGCATATTTGACCTGGAGGGCGTTCCAGTAGGGGCTCGTGCGCAGGATGCGCGATGACTCGGCGATGCTGACGGAGCCGCCGGCGGCGGCCTCGCTCATGATGGCGTTGTAGAGGGCGTTCATGCGCTGCGAGGGCAGTGCTGCGGTGTCGGAGACGAGTGTCTCCAGGAAGATTTTCGTGTCGAAGACAATGGGAGCGCCGTCGGGACCGGTGGAGTCGGGCAGGCACACCTGCACGTCGGCAAAGCGGAAGCCGTAGCGCTCCTCGGTGCCGTAGACGTGCTCGACGCGCAGGATGTCGCCGTTGGCCACAAAGTCGAGGCCTTTAACGCCTTTCTGCCAGAAGTAGCTGTTCTTGGCGACCATCAGCAGGTCGTCGGGCACTATCTCTTCTTCGTAATAGAGCACCTCGCCGCGGATGGCGCGGTTGAAGTCGGTGGCGCGGCGGTTCGAGCGCGTGACCACGATGGCCGACTCCACGCCACCGTCAGAGTTGTAGGCCGAAGAGAGGACGTCGATAAGCTCTTCGGGCGTTATGGCTTTCACATCCGGATACCCGGCCGTCAGCAGCTGTGGCTCGGGGAGCGGCTCGCGGCGCATGGCCTGACGCTGCCATGTGGCGTTGGCGAGGATTCCCGACAAGGCGCCCTGACGCGCCACCGCCGTCAGCGTGGCGCGCGAGACGGCGAGGCCCATGCTGCGCAACACGCCGGAGTCCATGGCCGGCGACACCTCCTGCCCCACCGGCGGCAGCTGCGCCGTGTCGCCCACGAGTATCAGCCGGCACGACTCACCGGCGTAGACGAAGTGGATGAGGTCCTGCAGAAGATTCTGGCCGGCATAGTCGTCGGCGCCTATCATCGACGCCTCGTCGACGATGAAGATGGCGCCGCGCTCCTTGTTCTCCTGCATTAGCACAGGCCCGGCGCCCAGGGCGTGGCGGTAGATGCGGCGGTGGATGGTGTTGGCGCGGTGGGAGGCATAGGCGCCGAAGACCTTGGCGGCACGCCCCGTGGGCGCCATGAGCACCACCGGGATGCCAACATCGCGAAGCACCTTCACCAGCGCGCCCACCAGACTCGTCTTGCCCGTGCCGGCATAGCCGTTGAGCACGAAGACACGGTCGCGTGCCCCGGCATCGTAATGGGCCGGCGAGCAGAACCGTGCCAGCGCGCCGAGCACCGCTGCCTGCTGCTCATTCGGCACATACGGCAGCGCATCCAGCACCTGTCCTAAGAATTCTTCGTACGTCATCTCTGTCCGCTTTCTTTTCTGCAAAAGTACGCAAAATTAATAACAATCCCATGCCCTGCGTACAAAAAATCGGCGGCCAGAACACTTCGCCCGCACGGATGTTTATAATATGTATATGGAAGATACGTCAAAAATAGAGAAACCCGGCCGACTCAACCGGCTGAAGCTTGCCGCATGGTGCCACGGCGTGGTGCTCGTGCTAAGCGTGTTGCTGGTGGTGTACATCTCCATCGACACGTTCCGCACATGGAACATATACACCGACACCGGCTACATGCGCTTCCAGCTCGTGGTGTGCTGCGTGTTCATGGCCGACTTCTTCGTGGAGATGTGGATTTCGCCCGACCGGCGACGCTTCTTTGTCAGCAACCTCATCTTCCTGATTGTCGCCATCCCCTACCTCAACATCATCCAGCTGCTGAAGCTCGACGTGCCCGCCGACGCCTACTACTATCTGCGCTTCATGCCCGTGCTGCGCGGCGCCTACGTGATGGCGCGCTCGGTGGGATACCTCTCCCACACCCGCATCGTCAACATCTTCTGGAGCTACATCTCGCTGATGGCGATGGCCCTGTATTTCGGCACACTCATGTTCTACTGGCGCGAGCATGCGGTCAATCCCGCCGTCATCTCCTTCTGGGACTCGCTCTTCTTCTGCGCCTCGCAGATGACAACGCTCGGCTGCGAGATTTATCCCGTCTCCGACGCCGGCCGCGTCATCTCCTCGCTGCTCTCAGTCATGGGCATGGCCATGTTCCCCCTCTTCACCGTCTACATGACCGCCATACTCAAGTCCATGACGACACGCCGCCGGAAAGCCGTGACACAGCTGCAGATTGAGCACGAAAAAGAGCCCGGCTCTTGATTTTCCGACCGATAAATCCTAACTTTGCAATATGAAACGTTCATCACTGACCCTCGCGGCGGCGCTGCTCACCCTCGCTGCCGCCGCCCAGCCGCGCGTCACCTGGCTGGAGACCGACCACAACTTCGGCGCGTTCAGCGAAGACGACGGTGCTGTCACCGCCGTCTTCCGATATGTCAACACCGGCACCGAGCCGCTGGTCATCACCGGCGCACGCGCCAACTGCGGATGCACCACGCCGCGCTACTCCCCCGAGCCCCTTGCTCCCGGCGACACCGCCGCCGTCCGCGTCACCTTCGACAGCCGCGGACAGGCCGGACAATTCAGCAAAAAAGCATACATCGACACCAACACCACCCCCGACCGCACCACCCTCACCGTCCGCGGCATCGTCATCGGCAGCGAAGCCTCCGTAGCCCAGCGCTTCCCCGTCGACATGGGCCGTATGCGCCTCTCACGCCCCGCCGCACTGCTCGGCACCGTTGCCAAAGGCCACATCAAAAATGTCTATCTGAAAGCCTACAACCCCTCCGTCACCGACTCGCTGCGCCCCGCCGTCGCCGACGCACCCGAGTGGGTCGACATCGTCATGGCGCCCCCCGCTGCCGGCCCCGCCGAACAGATTGCGCTCTCCTTCCTCGTGCGCCCCGACCGCACACCCCTCTACGGCGTAGTCATGGACACCGTCACCGTCATCCCCGACCCCGTCGGCCACCCCGCCGACCGCTATCGCCTGCCCATCGTCGTCACCATCAACGAAGACTTCTCGCGCCTCACCGAGAAAGACTACGCCAAAGCTCCCGTCGCCCGACTCTCAACAGAGCGCCTTGACCTCGGCGACACCAAAGCCGGCGAGCCCGTCACCGCCGAGTTCACCATCACCAACACCGGCAAATCGCCCCTGAAAATCCGCCGCATCTACACCACCGACCCCGGCATCGCCATCCGCTGCAAAGCCACCACCATCAAGCCCGGCAAACACGCCCCCGTCATCCTCACCGTCACCCCGCCCTCCGACGCCACCCTGCTCAACGCCCGCATCACCGTCATCACCTCCGACCCCCTCACCCCCCTCCAGACCCTCCGCCTCGTCGCCACCGTCCACTAACCCCCGCCCCGGGCGTTTGCGTATGTGGCTGAGATTTCGTATCTTTGCCGTGGAGACCTTCTAATAGACAAATGGCCATGGTTGAACAGCAAGTAGATTATCCCATCGGGATTGAAAATTTTGAGAAAATAAGAAGAGAAGGATTCTTATACATTGATAAGACCGAGTATCTGCACAAGATGGTGCGATGCCCGGGCTACTATCTGCTGTGCCGTCCGCGCCGCTTTGGCAAGAGTCTGTTCCTGAGCACGGCCGAGACTTTCTTCAGGGGCAAACGTGAGCTCTTTGAGGGGCTCGCCATCTCCAATTATGACTACGACTGGGAGCCCTCACCCGTGCTCCACCTCAATCTTGTGGATGCCGACCCGGCTAATGTCACTGAGTTCAAGAACGCATTAGACAATCAGTTTGCAGTCTGGGAGCAAAAATTTGGCGTCTCCTTTATCTCACCATCGCTTTCGGTCCGGTTCAAGAACATTATTACCGCCGCATACCAGCGTACCGGCAAAGGAGTCGTCATTCTCATTGACGAATATGACAAACCGCTTGTATCGCACATTGACAATGAAGCGCAAAAGGAGGAATTTCGCAACATTCTGAAGCCCATATACTCCAACCTCAAGAGCTGCGACCGATACATTCGTCTGGCAATTCTTACCGGTGTCAGCCGCTTCTCGCGTCTCAGCATCTTCTCCGACATCAACAATCTGGACGACATATCTATGGATTCCGAATTCGCCGCCATTTGCGGCATCACCGAGGAAGAGATGCTGCGCGACTGCCGCCCCGGTATTCAGCGGCTCGCCGACTACAACGAATTCAGCTATGACGAAGCCGTAGCCCGCCTCAAAAACAACTATGACGGCTACCACTTCGCGCGACACTGTCCGGATATTTACAATCCCTTCAGCCTCCTCAGCGCCTTGCGCAAACGTGAGATCGGCGACTACTGGTTCGCAACCGGCACGCCGACATTCCTGCTCAAATCCATCCTGCACAAAGGCGTAAATCTGCGAAAATATCTGAACGCCGAAACGGACCAGACAACGCTATCTTCAATAGACTCCTACACAGACGACCCGATACCCATGCTCTTCCAAACCGGCTACCTCACGCTGAAGGGCTATGACCGGGAGACGGGTGATTACAAACTGGGGGTTCCCAACCGCGAGGTTGGACGTGGCCTCTTCCGCGGTCTGATGCCATTATGCACCGGCCTGGACTACACGAGCTCGCACGACTTCATCCTTGACTCGGCCAGGATGCTGAGACAGGGCAATGCCGACGGCTTCCTCACCGGATTGCAGACACTGTTGGCCGGCGTCTCCTATGAGCTGACGGGCACCAAGTCGGAGATTTTCTTCGAGAACAATCTCTACGTCATCTTCACGATGTTAGGCTTTGACGTGCAGACCGAGTATCACACCTCCGACGGGCGTATCGACGTACTCATCCGCACGCCCAAATACGTCTACATCATCGAGTTGAAGCGCGACTCAACACCCGAGGCCGCACTGGCCCAAATCAACTCCAAGCACTACGAATATCCCTTCCGTGCCGATTCCCGCGCCATCGTCAAAATCGGCGTCAACTTCTCAACCGCCACCCGCAACCTCACCGCCTGGCTCATCGACCGCTAACTTCTCGGAAACAGCATAATTCTTCTGCCCGCGTCGACAATGATGCGGGCCTTAGCCTTTTGCGGGAGCTTCAGTATTTTGCGGGGGTGGCGAGGGCGCGTTCGAGGCACTCGCGGAGCCAGGGTTGGAGCGGCGCACCGGCCTGCGTGCGGATGTCGAAGCCGGCAAGGACGGTTTCGGCCGTGGCTTTCACCTCGCCGTTGTGTGTTGAGACAACCTGCTGATAGATGGTGAAGGCGCGGTCACCGAGGTGCTTCACGCCGCTGCGCACGCTCACAGCCTCGCCGATGCGTGTGGGGTGGTAGAAATTCAGCGATATGTTCACGATAACGGCCGAGAGGTCGGCGGGCTCGAACTCGTGGCCGCTCATGTCCTGAAGAAACAGCACTTTTCCGAGGTCGAAATACTGCAGGTAGGCATTGTTGTTGACGTGATGAAAGGCGTCATAATCGGAGAATCGGGCCTGGAGGTCGAAGCTGTGGATGAGGTTGCACGGGGCGGGAGGTACTTGCATTTTCGTTCGGCTGTTTTGTGGTTCAATGGAAGACTATTTTGGAGATAACGTCCGAGCCGACGGCACGGTTCAGCCGTTCGACGAGTCGCGGCGCAGCGAATGCCAGTTCATGTTTGAGCGATGCGGAGTTGAGGTGGACGTGGAGGACGTCATGGTCGACCCAACGGCGTATGGTGCAGCGCGTTATGGACGGCCCCACGATCTCGGCCCACAGGAAGCAAATCTGCTGCTGGCGGAAGGTGTGCGTGGCGCCGCACTGGTCCATGGCCTGGCGGATGATGGCGTCGACGCGCAGTGGCTCGGTGCGTTTCATTCGGCCGAGCCCTCCCGGGCTTCGACGGTGTCGGCGGGTGTGAAGGCGCCATGGTCGACGGTCCAGAGGGCGTGGGCGGCGGGGATGTGCCCCAGGATTTCGTCAAGATGTTTGCGGTTGGTGTCGGTGATGAAAATCTGGCCGAAGGTGTCCTGCGCCACAACTCCGATGATGGCCTCGACGCGGCGCGCGTCCAGTTTGTCGAAGATATCGTCCAGGAGGAGCAGCGGCTTCAGTGACGTCGCCTCTGAGAGGAACTCATACTGCGCAAGACGCAGGGCGATGGTGAACGTCTTCTGCTGACCCTGGGATGCTGTTCGCCGCACGGGCATACTGCTCAGCGTCAGCACGATGTCGTCGCGATGCGGACCCGCCGAGGTGTAGCCCAGGAACTGGTCGCGCGTGCGGTTGCGCTCGAACAGGTCGGCCATCGACATATCCTGTTCCTCCTCGAGGGCGCTGCGGTAGTCCAGGCCCGTCTCCTCGCCGTCTTCGCCGGCAATGGCGGCATAATAGCGTCGGTGGATGCGGGCGAGGCGGTCGATGGCGGTGCGGCGCGTGGTGGTGATGTAGCGTGCCGAGACGTCCATGGCGTCCTCGATGGTGCGGAAGAGGAGCGTGTCCGTGACATGGTCGCGCAGCAGGCGGTTGCGCTGCTGCAGGCCGTGGTTGTAGCGGATGAGGTGGTCGAGATAGCGCGCGTCGCCCTGGCTGATGATCATGTCGATGAACCGGCGCCGCTCCTCGCCCGAGCCGCAGACGAGGTCCATGTCGGCCGGCGACACGAGCACGGCGGGAAAGAGGCCGATGTGCTCGCTCAGGCGCTGGTACTCCTTGCCGCTGCGCTTGAAGGTCTTGCGCCGACCGCCGCCAAGGCTCACGTTCACCTCCTCGGCCGTTCCGCGCCGGTCATAGCGGCCCTGCAGGAGCATGAAGTCCTCGCCGCGACGCGTCATCAGCGAGTCCTGCGCGCCGGTGAAGCTGCGGCAGAAGCTCAGATAATAGATTGCGTCGAGGAGGTTGCTCTTGCCCATGCCGTTGTTGCCCAAGAGACAGTTCAGCTTGTCGGAAAAGGCGAACGTCTCACGGGCAATGTTCTTGAAGTTGGTGACAGACAGACCTTTGAGGAGCATGGCAGGGAGGGGATGCGGTTATTTTTTTGCGGCGGTCTTCTTGGCCGTGGTTTTCTTGGCGGGAGCAGCCTTCTCATCGGGCGCCGTGGGCACCTTAACGCCGCGGAAGCGGTCGGAGAAGAAGAGAGTGTGGTATTTGATCGAGTTGCCCCAGTATGTCCAGTTGTGGTTGCCGGGACGCGAGGTATACTCGTGGGGCACCTTCGCGTCGAGCATCTTCTGATGGAGCTCGGCGTTCACCTTGTGGAAGAAGTCCTCGCTGCCGCAGTCAAAGATGATGTTCTGCTTGTTGGCCTTCATGGCGGGGATGAGGTTCACGGCCGAAGCGTCGGCGTAGCGCTGGGCGTATTTGGCGGGGTCGCCGAACACCGTGGGCATCTTCCATTTCTTCATGAAAGGCACAAGGTTCACGCCACCGCTCATCGAGCCCATATTGCCCCAGATCTCCGGATGACGCGTGCCCAGGTAGAGGGCGCCGTGGCCGCCCATGCTCAGGCCCGTGATGGCGCGCTGGCCGGGCTCGGCCTTCGTGGCATAATGGCTGTCGATGTAGGGCACGAGGTCCTTCACAAAGAAACTCTCCATCTTCACGGAGGGATTCACCGGAGAGTCAACGTACCATGAATCCTGACCGTCGGGCAGCACATACATAATCCCGTATTGATCAGCGAGTTTGCCGATTTCCATATCCTCGCGTGCCCAGTTCGTGTAGTCGCCGCCGTAGCCGTGGAGCAGGTAGATTACCGGCACTTTCACGCCGGCCTGACCCAGCACGTCCGGTTTGATGACGTTCACCTTCATGGGCGCGGGCAGATTCGTGGTGTTCACGGTTATGGTCTCAGTTGTGAATGCGGCAGCCCACAGCGCCGTCATCACGGCACCCATGGCAACCATCAGCCTTCTTATTTTCATTGCTTAAGTGTTTGAAATGTATGGGTTTATGAATTCTTATTTACTGCGCGAAACGGGCCTGAAGATAGGCAATGATGAGGTCCACGACAGCGTCGTCGCTGAGCAGCGACGAGTCGATGGTGAAGTCATACGAAGCGGCATCGCCCCACTTCTTGTCCGTGTAGAAATTGTAGTAGCCGGCGCGCAGCTTGTTGCTTTTCTCGATGAACGAGCGGGCGCTGTCGACGGTCTTCGCCGGGTCACGCTCCATGACGCGCCTGATGCAGGCATCCTTCGAGGCATGGATGAAGATGTTCACCACATTCGGAAAGTCGCGCAGAACGTAGTCGGCGGTGCGGCCCACGATCACGCACGGTCCCTGCTCGGCGATGCGGTGCATGAAGTCGCACTGCGCCTTGTAGAGAGCGTCGTCGGAGATCGAAGTCGTGCCGTCATAGACGCTCATGGGTCCAAATCCCATGTTGAAGCTGAACAGCCCGCTCAGAAAGTGGGGTCGGCGCTCGTCGTTGCGTTCGAAGTATTCGGCGCTGAGACCGGCCGACTTGGCGGCCTGCAGAAGCAGTTCCTTGTCGTAAAAGCCTATTCCCAGGCGTTCTGAGAGCTTGCGCCCCAGCAGACGCCCGCCGCTGCCCATCTGTCGGCCGACGGTGATCACGTATTTCTCCGGTAAAGTTTTCATGCCTAAGGTGTCTTGGGTTAACTACTTGCAAAGATAACAAATTTTTTCTTTCCACGTCTCACTCCGGCCCATTTATTTCGCGAGTTTTTCACACCCCCGCCCCGCGCGCCCCGGCCAACCCGGGAGGAAGAAAGCGCACGCCACGCCGCAGGCGTGTCTCCGGAGGGCGCCCGGGGATGGGGCGGAGCGGGGAAAACGCGGTCGCGGCGTGGCGTTTAGGCCTCGTTCTTTAAGGAGCGATTAATTCCTTAAGAACAGTTTGATTCTTTAATACTGCTGTCCGATAAAAGTTGAAAATACCATTAATAGCATGCATGGTTGCTGATTCTAAAGCTTTCGATTTTGTTTTTTAGCTTTCCAAGCTCTCCCAAAATCTTGCCCGGACTTCAGTCACAGAATATGCGACCGGAAACGCCGCGCGTAGCCGGCGTTCCCAGTCGCCGAATGGCCCAAGGCATGGCAAATGATAAATGTGAGGAAGACACGCCCCCACAGACAAATGCCCTATGTCCTTTGACTGACTACACGAAGCGAGCGCTCTTCCGCCCGTCTTTTATCGGACAGCAATAATTCCTTAAGAGCTGATTATTTCTTCAGGGACCACTCGAAGCCCTGCTTCGTGTCCTTGACATCGAAGCCGATGGCGGCGAGGCGGTCGCGGATGAGGTCGCTGGTGGCCCAGTCTTTCTTGGACTTGGCCTCGGAGCGTATCTGCAGCAGCAGGTCGACGGCGTCCTCGAAGGGTTTGATGTTGGCCGTGCCTTCCGCGCCGGCCACTTCGGCCGTTACGCCGAGGATGTCGTTGAGGAAGGTGTGCATCAGGCCTTTCAGCTTCTCGATCTGAGCGGCGGAGACGGCGGCGTTGCCGTCGTTGGCCATGTTGATGATGCGGCAGGCGTCAAAGAGGTTGGCGATGACGATGGGGGTGTTGAAGTCGTCGTCCATGGCCTCGTAGCACTTGCGCTCGATTTCGTTGATGTCCTCGTCCTTGACGGTGGGGTTGTCCGAGGGCTTGAGCTCGCCGAGACGGCGCACGCCGTCCATCATGCGCGCCAGGGCCTTCTCGGCGCTCTGCAGGGCTTCGTTGCTGAAGTCCACGGTGCCGCGGTAATGGGCCTGGAGGATGAAGAAGCGGATGGTCATGGGCGAATAGGCCTGCGTCAGCAGCGGGTGGCTGCCGGTGAAGAACTCCTGCAGGGTGATGAAGTTGCCCAGACTCTTGCCCATCTTCTTGCCGTTGATGGTGATCATGTTGTTGTGCATCCACACGTGCACGCCGGGCTTGCCGTTGTGGGCCACGCTCTGCGCGATTTCGCACTCGTGGTGGGGAAACTTCAGGTCCATGCCGCCGCCGTGGATGTCGAAGCTTTCGCCGAGGTATTTCTCCGACATGGTAGAGCACTCGAGGTGCCAGCCGGGGAAGCCTTCGCTCCAGGGTGAGGGCCAGTGCATTATGTGCTCGGGCGAGGCTTTCTTCCACAGGGCGAAGTCGGCGGGATTGTGCTTCTGTTCCTGGCCATCGAGGGCGCGGGTTGTGGCCAGCAGCTCGTCGATGTTGCGGCCGGAGAGGCGTCCGTAGCCGTAGTCGCGGTTGAACTTGGGCACGTCGAAATAGACGGAGCCGTCGCTGACGTAGGCGTATCCGGCCTCGAGAATCTTCTTGACATACTCGATCTGCTCGATTATGTGGCCGGAGGCATGGGGCTCGATCGACGGGGGCAACACGTTGAGGGCGCGCATGGCGTCGTGGTAGCGCGTGAGGTAATATTGCACGACCTCCATGGGCTCGAGCTGCTCGAGGCGGGCCTTCTTGGCGATTTTGTCCTCGCCGTCGTCGGCGTCATGCTCGAGATGGCCCACGTCGGTGATGTTGCGGACATAGCGCACCTTGTAGCCCAGATGGCGCAGATAGCGGGCCACCACGTCAAAGGTGATGGCGGGGCGGGCGTGGCCGAGGTGGCCGTCGCCGTAGACGGTGGGGCCGCAGACATACATGCCCACCATGCCCGGATTCAGCGGCGTGAAGGCTTCCTTCACGCGCGACATGGAGTTATAGATGCAAAGATTGTTCTCTCTCATCTTTGATTAGTTTTTTAACGGTGATGGCTCCGCCGCGCCTCGGGGCGTGCGGAGCCTGTTTGGGTTTCAGAACGTTACGCACAGAGCGCCCTGCCGGACTCGCCGGCCCGGGCTCTGCGCCGGAGTGCTCAGGCCTTGAAGCCGTTGTCCTGGTTCTTGGGCATCTTGCGCTCGATTTCGCCGAAGGTGGCCTCGTATTTGGTGAGGTTGTCACGCAGGGCGAACAGCAGATTCTTGGCATTCTCGGGGGTCATGATGACGCGGGTCTGAACGCGGGCCTGCTGAACGTTGGGGCTGACGGCGATGAAGTCCAGGAAGAATTCGCCGGCGCTGTGGGCGATGACAGCCAGGTTTGAATAATGGCCGGCGGCAATCTCGGGGGTGAGCTCTATCTTAATCTCGTTCTGTTTGTTGTTGTCCATGATTTTGAGGTTTTATTTTTGTTATAATTTTGAGTTATTCTGTTGTCGTTCTTGGGTTTACGCATCAGCTCACGGGCTTGATGGTCTCGACGCCTTCGCGGTTGAAGGTCCACTCGTGCTGGCCGTTCTGGTTGGCGACTTTCAGGGTGAAGCCTTTGTAGTTGGCGGGGTCGTTCCAGAAGCTCTCCATGTCGAAGGAGGAGATGACCGTGCGTGCCACGCCGTCAATCTCGTCGTCGCTGGTGAACAGCAGGTAGACGGTGGGATACTGCTCGCCGCGCGTCGTCTCGTCCATCACAAGCTCGAACTGCTTGGCCTCTCTCTTCACCACGCCGGTAGCCTGGATGTTCAGCCACGGGCCTGTCACCCATGCGTATACGTTCATGAGAGTGTGGGAGGTGAAGCCGCCGAACTCGCCCGACGTGCCGTACTGAATCTTGCCGTTCAGCACCTGCTGATAGCCGTGCAGGTTGACCTCGCCCGACTGGGGCTTGGTTATGGAGATGTTCTGGTTGGCGTAGGTGTAGACAATCATGAGGCGCTCGCCGATTTTCACCTTCGTGGTGTCGACGCGCTGTGCTGCGGTCAAGGTGTAGACCGGCGAAGCCAGGCCGCCCGTCTGGAAGCTGAATTTGCAGCCTGCGTCGGAGGTGGAATCGAGCGTCACCAGCTGGTAGAGGTAGCTCTGCTGGGGATTGTTGTCGTCATCGCCGCACGAGGTCAGCGCGGTACAGGCAAGGATTACGGCCACAGCAGCCGCAGTGAGTTTTTTCAGTGTCTTTAACATTTTCTGTCTGATAATTTTCGTTGTTGGTTTATATTGTCTCAGGGAGATTTTCTTCGGAAGGGGCGGCGGCATCTTCGCGGCGCCGCACCTCAGTGATGGTTCCGTCCACGATGTGCACCACTGTGTCGGCGTCTTCGGCCAGGCCCTCGTCGTGAGTGACGATCACGAATGTCGTGCCCATCGAGTCGCGCAGGTCGAAGAAGAGGCGGTGGAGGTCGCGGCGGTTATGCGTGTCGAGCGAGCCGGAGGGCTCGTCGGCCAGCACCACGGCGGGACCGTTGATGAGGGCGCGTGCCACGGCGCCGCGCTGGGCCTCGCCGCCGGAGAGTTCGGCCGGGCGGTGGGTCATACGCTCCTTTAGGCCAAGTTTCTCGAGAAGCTGCGCCGCGCGCTCCATGGCCGTGCGCCGGCTCTCGCCGCTGATGAGCGCCGGCATGGCCACGTTCTCCTGGAGCGTGAACTCGGGCAGAAGGCGGTGGCTCTGAAACACGAAGCCGATGCGCTTGTTGCGGAAAGCCGACAGTCGCCGGTCGGGCAGTCGCGTGACGTCCGTGCCGTCGTAGACGACGCTGCCGCTGTCGGGCTTCTCCAGCGTGCCGAGCACCTGCAGCAGCGTGGTCTTGCCGGCGCCGCTGGGGCCCACGATGCACGTGACGCGCCCCGGCTCCACGCTCAGGCTCACGCCGCGCAGAACCTCAAGGCTGCCGAAACTCTTGCGTATGTCCTTTAGCTCTATCATTCTTTTACCTATAGCCGACGGAGTGCACGGCCGCGCGGCTGCGCGGCTCACGCCACCGTTCAGAATCGCAAATTTACGATATTTTTTTCAAACCACCGCGTCTGACTCCGCTTTTTAGGCTTTTTTCAGCCTTGAGGCCCCCGCCGTGGCCGTTTGTAAACCGCCGGTGCCACCCTATCGCGTCCTCTCCGCACCTCCTTATAAAAAAATGATGCAGAATTAAAGAAAAAATTCGTTAAACACGCTATTTCCTCAAAAAAAATAATTACCTTTGCACTTGAAAAACTGCAGGCAACCCCGGCGCCCGGACGCCGCCCCTTCAGGACCCGTTCGCGCCCCGCGCAAAGGCATAAACTAACAGCACCCCGCCCGCAGTTAAGAACAATACCGTTTTCCGAACAAAATTATCCATTAACCCATAAATTCAAAATTTACAACTAACTATGACAAAGATTGGTATTAACGGCTTTGGCCGTATCGGTCGCTTCGTATTCCGCGCCTCCACTGAGCGTAATGACATCGAGGTTGTTGCTATCAACGACCTTCTCCCCGTTGACTACATGGCTTACATGCTGAAGTATGACACCATGCACGGTCACTTCGAGGGCACTGTTGACTATGACATGGAGAAGAGCGAGCTCATCGTTAACGGCAAGCACATCCGCGTTACCGCATGCCGCGACCCCAAAGAAATCAACTGGGGCGCTGTCGGCGCTGAGTACGTGGTTGAGTCAACCGGTCTCTTCCTCACCAAGGAGAAAGCCCAGGCCCACATCGAGGCCGGCGCCAAGTACGTTGTTATGTCCGCTCCCTCTAAGGACGACACCCCCATGTTTGTTTGCGGTGTGAACGCCGACAAGTATGTCAAGGGCACCCAGTTCGTTTCGAACGCTTCCTGCACCACCAACTGCCTCGCCCCCATCGCCAAGGTCCTCAACGACAAATTCGGCATCGTTACCGGTCTGATGACCACCGTTCACTCAACCACCGCCACTCAGAAGACCGTTGACGGTCCCTCTATGAAGGACTGGCGCGGCGGCCGCGCTGCTTCCGGCAACATCATCCCCTCAAGCACCGGCGCTGCTAAGGCTGTTGGTAAAGTTATCCCCGAACTCAACGGCAAACTCACCGGCATCTCGATGCGTGTCCCCACCCTCGACGTTTCTGTTGTTGACCTCACCGTCAACCTCGCCAAACCCGCTACCAAAGAGGCCATCTGCGCTGCTATGAAAGAGGCTTCCGAGGGCGAACTCAAAGGCGTGCTCGGCTACACTGAGGATGCTGTCGTTTCAAGCGACTTCCTCGGCGACCCCCGCACCTCTATCTTCGACGCCAACGCCGGTGTTTATCTGACCGACAACTTCGTAAAAGTTGTTTCCTGGTATGACAACGAGATCGGCTACTCACACAAAGTGCTCGACCTCATCGCCACCATGGTCAAGATCAACGGCTAATCCGTTAGCATAGACCACAAAAAAAATGGCCGCCCGCCCGGGTGGCCATTTTTTGTGCCTCGATTTTTTTCAGAGCCGGTTACAAAGGCCGGCGGGCTACTTGCGGCCGAAGTCGGCCGGGATCTCGCCCCAGTTCTCCGTGTCCCACTTCAGCAGCGGGTTGCGGATGGGGCCGTTGGCCGCCAACCAGGCGTCGGCGCGGCGCAGGAGGTCGCAGGCGCGCGCATTGCCGGCGTTGGGCACAATCTTGCTGCGGTGGTGGCCGGCGCGTATCCACGCCAGCGCCGTCCGCGAGTCGGAGTAGATGGGCGTCGTGAAGTCGCCGCGCTGTTTCAGCAGCGCCGCCGCGTGAATGATGGCCAGGTATTCGCCGATGTTGTTCGTGGCGTTCGCGACAGGTCCCACGCGGAAAATCTCCTTGCCCGTGCCCACGCTCACGCCGCGGTATTCCATCGGCCCCGGATTGCGCGAACAGGCGCCGTCGACTGCGATGGCGTCGCCACGTATGTTCATGGCCGCATAGTTCACGGCCTCGGCCTTGCGTGCCGCCATCTGACGGTAGAGCGCCATCTCCTGGCGCGCATCACCGCGGAAGGCGCGCGTCGCCTCCTCCTGGCTGCCGTAGGCGCGGTAGCGGGCGTTCGGGAAGCCCTCGATCTGCAGGCGCGCCTCTTCCCACGAGTCATAGATGCCCGGGGCGCGCCCGTCCCAGACAACATAGAATTTGCGCGCACTCATGAGAATTGCAGAAGCATGTTGATGTCAATATACCTCGTGCCCGCCACGCGTGCGATGCGCTGGTTCACGACATGGCCGCTGAAGAGGTAGGCCGCGCCTTGCATCCCGCGACGCATCTTGAGGGCGTTGTTGAAAGTGCCGCCGCACATCATGATGTCACTGAACAGGCTCACGAGCGTGTTGCTCAGCGCCATCGCCGCCGTGCGCGGCACAGCGCCCGTGGCGTTCACGTAGCACACCTGGCGCCCCTCGCTGACAATGTCGCCGCTCGGACGCTCGTGCGCAAGGTCGACGCAGCGCATGGCCGGGAAGACGGGTTGCGGATTGTCGCCGAGGCAGAATGTCACGACGCCTTTCTTCATCTCGAGCATCACCTCCTGGGTGATGATGTGCGGTACCTGCAGCGGCGAGGCCACGACGACGTCCGCCGTCCGCAGCGCGCTCACCACGGCGCGCGGGTGCATGGCCGAGACGATGACACCCGGGCCCAGCTCGCGAACGGCGCGGCGCAGCTTGTAGACATCCGTGTCGAACATCCTCACGATAGCCCCGAGGCCGATGGCGCTCTTGGCGGCCGCGATGCCCGCCAGGCCGGCACCTATCACCGTCAGCTCGCTGGGGACGACGCCCGCCACGCCGCCCAACAGGATGCCCTTGCCGTGCAGCGAGTCGGCCAGCAGCGACGACGCAATCGCCATCGCCGCGCGGCCGTCGATTTCGTTGAGGATGTCGGCAAAAGGATAATGGCCCTCGTCGTCAGAGATGAGGTCCAGCGCCAGCGCAATCACATGGCGCTCGAGGAGCACGCGCAGCGCCGTGCGGTCCTGGGCCGTGGGGTGGAACAGCGTCAGCACGAGAGCGCCGCGGCGGATGCACCGCGCGTCATTGGCAGACACCGGCGGCAGGTGCAGCACAATGTCGCACAGCAGCGTCTCCGCGCGCGACACCACGTGGGCGCCCGCCTTCAGATATGCCTCGTCGGGATAATGGATGCCGCGGCCGGCCTTGCTCTCGATGCGCACGTCGATGCCGCGCGACACAAGCATCGCCGCGCCCTCCGGCGTCAGCGGAAAACGCTGGTCGACATCGCTGACACTCGCCGGCACGCCAAGCGTTATGGTCCTTTTCTCTGCCGCAACCTCCAGCAGCTGTTCAAGGGGTGTGGGACTTATCATGGGGTAATGATTGTTTTTATTTCTTTACATTAATATATTATAGGCCGCAACGTCCGGCCCGGGGCTCAGCGCATGAACGCGTCGAGAAAACGCCCGACCGAGGCACGTATGCCCTCCACATCGTCCAGGGCCGATGCGTCGAACGTGTGGGCCGCACGCGCGTAGAACGGCCGGCGCCGCTCGGCCAGCGCCTGCAACCGCGGGAGCACCTCGGCCTCCCCGCAGCAGAACATCGGACGCTGACCCGGCTGCTGAAGAATACGCGCCGCCAAAAGCTCGTCCGGAGCCTGGAGCCACACCGACGTCCCCGTCGTGTTCATCAGCTCCATATTGCCCGGCTGACACGGCGTGCCGCCCCCGCAGGCTACGACAGCCGCCGCGTCGGCATAGCGCCGCAGCATCGCCGTCTCGCGGGCGCGAAAGCCCGCCTCGCCTTCCGTGGCGAAAATCTCCGCCACGCTCTTCCCGGCATCAGCCTCAACGGCCTCGTCGAGGTCGACGAACGCCACGCCCGTGCGCTCCGCGAGGGCACGCCCCAGCGTGGTCTTCCCGACCCCCGGCAGACCGATCAGGAACACCGGGCGGCGAAGTCTCACCGCCTCCGAATCTTTCATCTTCAAAGAATCCGACACAAACGTGAAGCGGCCGCTGCCCCTCTCCGCGACGGAAACGGGCAACGGCTCACTGACTTAATTCTTATTTGCCGTTCTTGGCATCCTTCTCCGAAGCAAGGATGTCGCGAATCTGAGTGAGAAGCTCTTCCTGAGTGGGACCGGCCGGAGCGGCGGCCTCGGCGGCCTTCTCCTGCTTCTTGAACTTCATAATCACACGAAGAGCCACGAAAATGCTCAGCGCAATAATCAGGAAGTTCACAATATTCTGAATGAACATGCCATAGTTGATGGCAACCTCCTGAACGGCGGCCACATCGCCGGAGGCCTCCTTGGCGTTCACGATGACATACTTCAGATTCTTCAGACCGTCACCGCCCGTTGCGAGCGACACAACCGGCATGATAATGTCATTGACCAGCGAGCTGACGATAGCGCCGAACGCTCCGCCGACGATAACACCGACGGCCATGTCAATGATATTGCCCTTCATAGCAAACTCCTTAAAGTCTTTAATAAAAGCACCCATATTTTTACGTATAGATTGTTTATAAAACTAATTTGTTATCACCGGGAACAGCAAACGCTCAAACTTCACACTCAAACCGTGCCATTCCGGGCCGCTTTTTCGCTCCGAAAGCCAAAGCATTTGCAAAGATAATAAATTCATTTAATTAAAATCTTTTTCCCGCCCAAAAAGTTCACCCCACCCCGCCTCTCCCGCCACAAATTTTTCCTCCAGCCTGCCAATATATGAAATATAATCACTAAATTTGCACCATGTTCCGAGATCAAAACCTTAAACAGATTCGGCAAAAAAGAGACGCATAATACCATAAATGTTCATCGGATGAAGTTGTTGCAGATTAATGTCACGGCAAACTGGGGCTCGCACGGAAGGATTGCCGAGGGAATAGGACAGGAGGCAATGGCCCGTGGATGGGACTCTACGATTGCCTATGGCCGCTATATGAATTCCTCGCAGTCACGTCTGATCAGAGTCGGCACTCAGTTCGACGTCTACGCCCACTATGCGCGCCACCGTTTCCTGGACGGCGAAGGGTTCGGCAGCAAAAAAGCAACGCTCCGTCTCCTGGCCGAAATCGACCTGTTGGCTCCCGACATCATCCAGCTGCACATCATCCACGGCCATTGGCTGAACTATCCACTCCTTTTCAAGTATCTCGCGACAATCAGCACGCCGGTCGTCTGGACTCTCCACGACTGCTGGGCCTTCACCGGCGGCTGCCCCTATTTTGAGCTCCCGCCGTGCGACAAGTGGAAAACCCGGTGCGAGAACTGCCCGGCGAAACACGGCAAAATCACACAGACCGCAAAACATTTCGCAGACCGTCAGAAACTCATCTCCGGATTCGGCGACCGGCTGACGATAGTCCCCGTCTCGCGATGGTTGGACCGTTACGTCGGCGAATCTTTCCTCAAAGACTACCGCCGCGTAATGATTCATAACGGCGTCGACACAGCCCGCTTCCGCGTCATCGGTCCCAAAACGAAGAAACCTCTGGTCTTGGGCGTCGCCAACTTCTGGGATTGTCGAAAAGGGCTGAGCGATTTCTTCGACCTCCGCAAACGCCTCGACCCCCACAATGTTCAAATAGCATTGGTCGGCCTCTCGCGCTCACAGATCAAATCACTCCCCAAGGGCATATACGGCGTACCCAAGACCCAGGACATCCGCAAACTTGTCCAGCTCTACAATTCCGCCGCCGTCCTGGCCAATCCCACCTACGCCGACAACTTCCCCTCCGTGAACCTTGAAGCCCTCGCCTGCGGCACACCCGTCATCACCTACCGCACCGGCGGCAGTCCCGAAGCCATCGACCCCGACACCGGTATCGTCGTCGATAAAGGCAACGTCGACGCCATGGCCAACGCCATTCTCAGCGTCATCGACGACCCTGCGAAATACACCTCCGCCACCTGCCGTCGCCGTGCCGAGACCAACTTCAGCAACGACCTCCAATCCGGCCAATACCTCTCCCTCTACACCTCCTTCCTCCATCCCTAACCCCCTCCACACCCGGCTCGCTCTCACCCCCAGCTCCATTGCCATGGCGCGCCGCCGGGCGCGCCCCACCCGCCCGTTCCCGGATGGCTCACCGTGAACGCAGCCTGCGGCTGCGTTTCAAAAAATAGATGCCGGGCCTCGAGCGTTGTCGCTCGGGGCCCGGCATCGGGGTTTGTGAAGGGGGCGGTTACCTACTCTTCCGCTTTCGCAGTACCATC
>SFOH01000005.1 GCA_004552485.1 Bacteroidales bacterium | reverse complement strand
AAAGTCGCAGCTCTTACAATACTGCAATATGTCAATTTCATCAATCATCGGAAAATTGGTCAAGTGAAATACGCACTAATTTAATTCATCCAACAAGTATAACTCAATAATCCGATGAAAAAATTTTTATTGATTTTGTCGCTGGTTTTGACCGGCGTAATGAATGCAGTAGCTCAAGAGGCCACTGTGAAAAGTTTTGAGGCTGCGCCTATGGATTTGTCGGCCAAGAAGTATTCTCGGCTTGACCTTCATGGCGCGAAATGTGCCCTTTTGAAAGTGCGCGTGGTCGCACCGGGCGTCACTTTTTCCGGTAATGTCATGGGCGATGTGGTGAAACGTTCAAGCGAATACTGGGTCTATCTTCCCAAGGGAACGAAAATGTTACAAATCGCTGCCGAATCCTTCTTGCCTTTCCTGTACAATTTCCCCGATCCGCTGCAGGGAGGCGTCACCTATGTGTTGACTCTTGCGACGCCGCAGTCCGATACAAAATCTAACAAAGGAAATGCTTCCAATGTCCCAGTGCCCGGCGAACCCAAAACGCCATATAACACTTTCGGAACCGGATTGATATTCGATCCTGCCGGGTGTCCTTATTTTGAAGTCAAGGGAAAAAATCATACACAAATGAGAAAAGGTAAAACCTTTGATGCTAAGATCTATGGGAAAACCTACACCTTTGTCATGGGCGATGACCATCCTAACAGCACGAAGGCTTTGGTTATATTTGACGGTCATGGTCAATCACTGTTTATTCCACGGATTACAGGTGCCGGCGTAGAAACTGAGGAAACGGAAGATTACTACTTTGATGAGGCTGGATTTTTAAAAGAAGATGGAAGAATGCAAATCACCTTAATGGACGTCGATAATGACAACATTTGTGAAGTCTTGTTTAGTATCGCATCCAGTAATATGGGAATGATGGAAACTTACGTTTTCAGACTTTTGGAGCATCCGTATAAAGATAATATAGTAAAGTATGTAGGGTGCGCAGAGGGTCAAGGAAATATGTTTGTATATGATGGACATATTATTGCGCCCTTTGGTAGTCAAGGATTGGCTAACGAATATATCTTGACTAAAGATGACAGAGTGGTTGATATTTCGGGATTCTGATTGAACGAATACGCTGATTGTAAAAGTCAAAAGCACAGAAGCCGCGCCCGTGAGGGGCGCGGCTTCTGTGCTTTTGGCTCAGTCAGAGAGAATAGCTGAACCGGTTGTGCTGATTAGATCCAGCGGGTGATGGCGAAGTCCTGGCGGTGGGCCAGCTTGTCGTTCTTGGGATAGAGACGGAAGCCGTAGCGGAAGACGCCGGCGTCCTTGACCTTGGTGTCGAGCTCGTAGGTGTAGACGTTGCCTTCTTTCTTGACAACCTTGAAGTTGCGAGCACCCTCGAACTTCTCCTCGCCGTCTTCGAGACGGTAGGTGACCATTTCGAGGCCCAGGTCGTCGCCGAGGCCGTTGGTGTCGATGATGGCCTCAACCTTGAAGGCTGCGCCGGTGGCGGTGTTCACCAGCTCGCCGTGCTGCTTGATGTCGAACACCTTGATGCCGCCCCAGAGATTCAGGAAGTTCTCTTTCCAGCGTACGATTTCGCGTGCCTCGGCAAAGTCGTTGGCGCACAGGGCGTTGCAACGTTTTGCCTCGGGCTCGTAGAAGCGCTGGATGTAGTCGTCGATCATGCGCTTCATGGTGAAGTGGGGAGCGATGTCGCCGATTGAGCCTTTGATGTACTGAATCCACTCGGGTGAGTAGCCCTTCGAGTTCTTGGCGAAGTAGAGGGGGATGATCTCGTTCTCGAGCATGGAGTAGATGGTGGCTGCGTCGAGTTTGTCCTGCTGAGCCTGGTCGGTGAAGGTGCGCTTGTCGGTGAGGGCCCAACCGGCCTTCTCGTTGAAGCGATAGCCTTCGTACCACCAGCCGTCGAGGACTGAGAAGTTGAGCACGCCGTTCATCTCGGCCTTCTCGCCGGATGTGCCGGAGGCTTCGAGGGGACGGGTGGGGGTGTTCAGCCAGATGTCGACGCCGGTGACGAGGCGTTTGGCCACGATCATATTGTAGTCCTCGAGGAAGATGATCTTGCCGAGGAACTGGGGCATGCGCGAGATTTCCATGATGCGCTTGATGAGGCCCTGGCCGGCGCCGTCGGCGGGGTGTGCCTTGCCGGAGAAGATGAACTGTACGGGGAATTTCTCGTTGTTCACGATCTTGTCGAGGCGCTCGAGGTCGGTGAAGAGCAGGTGGGCGCGCTTGTATGTTGCGAAGCGGCGTGCGAAGCCGATGATGAGGGCGTTGGGGTTGATGCGGTCAAGGATAGACATCACCTTTGCGGGGTCGCCCTGGTTCTTGAGCCATTTGGCCTTGAAGTCGCGGCGCACGAAGTTGATGAACTTGTTCTTGAGGGTCATGCGCATGTTCCAGATTTCCTCGTCGGGCACCTTGAAGATGCCTTTCCATGCGTCGGGGTTGCTCTGGTCCACGAAGACGCGCTCGCCGAGTTTCTCGGCGTAGAAGGCTTTCCACTCGGAGGCTGCCCAGGTGGGCATGTGCACGCCGTTGGTGACGTAGCCCACGTGGCTCTCTTCCCAGGAATAGCCTTTCCAGATGCCGGCGAACATCTTCTTCGAGACTTCGCCGTGGAGCCAGCTGACGCCGTTGGCTTCCTGGCAGGTGTTGAGGGCGAAGACTGACATCGAGAAGCGCTCGTTGGTGTTGGGGTTCTCGCGGCCCATGTTCATGAGGTCGTTCCAGGAGATGCCCAGGCGCTGGGGATACTCGCCCATGTATTTGCCGAAGAGGCCTTCGTCGAAGTAGTCGTGGCCGGCGGGCACGGGGGTGTGGACGGTGTAGAGCGACGATGAGCGCACCACCTCGAGGGCGGTGTTGAAGTCCAGGTGGTCTTTCTGAACGTAGTCGACGAGGCGCTGCAGGTTGAGCAGAGCGGCGTGGCCTTCGTTGCAGTGGTAGAGACGGCTGTTGACGCCAAGTTTCTGAAGCATGAGCACGCCGCCGATGCCGAGCATGTACTCCTGCTTGATGCGGTTCTCCCAGTCGCCGCCATAGAGCTGGTGGGTGATCTGACGGTCGAACTCGGAGTTCATGTCAAAGTCGGTGTCCATGAGGTAGAGCTTCATGCGGCCCACGTTCACGCGCCATACGTGGCTGTAGATGATGCGTCCGGGGAAGGGCACCTCGAGAATCATGGGCTTGCCGTCGGCGTCGAGCACCTGGTCGATGGGCAGCTGGTTGAAGTTCTGGGGCTCGTAGTTGGCGATCTGCTGGCCGTCGACGCTCAGAGTCTGAGTGAAGTAGCCATAGCGATAGAGGAAGCCCACGGCGGTCATGGGGACGCGAGAGTCGGAGGCCTCTTTGATGTAGTCGCCGGCGAGGACGCCCAGGCCGCCCGAGTAGATTTTCAGGCAGTTGCACAGGCCGTACTCCATCGAGAAGTAGGAGACGGAGGGGATGTCCGTGCGCATGGGCACAGCCATATAGTCCTTGAAGTGTTTGTAGACGGTGTCGATGCGCTCCATCAGACGGCGGTCCTCGAGGATTTCCTCAAGGCGCTCGGTGGAGATTTGCTGCAGCAGCATCACGGGGTTCTCGCCGGTGGCGCGCCACAGGTCGGGATTGAGTTCGCGGAAGAGGTTTTTGGCCTCGCTGTTCCACACCCACCACAGGTTCTTGGCCATCTCGTTGAGAGGCTTCAGCTGCTCGGGCAACTCGGAAATAACGGTAATGTCACGCCATACGGGTGCATTGGTTTCGCTTACCGGAAGTTTCATTTTCAAAATAAAGAATTGGTTGTTATTGTTTCGTTATTGTTGACATATATATTAATGTGCGAGACGAGCGGCCGCCTTTGATTCGGCGAGGTCGTATGCCTCCACATAGAAGGGCATGAATTCCGACCAGTCGGCGCGTGCTGCCGTTGCGCGAGCGGCATTGCGCACGGCGGTGCGGCTCTTGGCGTCGGAGGTCATCAGCGAGAGGAGCGTGTCGGTGATGCAGGTCACCACCTCGCCGTAGTTTGAGTCGTTGCGCTTCACCACGTCCACGCCGCTTGAGGCGAATCCGTTGGTGAGCGTCGCGAGCACCCAGCTGCCGAAGCCCGACAGCGAGGTCGTTACCGTGGGGATGCCGAAGGCCACGCTCTCCAGGGGGGTGTAGCCCCAGGGCTCGTAGTAGCTGGCGAACACCGTGGCGTCCACGCCGATGAGCAGCTCGTAGTATGTGCGGTCGAAGATGCCGTCGGCGCCGTTCAGATAGCAGGGCACGTAGACGACGTCCACCTTGTCGGAGATGGAGTCGAAGCCGAGGCTGCGGATGCGCGAGAGCACGGCGTCTTGGTCGGGATTGTTGAGCCAGTGGGTGAGCACGGGCTCGGGCAGACGCGTGACGGCGCGGTCGTCAATGGCGTCGCGCAGGTCGGCACGGGGGCCGGCGCACCATGCGGGCACCATCACGAAGGCCAGCACACGATGCGAGGCCGTGCGTCCGCGCAGACCGGCCATGGCGTCGAGGAAGACGCCCAGGCCCTTGTTGCGGTATTCGCAGCGGCCGGAAGTGGCCACGATGAACGTGTCGTTGTCATATTTTACGCCGGTCAGGGCAGAGGCCACGCGCAGCAGCAGGTTGCGGGCGGCGCGGCGCTTGGGGGCGTAGGCATTTCCGGCGGGGACAAAGTCGCCCTCGAAGCCGTTGGGCGTCACTACGTCGGGGCGGCGCTCAAGCAGCTGCTCGCACTCGTCGGCGGTGATGCGGCTGACGGTCGTGAACACGTCGGCGGCGTGGGCGGCGGCTTTCTCCAGCGAGTGCTTCGACTCCATGTTGAGCTCGCGGGCCATCTGGTCGCCGTTATAGTTTTTGAGCTGGTCGTAGAGGGGCTTGCCGTTGCCGCAGATGCTGCGGCCGATGCAGGTGGCGTGGGTGGTGAAGACAGTGCCCACGGAGGGCAGCTTGCTCTTCACGTAGAGCAGGCCCATGCCCGTTGTCCACTCATCGAAGTGGGCGATGCCGCCGGGCTTCTTGTCCAGGCCGAAATTGCAGAAGAGACTCTCGGCCACGATGCCGGCGGCGTGGGCGAAGGCGCAGCCCTCGTCATAGTCGCCGTAGGCATGGAGCGAGTCCACACCGAATTCCTTCCACATCTCGCCGTAGAAAGCGTCTTTAACGGCGTACATGCCGTCGAATTTCACCAGCACGGCCATGGGGCGGCCGGGGATTTCCCAGCGGCCCACGCGCACGCTCACTCCCTCGGGGAGCATCACGGCGTCGCGCCAGGCGTCCAGCGGTGTTGATTCTTCAGAGAAGCAGGGGCAGGGGGTGTCGCGCGTCCACACATCGGGGCCGATGAACACAACCTTTCCGGGATAAAGTTCCTCCATGGTTTTGGCCTTGGTGGAGAGAACCGTATAGATGCCGCCTACTTTGTTACAAACCTCCCAGCTTGTTTCCACAATCAGGGATATGTTGTTATGCTTGCTTTTCATTAAATAAGAGAAATCTATATTTCAAAGTGCAAAGGTACGAATTTTTTTTTAATTTCCTAAGCGCCACCCCTCAAAATGTTCGCGCCGGGCACGGGGACGGGGGCCGGAAAGGGAGGCGGGGTTGGCAAAACGGGCGGAAATGCGTAACTTTGCGGGAAAAATCGATGATAAATGGAACAGACTAAATATGAGGAATATGCACTCACCGAACGCGCCGGCGTGCCCGTGATGCTCTATCATGACGGCGCTGACTATGTCGCCGGCAGCACGTGGCGCGGCCCCGACGCCAACGATAAGGACGCTTACAGCGGCTTCTCGGTGTGCGGCTATGTCGGTGACAGCGAGGAGCATACGCGGCTGTGCAGGTCGCAGCTGAAGGCGGCGTTCAAAGCCGATGCCCTCGTTCAGCCGCGGCAGACGCATACGGCGACGGTGGCGGTATTCGCCCGCGAGCCCTTGCAGTTGACCAATATGCGCATTGTCGCGCAAGAATCTGAGCTGCAGGATGTTGACGCGGTTGTTACGGGCGAGCGCGGTGTCATGATAGGTGTGAACACGGCCGACTGCGTGCCCGTGCTTATGGCCGACGCGGCAGCCGGCGTGATTGCCGCCGTCCATGCCGGATGGCGCGGTGCCGTGGCCGGTATTGTGCCCGAGGCTGTCGCCGTGATGCGGCGGTTGGGCGCTGACGTGTCGGCGACGCGTGCTTACATTGGCCCCTGCATCCATGCCTGCTGCTTTGAGGTGGGCGAAGAGGTGGCAGAGCAATTTCCGGCCTCATGCGTGAACACGGTGCCGGGAAGCGAACGACCGCACGTCGACCTTGTGCGGTTTGTGACCGGCCAATTGCACGATGCGGGCGTCACGGCGGTCAGCGCGGCCGCGATGTGCACGCGCTGCAATCCGTCGCAATTTTTCTCGGCGCGTGCCCGCGGCATACGCTCCGGGCGCATCTTCTCCTTCGCGATGCTGCGGTAAGGAGGTGATGAGGCGCTCAGGCGTTATTGCGGAGATTGAGGAGGCTGCGCTCGATTTTGGCCATTTCGTCGGGGATGGCGATGCCCTGGGGACAGTGCTTGAGACACTCGCCGCAGGCGATGCAGCGTGAGGGCTGGCGGTCGGCCGGAACGGCGCGGCTCATGCCGATGAGGAAGCGTTTGCGCGCCTCGGCATAACGCGGATGGCGTTTGTCGTGGGGCACCATGTCCTCGTTGACGCAGGTGTTGTAGAAGTCGAAGATGGTGGGAATGTCGAGGCCGTAGGGGCAGGGCATGCAGTAGGAGCAGCCCGTGCAGGGAACCACGCCGTTCACGGACAGGTCGGCGCCCACGCGCATGAGGAACGCGTTCTCGTCTTCGGTGATGGGGTCGAGCGACGAGAAGGTGCTGACGTTCTCCTTGAGGTGGTCCATATACGTCATGCCGCTGAGCACGGTGAGAATCTTCTCGGGTGTACCGGCGAAGCGGAAGGCCCAGGCGGCGGGTGAGTCGTCGGGGCGGCGCTGCTTCATCTTGGCGGCTACGGCCGTGGGAACGTCGGCGAGACGTCCGCCCAAGAGCGGCTCCATGATGACCACAGGAATGTTGCGCTTGGCCAGCTCGTTGTAGAGGTAGCTTGCGTTGGTGTTGCGCGGGTTCACCTCCTTGGCGTTCTCCCAGTCCACATAGTTGAGCTGAATCTGCACGAAGTCCCAGTGGTGGAGACCCTCGTCGTGCTCACGCAGGAGACGGTCGAAGACCTCGACGTCGCCGTGGTATGAGAATCCGAGATTGCGGATGCGGCCGGCCTTCTTCTGCTCCTCGAGCCAGGCGAGCATACCGTTCTTGATGTAGCGCTCTTCGTAGGCTTCCATGCCCGAGAGGTCGCCGGCACTCATGCCGATGGCGTGCATGAGGAGGTAGTCGACGTGGTCGGTCTTGAGATTTTTCAGACTGTTTTCGAACATCTTCTGCGACTCGGCGGCGGGCCATGTCTGCGGAGCGAAGTTTGAAAGCTTGGTGGCCAGGAGATATTTGTCGCGGGGATGGCGGCTGAGGGCGATGCCCATGGCCGCTTCCGACTCGCCTTTGCAGTATGCGGGCGATGTGTCGAAGTAGTTGACGCCGTGGGCGAGGGCATAGTCGACCTGGCGGTTCACCTCTTCCTGGTCGACGTTGTAGCTCTCGCTCTCCGGGTCTTCGCTGAGCGAGGGCAGGCGCATACAACCGTATCCGAGGATGGAGACAGAGTCGGAGGTGTTGGGGTTTGTGCGCATGGTCATCGGACCGCGCTTATGGTGTGAGGCCTTGACGGGGGCATCGGCGTCGGCGTCTTCGGCACCGGTTTTGCCGGCGCAGGACACGAGCATGGCGCCGGCGGCGCCGAGACCCAGGTCACGGAGGAATGCTCTTCTTTTCATATCTTACGTGGGGGAGAGAGGTTTTTAGATTGTACGTTGAACGGAGAGGCCTTCGACATGGATGGCGGGGACGTTGGCGTCCATCGAGGCGACGGTGCCGACGGGGCAGTGGGCCTCGCAGATGCCGCAGCCGATGCATGCCTGAGCGTTGACCATGGGGATGAAGCGCTTCTCGTCTTCGGCCTCGGACATGGGCACCATCTCGATGGCGCCGGCGGGGCAGCGTCGTGCGCAGTTGCCGCAGGGCTGACCGTTGGCGGCGAGGCAGATGTCGCGGTCGACGACGGCCGTGCCTATCTTCGTGGAAGACTTAGCGGCTTCGTCGAGAGGATGGAAGGCGCCGGCCGGGCAGATGTTCGAGCAGACCGTGCACTCGGGGCGGCAGTAGCTGTCGGTGGAGTATTCGACGTAAGGCTGCATGAACGTGTCGGCGTCGGTGGAGGTGCGAATCACGCCGCCGGGGCAGGCCTGTACACAGAGCTGACATGCCACGCAGTGCTGCGCGAGGTGGGCGTGGCTGACCGAGCCGGGCGGTGTGATGCGCGTCTCACGGACGGGCAGACCGCGCTTTTTCAGGGCAGTGAGGCCGCCGTCGGTGACCTTCTCCGTGGCGGCGTCGGCGGCAGTGGCGATGGCGGCGCCGGTGGCCAGGCCGACGATGGTGAGGAACGAGCGGCGGCTCGGGTCGGCGGCCGTCGGAGCCTGCGCGTTTTCAGCCTTGGGAGCCTCGGTCTTGGGCGCGGGTGCAGGCTTGGGCTTCGGTGCCAAGCGGGCCGGCTGAACGTGCGATGCTATCTCGCGGGCACCGGGGCCGTAGGCGAGGCGGTATTTGAGGGCGCCCTGCGTGCAGTGGCCGATGCAGTCCATGCAGGCCACGCAGCGCGAGTAGTCGATTTCGTGGGCCTTGGTGTTGATGCACTGCGCCTTACAGTGACGGCCGCACGAGCCGCAGTTGTTGCACTTGGCCAGGTCGATGGTCGGGCGGAAGAGCGCGTACTTGCTGATGAAGCCGAGGAGCGTGCCCACGGGACAGATCGTGTTGCAGTATCCGCGGCCGGTGAGCACGGCGAAGATGCCGGTGACCAGCAGCGTGATGCCGCCGACGGCGGTGATGGCCGGGGCGATGACATTGGTGACGAAGTAGAAGGTGTAGCTGCCGGTTTCAGCGTCATGCGCGGCGAGGGCATTGTTGGCGGCGACATAGACGGGCTTAATGAGACCCGTCGCGATGCGGCCGTAGGCGCTATATGGCTCGATGAGCGCGGCAATCGACGATGCCAACAGGTTGAGCAGACCAAGCGCCAGGAGCACCACGAAGGCGATGAGGACGCCGTAGCGGATGCGCGAGTGTGCGGGTTTCCAGCCGTAGACGCCGATGCGGCGACGGCGGCGCGGACGCAGCCAGATGCTGATGCGGGCGATGATGTCCTGCATGACGCCCAAGGGGCAGAGCACCGAGCAGTAGACGCGGCCGAAGATGAATGTCAGCGCGGCCAGCACGACGATGGCCACGAGATTGGCGGAGAGAAGCGCGGGGATAACCTGGTATCGCACCAGCCAGCCCCAGTCGGAGGCGGCGGTTCCCGTGAAGTCGAGGAACAGCATGGTAATAGCCAGGAAAGCGATCAGCGCAAGAAACGTGCGGATAACTCTAAGCATTGAGTGGATGAGTTTATGAGTGGAAGAGTGATTGGTTGAGGGATGGAGACGGCGCCGTGGTTCCGGCGGGGCGCATCCACCTGCAAATATAGCTATAAATGTGCGAATAGCAGCCCACCCGAACTGTGAAAAAATGAAAAAACGGGGACTATGTGAAATTTCTACCGCAAAAAGTGTAATTCTGTCTCAGAGTTCGGCGGACTGGAGGCGGAAGGCGTTTTCGGCAACGATGAGGCGGTCGATGACGGGCTGGATGTCGCCGTCCATGAAGGCGGCGAGGTTGTAGAGAGTGAAGTTGATGCGGTGGTCGGTGACGCGTCCCTGGGGGTAGTTGTAGGTGCGTATTTTGGCGGAGCGGTCGCCGGTGGACACCATGGTGCGACGGCGCGAGGCGATGTCGTCGACATACTTCTGATGCTCGCGGTCGTAGATGAACGTGCGCAGACGGCTGAGGGCGCGCTCTTTGTTCTTGGGCTGGTCGCGGGTCTCGGTGCACTCGATGAGAATCTCTTCGGTGACGCCGGTGTTGGGGTTGCGCCAGGGGTAGCGCAGGCGTACGCCCGACTCGACTTTGTTGACGTTCTGGCCGCCGGCGCCGCCCGAACGGAAAGTGTCCCAGTTGATGAGGCCCTCGTTGATTTCGACATCGAAGGGTTCGGCTTCGGGGAGGACGGCGACGGTGGCGGCGGAGGTGTGGATGCGGCCCTGTGTCTCAGTGGCGGGGACGCGCTGGACGCGGTGGACGCCGCTCTCGTATTTGAGGATGCCGTAGACGCCTTCGCCGGTTACGGCCACGACAACTTCTTTGAAACCGCCGGCGGCGCCTTCGGTGAAGGAGGTGACGGCGAACTGCCAGCCGCGGCTTTCGCAGTAGCGCTGGTACATCTTGAAGAGGTCGCCGGCAAAGATTGCAGCTTCGTCGCCGCCCGTTCCGGCGCGAATCTCGAGGACGGCGTTGCGGGCGTCTTCGGGGTCGGCGGGGATGAGCTGGAGCTTTATCTGCTCTTCGAGCCCGGGCATCTCGGCGAGCGACTGTTCGAGCTGGAGGCGTGCCATCTCGCGCATGTCGGCGTCCGACTCGGTCTCGAGGAGCGAGCGTGCTTCGGCGGCATCGTCGGAGAGCTGTCGGTAGCGGCGAGTGAGTGCGACGAGCTTCTGCAGGTCCTTGTACTCGCGGGTGAGGTGGACGTATCGCTTCATATCGGCGATGACGGCGGGGTCTGTTATGAGTGTAGACACTTCCTCGAAGCGGCTTTCGATGCCGTCCAGGTTGTCGAGGATTGATTTCTCGGGCATGTGGCTGAGGGTTAGGGGGTTATACGAAGAAAAGGCCATTACAGCACGGATGCAGTAATGGCCGTTAAGAGAGTGTTCGGGCTATTTCTCTGAGTCAGCGGGCTTTTCGGCGGGCTTGTCGTCGGCAGGCTTGTCAGCATCGGAGGAAGCGCCGGCAGAGATTTGAGCGTCTTTGGCGTGCTCTTCCTTCTCCTTGGCCTCGTTGATGGCGATGATTTCGTCGGTGCGCGATGCCCAGGGGCGTTTGCCGAAGATGGCTTCGACGTCGGCGGTGAAGATGACCTCGCGCTCGTAGAGCTCGTGGGTGAGGCGTGCGTGGCCTTCCTTGTACTTGGTGAGGATGTCTTTGGCGCGCTGATACTGCTCGGCGAGGATGCGCGAGACTTCCTGGTCGATGATCTTGGAGCGCTCTTCGGAGTAGGGCTTGGTGAAGCCGTAGTCCTGGCCGGTTGAGTCGTAGTAGCTGACGTTGGGGATGGCGTCGGACATGCCGTAGTAGACGACGAGGGAGTAGGCTATTTTGGTGGCGCGCTCGAGGTCGTTGAGGGCGCCGGTGGCCACCTGACCGATGAAGAGCTCTTCGGCGGCGCGTCCGCCCATGAGCGAGCAAATCTTGTCGAGGAGGGCCTGAGCGGGCACGAGCTGGCGCTCTTCGGGGAGATACCATGCGGCGCCGAGGGCTTTGCCGCGGGGCACGATGGTGACCTTGATGAGCGGGTCGCCGTACTGCAGGTGCCAGGAGACGGTGGCGTGGCCGGCCTCGTGGACGGAGATGCCGCGTTTTTCCTCGGCGGTGGTGATTTTGCTCTTCTTCTCGAGGCCGCCGATGATGCGGTCGATGGCGGCGTTGAAGTCGTCCATGCCCACTTCTTTCTTGTTGTTGCGGGCGGCATAGAGGGCGGCTTCGTTGCAGACGTTGGCGATGTCGGCGCCGGAGAAGCCGGCGGTCTGACGGGCCAGGAGTTCGACGTCGAGGTCGGCGGTTTTCTTGATGTTGCGGAGGTGCACGCCGAAGATGGCGACGCGGTCGTTGACGTCGGGGAGGTCGACGTAGATCTGACGGTCGAAGCGTCCGGCGCGGAGGAGGGCTTTGTCGAGGATGTCGACGCGGTTGGTGGCGGCGAGGCAGATGACGCCGCTGTTCGAGCCGAAGCCGTCCATCTCGGTGAGGAGCTGGTTGAGGGTGTTCTCTCGCTCGTCGTTGGAGCCCATGTTCGGGTTGCGGCCGCGGGCGCGTCCCACGGCGTCGATTTCGTCGATGAAGACGATGCAGGGGGCTTTCTCCTTGGCCTGGCGGAAGAGGTCGCGGACGCGGCTGGCGCCGACGCCGACGAACATCTCCACGAAGTCGGAGCCGGACATGGAGAAGAAGGGGACGTTGGCTTCGCCGGCGACGGCTTTGGCCAGCAGGGTCTTACCGGTTCCGGGAGGGCCCACGAGCAGGGCGCCCTTGGGGATTTTGCCGCCCAGGTCGGTATAACGCTGCGGGTTTTTGAGGAATTCGACGATTTCCTCAATCTCGGTCTTGGCTTCGGAGAGGCCGGCGACGTCCTTGAACGTCACTTTGTTGGCGTTGTTCTTGTCGAACATCTGCGCCTTCGACTTGCCGACGTTGAAGACGGAGTTGCCGCCGGCGCCGCCACCTCCCGACATGCGTTTCATGATGAATACCCACAGCACGACCAGCAGAATGATGGGGCCGAAGGAAAAGAGAATGTTGCTCCAGTCGCTGCGCGAGTTGACGTATTTCTCCTCGATGGGTTTGATGCCTTTCTGAGCGCGGGCGGCGTTCCACAGCTTGATTTGGTTGGTCATCTCGTCGGAAGAGGGTATTTCGGCGACGAAGATGGCGTGGCCGGGACGTGTGGCCGCGGCGCCCTCGTGGCCCTTGAAGTTGGCGCGGGCGGCGGAGTCGGTGAGAACGCCTTCGGCTTTGCGCTTGTCGCCGTAGATGACGATTTTGTCAAAGCCGTTTCGTTCGGCGGTTTCGGTGAAGGTTGTATAGGAAACTTCCTTAGTGGTTGTCTCGTCGCTGAGATAGTAGAAGCCCACTATGAAGATGATGACAAAGGCATACATCCAGAACATGCTGAACCCGAAGCGGTTTTTCTTGTTGTTGCCGCCGGGTCGGTTCTGAGGACGTTGTTGGTTAGGGGGAAAGGGCATGGTGTTTTATATGTGGGGAAAAATGGAGGTTAAGGGAGAGGGGTCAGTCCAGATCGGGAATGGGGGTGATGCGTGCGTCGCTCCACAGCTCTTCGAGGTTGTAGCGGCGGCGGCTTTCGGGCACGAAGATGTGGACGAGGATGTGGCCGTAGTCGATCACAATCCATTCGGCGTTGGCGTAACCGTCATAGTTGTAGGGCTTTATTGAAGCCTCTTCGAGGAGATGGTCGCGGACGCTGTCGGCGATGGCGGCAACCTGCATCGAGGAGGTGCCCTCGGCTATGATGAATTTTTGGACGGCGGCGGTGTCGATATGGCTCATGTCAACCACGGTGATTGAGCGGCCTTTGCGGTCCTGGATGCCGTCTATGATGAGTTGTTCTAAATCCTGTTTGTTCTCAGTCATTTATGTTGCGATGAATTCTTAATTGAATGCAAAGATACGGTAAAAATTTAATATTATAACAATTGTCGGAGCAAAAAGTTATGGGCGTGCTCACTCGTAGCGCATGGTGCGTGAGGGGGAGACTGACGAGGCCATGCGCGCGGGGAGGATGAGTACCAGCCAGGCAGCGATGATGACGCCCAGGTCTATGGCCGCGATGCCGGGCCAAAAGAATTCGACGGGGACGGCGCTGAGATAGTACATCTCCGGGTCGAGGGGCATGAGCGCGTACTTCTGCTGGAGCCACAGAAGCAAGATAGCAAAAACGTTGCCAATTATGAGTCCGAGGCCTACGAGGCGCATGGCAACCTGCACGAACACGTTGCGCACCATGGGCTTGCCGGCGCCGAGGGCGCGAAGGATGCCGATGGTGGGGATGCCGTTGAGGATGATTATGAAGAGGCTGGAGATGAGGGTGAAGGCCGCCACGCAGCACATTATTATAAAGATGACGATGACGTTGGTGTCGAGCAGGTCGAGCCAGTTGAGATAGAGTGCGCCGGTGCGGGTGATGTTGTCGACGACGGGGATAGCGCTGAGCGAGTCGCGCTGGACGCGCTCCATGAACAGGCCCTGGAGCTCCTCGGCCATGGATGCCGCCTGCTGCTCATTGAGGCCGGAGATTTCGTAGGCCGACGCCCATGTGCTGTCGATGTCGCAGAGGCGGCGGATGGCCGAGGGGGCGCAGTAGGCAACGGTCTTGTCGTAGTCGCCGAAGTTCGAGCTGAAGAGGCCGGCGATGGTGAAGCGGCGGGCGCGTATGTTGTCGCGGATGAAGAAGCAGGCGGTGATGCGGTCGCCCACTTTCAGCCGGAGGCGTTGGGCGGTGGCGCGTGAGATGACGAGGGGATTGGAGCCGTCGTCGGCCTTTTGGAAGTCGGGCCATTTGCCCTCCACCATATTGCCCTGCTCGAAGGAGGTGTCGCGGCCGGGGTCGTAGGCGGTGAAGACGACGGCGCTGTAGTCGTCGGGCGTTTTGAGAATTCCGGGCTGGCGCAGCACGGTGGAGCGCCGGGAGGGCGTGGCGCCGAGGACGTGGTCGGTGTAGCGGACGATGGTGGAATCGATGTGGAGGAACGCGTCCTGCGTGCCCGTGTCGTAATGGAACAGCGGCTGGACGCACATGTCGGGGTTGAAGCCGTGGAGGCGCTCCTTGATCTGCGTCTTGAAGCCGAGCGAGACGGACAGGGTGATGATCATGACGGCCACGGCACAGGTGACTCCGGCCACGGCGATGACGGCGGCCACTTTGTTGTGACCGCCAAGGCTGAGGTGGCGTGAGATGAATAGCGAGGGGCGTGCCATGACAGAGGGTAGGGAGTGGGGTTCAGTCGCGGAAACGGCGTGTCAGGTCGGCGTAGGCGTCGATGCGCCGGTCGCGGAGGAAGGGCCACCAGCGGCGCACCTGCTCGGAGC
Organism: Bacteroidales bacterium; assembly: GCA_004552485.1. Classification (GTDB taxonomy): domain Bacteria; phylum Bacteroidota; class Bacteroidia; order Bacteroidales; family Muribaculaceae; genus CAG-873. Next base: position 42,485 of record SFOH01000005.1, on the reverse strand, counting down.
GGCGGAGGTCTATGTCGACGAGCGCAACGTCCTCTGAGTCAGAGGGGGAGAGGTGCAGCAGTTCGCCCTGCGGACCGGCCACGAACGAGCTGCCCCAGAAGAGGATGCCGTTCGTTGCGCCGCTCGGGTCGGGCTCGTGGCCCACGCGGTTGACGGTGACGACGGGGAGGCCGTTGGCGACGGCATGGCCGCGCTGAACCGTGATCCAGGCCTCGCGCTGGCGTGCTTTCTCGTCGTCGGTGTCGGTGCTCTCCCATCCGATGGCGGTGGGGTAGATGAGCAGTTCGGCGCCGGCGAGGGCCATGAGACGCGCTGCCTCGGGATACCACTGGTCCCAGCACACCATCACGCCGAGGCGTCCCACCGACGTGTCGATGGGGCGGAAGCCGAGGTCGCCGGGGGTGAAATAGAACTTCTCGTAATAGGCCGGGTCGTCGGGGATGTGCATCTTGCGGTAGGTGCCGGCGACCGTGCCGTCTTTCTCGAAGACGACGGCAGTGTTGTGGTAGAGTCCGGGGGCACGGCGCTCGAAGAGCGAGGTGACGATGACGGTGCCCGTCTCGCGGGCCAGGGCTGAGTAGAACTCCGTGGCGGGGCCGGGGATGTTCTCGGCGAGGTCGCAGAGGTCGACGTTCTCGGTCTGGCAGAAATAGAGGCTGTCGTGGAGCTCGCGGTTTACGATGAGGCGTGCGCCTTGTGAGGCCAGGGCGCGTACGGCCTCGGCGGTGCGGGCGCGGTTGGCGGCCTTGTCGGCGGCGTTGCTATGTTGTATGATTCCTACTTTCATGCTTACTTAAAAATTGATTACGGGAAACTGCATTGTCGCGCAGTGGAGCGAGCCGTGCTGCTGGATGAGGGCGCGGCAGTCGACGGGCACAATCTCGTGGCCGGGGAAGGCGACGCGGATAATCTGGCAGGCCAGGCGGTCTTTCTTGGGCTGGTTGTAGACGGGCACGAGCACGCCGTTGTTGACAATGAGGAAGTTGGCGTATGTCGCGGGCAGGCGGTTGCCCTCGTCGTCGTATATGGCGTCGGGCAGCGGCAGCTCCACGAGGTTGAAGGGCTCGCCGGAGGCCGAACGCATGGCGCGCAGGTCGGATCGCATGGCGCGCAGCTCGGCGAAGTGCTCGTCAGCGGGGTCGTCGCAGCCCACGTAGATGATGGTGTTGTCCGGAGCGAGGCGTGCCAGGGTGTCGATGTGCGAGTCGGTGTCGTCGCCGGCGAGGGCGCCGTGGTCGAGCCACAGCACGCGCTGAGCGCCGAAGACGCTCTTGAGCTTGCGGCCTATCTCGCGGCGGGTGAGGTCGCCGTTGCGGTTGGGCGAGAGCAGACACTCGCGGGTGGTGAGGATGGTGCCGGCGCCGTCGCTCTCGATGCTGCCGCCCTCGAGGACAAAGCCCAGCTCGTTACGGTAGCGCCCGGCGAGGAGGCCCGAGAACACCATCTTGCGTGTGACCAGGTTGTCGTGGTTGGCGGCGAATTTCAGCCCCCAGCCGTTGAAGCAGAAGTCGTTGTAGACGGGACTGCCGTCGGCGGTGAGCGTGGTTATGGCGCCGTAGTCGCGCGTCCAGGTGTCGTTGGTGACGATGTCCAGGAAGGCGATGCGCTCCTCCGGTATGTCGGCCAACAGGGCACGCACGGAGTCGGTCTCCGGTGCCACGATTATGAGTTTGGCAAAGCGGGCGACAGCATGAGCCAGGCGCACGTAACAGTCCGTCACCTCGGGGAGCATATACGCCCAGTCGGTGTCCTGATGAGGCCACGCCAGGAGGACGGCCTGCTGCGGCTCCCATTCTGCGGGCAGGCGCACTCCCGCTGCGGCCGCGTCATTCGTCGTTGTCGTCATAGTCTTCAAGTGAGTCCCAAATGGAATCGCGTTCTGCGGAGTATTCGTCAGCAAAGTCCCGGAAGCCGTTGCGCATGGCATAGCCGCGCTCGTCGCACCACTCGCGGTATTGGTCGCGCAGCTCGGTGTCGTCGGCAAGAATACGCTTGAATTCTGCCTCGGCCAGGTCGCTGCCGTGATGCTCTTCTATCAGATTGATAATAAACTGAGTAAACTGGTCCTCGTTCTCCATTTAGTTATTTCAGGTGTGTGATGAAACAATAGGGCTCGCTTCTCGGGAGCCTCTTCTGCGGCCCTCTTTTCCCGAGCCTTCTCAATGAGATTGTAAAGCTAAACAAAATTTCTCAGAAAGGCCTGCTTTCCCACGTTATAAAAAGTTAAACCTGCGCATACGCCCTAAGACAGCGGCACTTAATATGCCCAGCCATTGGCGCCTTTAAATTTATTTTAGGAAAATTTATAAAAAAAGTTGCAAATGAGGATTTCTTTTGCTAAATTTGCCCTCAAATGCATCGGTAACCTTGCAGACCTTGATAGGCCAATCAATAAATCAACGTAAAAATATGACAAACCAATCTAATCCTGTAACGCCTACCGGCATAGCTCGCTGGAAATCGATCTTGCTGGGTATGGGCATCTGTGCCTGCATCGGCGCCATATTTGCACTGTATACCCTGATAAAGGAGAAGCAATATAGCGATGACGCAGAAGAGCAGTCTGCACCTTCTACAGAGCAGCGCGAAGAGCCAGCACCCGACAATACAATGGCTGTCAAAGAGTCGCCTGACGTAGAAGAACCTGTCGTTGAGGAGCCTGCTGCACTATCCACCGATAACCCGCTGGTCATAAGCCTGGCTGGAAAAATAGGCCCCTCCCGTGTCAAACGCATGGAAATCCGTTATGACCCCTATAACTCGTACCAGAATATCGAGGGCGAGTACAGCTACGGCTATGGCACAATCCACCTGAGTGGTTCATGGGACCCTGACAACAATCGAGTCTCCTTTACAGAAGAGTCACAGGGGAATATCTCCGGTAGCTGTGATGGAACTCTCCGCGTCAACGGCAATGGTGAGGCTGTCCTCTCCGGGTCATTCACCAACTATAAGGGACACACCTACAAAGTATCTCTCTCCGGAACAGCTCGTTGATTCTAAATATTAATAACCGTTTAACCCCCAACAATTTCACATGGAAAATTTACCTAAAGTAGGCCGCGCCATCCTTCAGTCGTTATTGAAAATTCTCTATTTTGTTTTCGTATGGCCGTTCACAGTATGGCTCAAAGCCGTCGGCAATGTGGCCGATTGCAGCGACAACAAATCGCTTGAACTGAGCAAAATCCACTCACGCTATCCCCTGCTGACGTTCTTCAAGCGCTTCTTCATGGAGTTCTTGTTTGATGCTGTCGTTGTCCTTATTTATCCCATCGGCGTCATCGTTGCCTTCTATCTCTTCTTCATAACGGTAGGCGACAGTTTTGAATACGCCGTTAAGGAATGGTTCGTAGCACTCGTCTCGACATATTATTTCGCCGTATATGTCGCTATCTTCCGCGACCTCGTGCAGCTGATCATCGTTCTTCCCCTTGTCAAGTTCCTCAGCTGGCTCAACCGTCCCGCTCAGTACCTGGAGCTCGATAACAAGGTCATCAAAAAGGAAGACTGATTCCAAAGCATACCTTAGTCTTGACATAAAGCCGCGGAGGCGGTTTCACTGCATATCAACCACGTACAACACGTAGCTCTCGGCTAAGTGTTGTGCGTGGATTCCTCGCACACTCGCAATTTCAGTCGCGGAGCGACTGCACCTAACTCCCTGTAACTCAATAGCTATGCGGGATAGTGCAGTCGCTCCGCGACATCCACCTGGCACATAGACAGATGCGGCTGGGATATTGAGTGCGGACTGAGTCAGAGACTGATGCGGCTGAGTCGTCGAGACCCGACTGATACAGCGAGATGGTTTGGTTAGGCGGCAATGCGGATGTCCCGGGTGCAGAACAATTTCAGACGGCTGTTGTTATAAGTTCATAATTCTGAACATTATAAATCCAAAAATTATACAGCAAAATGAAACGGGTTAAACACACACTGGGACTTGCGATTGTCGTTCTGTTGGGCGCCATTGGCCTGGGGCTGAGTTCCTGCACGCCGTTTGCGCTGGTGAATGCCGAGACGTATAACGGGGCGAATCTGGCCGATTACCACACCTTCCGCATCGTCACCCCCTCCGACTCCGTGAAACTTCCGCCCACGATGACCGAAGTCACCTACTACAACATCGCCGCCGCCGTGCGCGAGCAGATGGTCGAACGCGGCTTCCGCGAAGACCCCCGCTCGCCCCTGCTCATCAACATCGGCCTCACCGTCCAGCGTGAGATTGCCACCGAACCCGCCGTGCCTCCCGGCTACATGGGCCCGCCCCCCGTGCCCTACTACGGCCCCTACTACGGCGGCTATTCGCCATGGTTCATGTATCCCCGCTACTATTACTGGCCCGGCTACTACGACAACGCTCAGATTATCACCGGCATATACAAGGAAGGCGTGCTGACCATGGACTTCATCAACGTCCCCGAGAAAAAGGCGCTCTACTCCGCCTCCGTGGCCACCATCCTCGACAACGGCAGCGGCCAGCTCCGCAATCTCAAGGGCATCAACGAGGCCGTCACCACCCTCTTCGAGAACTTCCCCGTGAAGCTCCTCCCGCAATACCGCAACCGCTAACCCCGCCACACCATAAAAGTTTCAGGGCTGCATCGACCTCACGGTCTGTGCAGCCCTTTCTTCCTCAAAGTGATTGGCGTCAAGCCAGATCAATAGCCAAAGCAAAATGAAACTAAAATATGGGGGTCATGCGCCGAGGATGCGCGCCGAGTCGCGGCGGATGGTGTTCTGGAGCATGGTGTATACGATTGTCTCCATGGGCGACAGGCCTTTCGTGCCGTCGACGCCGAGGAGTATGTTTGCGGCCAAAGCGGTGACCACGGCGAGGCGGTCGGAGCAGGGAAGGGCCTGAATGTCGGAGAGAACACGCTGTGAGAGATAAACGGGCGAAGTCATGATGAATAATGCTTTATGATGGGTGAGAGTTGAGAGATTGTTGTCGCTGAATGATTACGCTGCAAAGTTAGTGCCGGAGGTGTGAAAGGGAGCGTGTCAGTGATGTTAATGTAAGTTAAAGATACTCCGCCCCGCCACTCCTTTTTCCGCCGCCACGCGTTTTTGTGGGCGGAATTGCGTACCTTTGCAGCCGGAAATGCCCGGCCCCGCGCCCCCGGCATGACAATATCCTGCACAATGACAAACAACGAAAAAACACAACCCCGCAATACCAAATCGCTGAAACACAAGCTCGCAGGCCTCCTGCGCGGCATCTTCTCGCCATCCTCCATGATGCTCGTCATGCCCCTGGCCCTGCTCGTGCCCAACATCGCCCTGTGCTTCACCGAGTTCAACTCCGTGTGGGCCAAACTCTGCAACGTCGCCCTCCCCCTGGGCGTCTACCTGCTGCTCATGAGCCTCAGCCGCAAGGTCGGACGCAGCATCCTGTGGTTCATCCCCCTCATGGTGTTCTGCGCCTTCCAGATTGTCCTGCTCTACCTCTACGGCGAGAGCATCATCGCCGTCGACATGTTCCTGAACGTGGCCACCACCAACTTCGGCGAGGCCACCGAACTGCTTGGCAATCTGAAAATTGCCATCGCCACCGTGCTCATCGTCTACCTGCCCTGCATCATCCGGGGCATCGTCCTCACCGTCAAACACAAACGCGCCTCCGAGCGCAGCGTCCGCATCACGCGCCGCCTCGGCCTCGGCTCCCTGGCAGCCGGCCTCGCCTTCCTCGCCTGCGCATACATCTTCGCCCCCGGCTACCGCATCAGCCGCGAACTCTTCCCCTACAACATCCTCGACAACCTCGTCACCGCCGTCCAACGCGGCGTCGAGAGCTCGCACTATTCCGACACCTCCCGCAACTTCTCCTATCGGGCACGCAGCGAGCATCCCGCCGACAGCACCGAAGTCTATGTCGTCGTCATCGGCGAAACTTCGCGTGCCGACAACTGGCAACTCTTCGGCTACGAACGCGAGACCAACCCGCGCCTCAGCCGCCGCCGGGGCCTCATCGCCATGCCCCGCACCCTCTCCGAAATCAACACCACCCACAAGAGCGTGCCAATGCTCATGTCCTACCTCCACTCCGAGAACTTCGGCGACTCCGTGGCCCACACCCGCTCCGTCTTCGAAGCCTTCAACACCGCCGGCTACTCCACCGTCTTCATCTCCAACCAGCGCCGCAACGGCAGCTACATCGACTTCTACGGCGAAGAGGCCGCCCGACACATCTTCCTCACAGACAACGGCCCCATGCGCCCCGACCTCGACATGATTGCCGAGCTCAACAAGGCCATCGCCGAGGCAAAGACGAAGAAAGTGTTCATAGTGCTCCACACCTACGGCTCGCACTTTGAATACCGCAAGCGCTACCCCGCCGACATGGCTCATTTCCGCCCCGAGAAGAACACCGAGGCCTCGTTCATGAACCGACCCCAGCTCATCAACGCCTACGACAACACCATCCGCTACACCGACCTCATGCTCGACTCCGTCATCACCAACCTCGAACGCCTGGGCGCGCCCGCCGCCATGCTCTACGTCTCCGACCATGGCGAGGACATCTTCGACGACGCCCGCGGCCGCTTCCTGCACGCCTCGCCCGTGGCCACCTACTGGCAGCTCCACGTCCCCTTCGTTATATGGACCTCCGAGGCCTACCGCCGCGAGTATCCCGGCGTGGTGAAGGCCATGGAGCAGAACGCCGCCAAGAACGTCTCGTCGTCGCGGACGCTGTTCCACACCCTCATGGACATCAGCGGCCTGCGCACGCCCTACTACGAGCCCTCTTCCTCGCTGGCCTCACCTGCCTACTGCGAGCCCGCGCGCCGCTACCTCAACGACTACAACGAGTCCGTGCCCCTCGACCGCTCCGGCCTGCGACCCTCCGACCTCGACCAGCTCCGCCACCACGGCCTCTCCGCCCAATAATTCAGATCATCCGCAAGGCATACGAAACAACAAAGGCCGCAACCCGTCACCGGGCTGCGGCCTTTGCAATAATCGGCTTGGCTATGGATGGATTACATCATGCCGGGCATACCGCCGGCGGGCATGGGTGCCGGAGCGGCGGGGTCTTTCTTCTCGGCGATGACGCACTCGGTCGTCAGGAACATGCCGGCGATGGAGGCGGCGTTCTCGAGGGCCACACGCGTAACCTTGGCGGGGTCGATGACACCGGCGGCATAGAGGTTCTCGTATTTGTCCGTGCGGGCGTTGTATCCGAAGTCGTCCTTGCCCTCGGCAACCTTCTGTACGACTACGGCACCCTCGACACCGGCGTTGGACGAAATCTGACGCAGGGGTTCCTCGATGGCGCGCGTCACGATGTCGATACCCGTCTGCTCGTCGTCGTTGTCGCCTTTCAGCTCTTTGAGGGCGGCGATGCAGCGGATGTATGCCACGCCGCCGCCCGGGACGATGCCTTCGGCCACGGCTGCGCGCGTTGCGCTCAGGGCGTCGTCCACGCGGTCTTTCTTCTCCTTCATCTCAACCTCGGAGGGAGCGCCGATGTGGAGCACGGCAACGCCGCCGGCCAGTTTGGCAAGACGCTCCTGCAGTTTCTCGCGGTCATAGTCAGAGGTGGTCTGCTCGATCTGGGCGCGAATCTGAGCCACGCGGGCTGCGATGGCCTCTTTGGCGCCGGCACCGCCAACGATAGTGGTGTTCTCTTTGTTCACGTTCACGCGCTCGGCGCGGCCAAGGTCGGTGATGGTGGCCGTTGCCAGCTGCATGCCCTTGTCCTCGGAGATGACCACGCCGCCAGTGAGCACGGCGATGTCCTCGAGCATCTCCTTGCGGCGGTCGCCGAAGCCCGGAGCCTTCACGGCGCAGATCTTCAGAGAGCCGCGCAGACGATTGACAACGAGCGTTGCCAGGGCTTCCTGCTCCACGTCCTCGGCGATGATCAGCAGGGGACGGCCGCTCTGGGCAACAGCCTCAAGCACGGGCAGCAGGTCTTTGAGGTTGGAGATTTTCTTGTCGTAGAGCAGGATGAAGGGGTCCTCCATCTCGCACTCCATCTTGTCGGCGTTGGTCACGAAGTAGGGCGAGATGTAGCCGCGGTCGAACTGCATACCCTCCACGATGTCGATGGTGGTCTCCGTGCCCTTGGCCTCGGCTACGGTGATGACGCCTTCTTTTTTCACTTTCTTCATGGCCTCGGCGATGAGTTCTCCGATGCGCTCGTCGTTGTTGGCCGACACACGTGCCACGTCCTCAATCTTCTTGAAGTCGTCGCCGACGGGCTCGGCCATATTCTTGATGCCTTCCACCACGGAGGCTACGGCTTTGTCGATGCCGCGCTTGAGGTCCATAGGGTTGGCGCCGGCCGTCACGTTCTTGAGACCGACATTGATGATTGCCTGAGCCAGGACCGTGGCGGTCGTTGTGCCGTCGCCGGCGTCGTCACCGGTCTTCGAGGCAACCTCCTTGACCAGCTGGGCGCCCATGTTCTGCAGGGGCTCTTCCAGCTCGACTTCGCGGGCCACGCTCACACCGTCTTTGGTGATGTGGGGAGCGCCGAATTTCTTGTCGAGGATGACATTGCGGCCTTTCGGGCCCAGGGTTACTTTCACGGCATCGGCCAGAATGTCGACGCCTTTTTTCAGCTCTTCGCGAGCCTCGGTATTGAATTTAATTTCTTTAGCCATAACGTTGGGTTGTGTTTTTTTTGTACGGTAATTAGTGGAGTAAGGTGCAGGTGGGATTAGCCCAGGATAGCGAGGACGTCGGCCTGACGCATGATGAGCACTTTCTCGTGGTCGATTTCGACCTCGGTGCCGGCATACTTGCCGTAGAGGACCGTGTCGCCGGGTTTGAGCTGCATCGCTTCGTCTTTGGTGCCGGGGCCTACGGCGAGGACGATGCCGCGCAGGGGTTTTTCTTTAGCAGAGTCGGGGATAATGATACCGGATGCTGTCACTTCTTCAGCGGCGGAGGGCTGAATGAGCACGCGGTCAGACAGGGGTTTTACGTTCATGATTTCTGTATGTTTTTATGTTGTTTTGTATATGTTTACAAATTTGGTGGCGGACCTTACGGGGCCGTTCCGGAAGAAAGCATAGCAAATGCCGTGCCAAAACTGTCACGGCTGTCATAAAATCTGACACAAAGGAAACAAACGACCGCCTCCGATAGTTCAAACGGCGGAATCGGGGAGGGGGATTACCAGAGGTTGAAGCGGTAGCCGACGGAGGCCTCGAACGTGTAGACGCCGTTGATCAGCGCGTGCTCCTTGTTGAAGAAGATGCCCGTCTCCGCCGAGCCGATGATGCCCGCAAACCACTTCTTGTTGTTCCACACAACGGAGGCCTGCGCACGGTTGTAGAGCGAGACGCTGATCTTGCGGTTGCCGTTGTTGAGTGTGCCGTCCTTGAGGCCCAGGATGGGGCTCTCACTGACGGCGATGAGCCAGTGGCGCCGCGGCACCCAGTTGTAGCCGTAGCCGATGCGCACGGAGTAGTTGTCGTTGTTCGTTGTGTAGTAGTAGCCGAACTTCTCCCAGTTGATGGGCAGCTGATGGAGCAACTCCGGCGGCAGACGGTTGAAGTCGAAGTTGAAGCGCTGGTGCCAATACGAGAATCCCAGGAACCACGAGCCCTGGCTGCGCGTCTGTATCTTGGAATAGTTGAAGGCGGCGGCGCGTGAATAGCGTTTGTTGTTGAAGTGGTAGTAGGCGTCGACGCCGAAGGTGGAGGTGTTGATGCCGGTGAAGCGGGTGTTCATGTGCTGCATGTCGTTCTTCTTGCCGAACGAGCGTATGTTGGTGCCCACGTCGTTGGTGATCCAGTAGAGTTCGGCGGAGAGGAGGGCGCAGTTGAAGCGGAACTGCCATCGTTTGCGTGAGGTCTTGGAGCCGCCGATGAACTGCGAGACGTTGAGATCGTAGCCTACGGACAGCGCCAGGTAGGAGACCCAGAAGCCGGCGGAGGTGCAGAAGTCGGAGGCCATGCGCATGCGGTAGTTGTCGGGCATCTCGAAGATGTAGTCGTCGACCCAGCTGTCGGTCTTATACTTTACGTTGAACTTGTAGCCCGTGCCTTCGACGTATGTGGAGTCGTAGGTGTTGAAGAATTTGTCGCCCCAGCGGTAGGTGTTGACGCAGAAGCGCGGGAATCGGCCCCAGGTGGCGATAGTGTCGAGGGGTATGCCCACGCCTTTGGCCGCGGATTGCGGGGCGGGCAGCAGGCACAGCGCGATGACCAGGAGCGGCAGGAGCCACGCGGGCAGGAGGGGGCGGGGGCGGTGTATGTGGGCGGGTGAGGCTATAGTGATGATTGGTTTAGGCGGGTTTGACGATATGAGGAGTGCCCGGGTGTTATCGCCGGGCGATGGTGGCGGAGCAGACGTAGCGGGCGCGGCGCAGGAGCGCGGCGGCCGCCGGGTCGGAGCAGTCGCTGAGGACGAGGCCTTGTTCGGAGGCGACGAGGGCGACGTGGGCCAGGCCGATGCCCATGTCGACGTAGTTGTCGCGGGCTTTGGCCGCGACGAAGAAGTGGGCGGTGTCGCCGTCGACGACAGCGCGCCAGGGTTGGCTGTTCAGCGACGAGGGTGCGAGGCGCATGGCCCGGAGGGGTGCGCGCCAGGGGCTATCGGCGGGGAGGGGCGTGCCGTCCGGGGCGGTGAAGAGGCTGTCGAAGGGTCGGCGCGTCTTGCTGCCGGCCATGGCGGAGGTCATGCGCTCGAGCAGGCGTCGGCGGCCGCTGTCGATGCCGGCGGCGATGACGATGGCGATGCGGCGCGGGGGCTGGCACTGAATCGCTGAGGCGAACGAGGCGGCCTTGAAGGTGCCTCCTATCCAGCAGGTTGCGACGCCGGCCTTGGTGAGGGAGAGCACGGCTTTCTCAAGCGCGCGGCCGACGGCGAGTCCGGTGGCGGGGTCGGAGAGGTCGAAGGCGACGGGGATGAATCCGGCGGCGTCTTTGATGGTGCTGTAGGTGGAGGGTTTGAAGTCTCCGTCACCGGCATCGGCGGGGGCCCAGGTGCAGGTGAACAGGCCGCGGGAGTCGGCATTGGCTTCGGCGACGGCCTCGGTGATCACGGCCGTCTGCGCCGCGCTGAGAGGCTCCTCACGGCTGAAGGTGCGCACTGATTTGCGCGTTTCTATGGCTTTGTTCCACGTCATAATCAGAGGGTTATACGAAAAGCAGGCACAGTCGGTAAACGCAGAAGGCGAGCAACCAGGCCACGGCGGTGTTGTAGACGACGGAGAACAGGGGATAGCGGATGCTGCCGGTCTCGCGGTAGATGGCGGCGAGGGTGGCGACGCAGGGGCAGTAGAGGAGCACGAAGACCATGAAGGAGAGGGCGACGGGCCAGGTGAAGTCGGGCTTGCCGGTGGCGGGGTTTACGCGCTCGAGGCGGGCGCCGAGGGTGGCGTTGTCGGCGGTCTCGTCGTTGGTGTAGAGGACGACGAGGGTCGACACCACTATCTCTTTGGCGGGGACGCCGGCGAGGGCGGCCACAGAGGCTTTCCAGCTCAGGCCCAGGGGTCGGAGCACGGGGTTGATGGCTTTGCCAGCCATCTCGAGGTAGGAGTCTTTGGAGGGGTCGATGCGGCTGTCGTCAAGGACTTTGGCGTCGTCGACGTCGGAGTATTGCTCGGCGGCTTGGTCGACCTGCTGCTGCTTGACGGGCGCGGGTACGTAGGTGTCGGCGACTTCGGGAACGGGCTCCGGGTCGTTGTGCTGGGGGAAGTAGTTGAGGGTCCACACGATGATGGAGCCGACGAGGATGATGCCGCCCATCTTCTTGAGATACTGATAGCCCTTGTCCCACATGTGGCGCAGCGAGGTTTTGAGCGTGGGGATGCGGTAGGGGGGTAGTTCCATGACGAAGGGCGTCTCGTCTTTCTTGAACCACACTTTGCGCAGGAGTTTGGCGGTGAGCACCATAACGACGATGCCCAGGACGTAGAGGCTCATGAACACGAGCGTGGGGTGCTCGGGGAAGAAGGTGCCGATGAGGAGCACATAGAGCGGCAGGCGCGCCGAGCAGCTTACGAACGGGTTGATGAGTATGGTGATTAGGCGCGAGCTGCGGCTCTCGATGGTGCGCGAGGCGATGATGGCCGGAACGTTGCAGCCGAAGCCCATGACCAGCGGGATGAAGCTCTTGCCGTGGAGGCCGATGCGGTGCATGACGCGGTCCATGATGAATGCCGCTCGGGCCATGTAGCCGGTGTCCTCCATGAACGATATACAGAGGTATAGGATGAGGATGTTGGGCAGGAAGACGATGACGCCGCCCACGCCGCCGATGATGCCGTCGGCGATGAGGTCGCGCAGGGGGCCGGGGCTCATCCAGTCGCGGACGAGGTTGCCGAGGGCCTCCACGCCGGCGTCCATCCAGTCCATGGGATACTGGCCCACGCTGAAGCTGAGCCAGAACGTGAGCAGCATGACGCCGAAGAACAGGGGGAAGCCCAGGAGTTTGTCGGTGACGAGTTTGTCGATGATGGAGGTCTTGGACGTGCCGTTGTCTTTGCCGCGCACCAGGGTCTCCTCGAGGGCGCCGCTGATGAAGCCGTATTTCTCGGAGGCGATGATTTCGGTGATGTCCGTGCCCATCTGCTTCTCGAGGGCAGCGGCCAGCTCGTCGCGGCGCTTGAGCAGTTCGAGGCCGAAGCGGCTTTTCTCCTTGAGGTAGCGCATGGTCTCGGCGTCGCCCTCGAGGAGTTTGATGGCCAGGTAGCGCGGGCTCTCGCGGTGGCCGATGGTGCCGTCGCTTTTGATGATGTCTTTGAGGATGGTTACGGCCTTCTCGACGTCGGCCGACAGCGTCACGTGGACGTGACGCACCGTGTCGCTCTGACCCTCGAACACGTCGATGACGGCGTCGAACAGCTGCTCGAGGCCGCGGCCCGTGCGGCTCACCGTGGGCACGATGGGCACGCCTATCATCTTGGCCAGCAGGGGATAGTCGAGCACGGCACCGCTCTCGCGGAATTCGTCGAACATGTTCAGCGCGATGACCATGCTTCGACTCGTGTCGATGAGCTCGGTGGTGAGATAGAGATTGCGCTCGAGGTTGGAGGCGGCCACCACGTTGATGATGACGTCCGGGGTCTCGTCGCGCAGATATTTGCGCACGGCCAGCTCCTCGGGGGAGTAGGAGGCCAGCGAGTAGGTGCCCGGCAGGTCGACGATGTGGAACGTGTAGCCGTTGTAGCGGTATTCGCCCTCCTTCGTGTCGACCGTCACGCCGCTGTAGTTGCCGACGTGCTCCTGGCGGCCGGTGACGCGGTTGAAGAGACTCGTCTTTCCGCAGTTGGGATTGCCGATGAGGGCCACGTTTATCTTGCGGTGTTCCTCGCGGGCGCGTGCCAGCACGTGGGGCTTCACGGGCGTGCGGCTGTCGCTGCGGACAACGGGATCGCCCTCGGAGACCACGGCGCCGCCCTCGGAGGGAGCAGCGTTCTCTTCCGTCTCCGGAACGATTTCAATCAGGGAGGCCTCGGCTCTACGCAGCCCCACCTCGTAGCCCATTATCTCATACTTGACCGGGTCTTTAAGCGGCGCCTGAAGCACAGACGTGACCTTGCGGCCTTTCACAAAGCCCATCTCAATCACGCGCTTGCGAAACGCTCCGTGTCCAAGTATCTTGACCACCACGCCGGACTCCCCCGGCTTCAAGTCAGAAAGACGCATTGTGTGCATTATGTTCAGTTCACTCGTTGGTTAAGCGGCACACTCTTCGCGTCCGGGCGGACGCGAGTGCCGTTTTTCTTTTGAAAACTGCCGCAAGACCGGGATAGTTCACCCGGTGGGAGCGTTTTCGGGTGCAAAATTGCTAAAAATCCGCGACATCACAAAATAAAACCGCCCGGGAAGCCGAAAAATACGTATTTTTAAGTATTGCGGGGGCCGCTTGTTCGTGCTTTTTCCAGCTCTTCCGTGCTTTTTCCTGCTGTTTTCGTGCTTTTTCGTGTTGCGTTGAAAAATAATTTTGCCGGAGTTCTTGGTCAGTTGAAAACTTATTTGTAATTTTGCAGCGGAAAAACGGCGCCGGAGTCCTCCGCACGCTGTTTCCCCAACCCCTGGAAAGATGCCGGAGTGGTCGATCGGGGCGGTCTCGAAAACCGTTGTGCCCTTGCGGGCACCCAGGGTTCGAATCCCTGTCTTTCCGCACTAATCGTTAATTTTCAGCGATTTAAGAATTAAGTACCCGTAAAAGTGAGGCTGTCTAACAACCAAAGTTAGACAGTCTCTATTTTATACACAAAATCTGAAGATTTAGGGGGTCAAGCCGGATACTCGGTGCATTTGTTAAAATGCGGGAGGGGAGATGTTAAATATTTAGGCGTATAGTTTGACGAGTCGGAAGATAAAGAAGTTCCGATCACGGACACCACGCATTTGCGAGCGAAAGATTTTGACCTTGGAGTTGAATGCCTCGGCGGACGCATTTGTGGCACGGCGACGGAAGTAGTTCAGTATAGTCGGAGCGTGATTTTTGAATGTCTTGATAACAGAACGAAAGTTATTGTTACCCAATGCCATTACATTTTCATACCACCGGTTCATTTTTCCCATCGCGTTTGTCGGAGAGATTTTCATGTTAAATATGCGGCGCAGTTGCATGGCCAGGGAGTATGCAGTTTTCAAGATAGGATAATGCTTAAACAGAATGTTGACGCGATGGCGCTGAATGTCAGACCATTTGTTTTGGGCCATCATCAGAGAGTGCTTGCTGCGTGCAAGAATTTGGCGCATGGTTTCACCGTTAGAGTATGTCACAGGTGGCGTTGATTTGTCGCGGCTGTTGTCCTCGGCAATCAGTTGGCGACGTATGTCGATGCGGATTTCGTCAACAGCCTCATTGTAAACCTGCTGCACATGGAAACGGTCGTTGACCACATGCGCATTGTAGAAAACCTCGGCTGCAATCAGCATCATGGAGGGAGATAAATCACAGGTAACCTCCTTGACTTTTCGCCTGGTACTCCTGTCCATTGCGGCTACGAGTATCGATATGATCTCGTCACTTTTTGTCCCAGGTATGGCAGCAGCCAAAGTGCCTTTGCCTCCGTGTCCGTCCTTATTAGTCAGAAATGTCCAGACCTCGCCATTGCTCAGGCAGGTCTCATCAAGGCTCATGTACGGACCGATATTGGCGGCATTGAAATAGAACCCGCAGCCAAGTTCTTCAGCGCACCAGTTCGCGTAACCGCTTAACTTATTTCGGTATAGTTCAGCATAATACTTTCCGTTGACGCAGTACATCTGCGCGATGTGTTTAATCGACAGTGCGGTCGTCTCCACCTTCGTATTTTAAAAAAGCCACGAACTCGGCGCTGAGTCGTGTGCCCTTCTCGTTGGGAAGTTCGAGAGCATAGCTGAATATCTCGTTTGTCTCTTTGTCCCACCATTTATTCTTTCGCATGTGAAGATACACCGGTCTGCCACGCATAGGATAATCCTGGACAGTAAAGTAATCCGTATAGCCGCGGGCAACGATATTGGGATTGCGGAAGTCCTCATCCGATAGCCTCTTCTTCTCATCAAGCCAGACATCATAACTAGCGTCTGTGCGTTCGAAACGCACCATCTCAAAGAGCTCTTCCAGCCCCTGGGGCAGGCATAACCATATTGCATTTGAAGTTTTCATTCTGCAAAGATAACACTTTCCGGCCAAATTCATGCACCGGCTTTTCGGCTTGTGCCATTATATGTCGCATCGTCCTTGAAGCGATTATAAAAACGCCGGGGAGGGCGGACGGGTTGCCAAAAACACCGATAATAACGTGTCTTCAGACATGGGGGTGGGTGAGGTGGGGTGCATAGAAAAGGAGGAGAGGATAAAAAATGAGGAGGGAGGAGGATGAGGCAGTCGAGGTTGGAGCTCAGCAGAGTCTGAAGATCGCGGTTCAGCTCAATCTTGCGGTCGATGAGGAGGATTGAGAAGTAGAGGTCGTTGATGCGCCCCCGAATTGCGTAGAGGTCGGTCTCGGTCTGTGCGGACTGACCCTGACCCTCAAGACGCGCCACTTTCTGCTGACCGCTGATGAGTCCGCCGTCGTAGACGGTCTGATTGATGTCCACGCCGATGCGGTACTGGTCTTTGCTGATGCCTTTGGCTTCGAGGCCCTGCTGGGTGAGCATATTCTGCAGCACGTTTGGCAGCGTCATCACGTCGCTCTGCAGCGTGGCCTGCGCCATCGCCGAAACGAGCGGCAAGAGCGTGATGCACTGGATAAACCGCGCCATGCTGCTGCAGGCGAAGGTGCTGCTGAAGAGCGGCACCTGCAGATCAGCGAGATCGCCGACCGGCTGAATTTCCCGAGTCAGACTGCGTTCGGCTATTTCTTCAAGCGCGAGACGGGGATGACGCCGACGCAGTACCGTTCGCGGCAGTGACGCGGCGGGAGGTGCATAAAGAAAGCCATCCGCGGGGCCGGGGAAAGGTCTCGCGGATGGCTTTTTATGGAGGGTTGTGTTGCTTGAAGGTCAGTCGGTGAGCTCGCGGGGGAGGATGGGCATGGCGCCGGGACGGGTGCAGACGAAGGCGGAGGTGCGCACGGCGCGGGCGTGGGCCTCGGCGACGCTCATGCCGCGGAGGATGCAGGCGATGAAGGCGGCGGTGAAGGAGTCGCCGGCGCCGACGGTGTCAGCGACTTCGACCACGGGAGTCGGCTGGAACGATACGCAGCCGGGGGTGAAGACGTAGCTGCCGTTGATGCCGCAGGTGAGGATGAGCATTTTCAGGTTGTACTTGCCCAGAAGAATCCAGCACTTGTCCTGGAGGTCGATGCCGGGATAGCCGAACATGCGCGAGACGGTGACGAGCTCTTCGTCGTTGATTTTCAGTATGTTGCAGCGCTTGGTCGACTCGCAGAGAATCTCTTTGGTGTAGAAGCTCTGGCGCAGGTTGATGTCGAAGACGATGAGGCGGTCGTCGCCGGCGGCGGCCATGGTGTCGAGGAAGCGGCCGATGGTCTGGCGCGAGACGATGTTGCGCTGGGCGAGCGAGCCGAAGCAGACTGCGCGGGTGCGGCGTGCGAGGTCTTCGAGCTGGGTGGTCCAGGGGATGTTGTCCCAGGCCACGTTCTCCTTGATGTCATACTGGGGGACGCCGGCGGGGTCTATCTCGACCTGGACGGTGCCGGTGGGATAGGGGACGGTGGGGATGAGCTGGTTGAGGCCTTTCGAGGTGAAGTTCTCGATGATTTCGTGGCCGAGGGCGTCGTCGCCGACTGCGCTGACGACGGTTGAGGGGAGGCCGAACTGTGAGACATGATAGGCGAAGTTGGCGGGAGCTCCGCCGATTTTCTTGCCTTCGGGGAGGACGTCCCAGAGGGCTTCGCCCATGCCTACTACAACGTTTGCTTTGTTTTCCATATCTGTGTTATACTTTTCTGATTTTAAGGGTGTAGAAGAGGAGATAAGCGACGCCGATGGTCATGACGGCGACAGCGCCGGCCTGGCCGATAGCGTCAGAGGCGAAGCCCATGGCGAGGGGGAAGACAGTGCCGCCGAAGAGGCCCATGATCATGAGGCCGGAGACCTCGTTCTGCTCTTTGGGAGAAGCGAGCAGAGCCTGCGAGAAGACGACGGAGAAGATGTTGGAGTTGCCGAAGCCGATGAGGCCGAGGGCCACGTAGATGGCAGTGAGCGAGTCGCAGAGGAAGAGCATCACCATTGCGGCGAGCATCATGAGCACGCTGATGCCGAAGAAGAGCTTCTGGCTCATTGCGCGGAGCAGGAAGGCGCCGAGGAAGCAGCCGATGGTGCGGAAGATGAAGTAAACGCTGGTGGCGAAAGCGGCTTCTTCGAGGGGCAGGCCGAGGCGCTCCATGATGATTTTGGGGGCTGTGGTGTTCGTGCCGACATCGATGCCGACGTGGCACATGATGCCGAGGAAGCAGATGAGGATGAAGGGTGTGCCCAGGAGTTTGAGGCATTCGACAATGCCGGAGGCCTTGTCGGGCTTCTCCTCTTCGATGGGGGTTGCGCCGAGGACAGCGACGGCGAGGACGCTGACGGCGGCGTAGATGAGGAAGAGCACGCGCCATCCCAGGCCGAAGGTGGGCATGAGTGTCGTGGCGCCCCATGTGGCGAGGATGGGAGCGAGGAACGAGGCGATGGCTTTCACGAACTGGCCGAAAGTGAGGGTCGAGGCCAGGCGGTCAGGTCTGATGAGGTTCGAGACGAGGGGGTTGAGCGAGGTCTGCATCACGGCGTTGCCGATGCCCAGGAGCGAGAAGGCCACGAGCATCACCCAGTAGCCATCGCCGAAGAGGGGCACGACCAGCGAGAGGGCGGTGATGACGATTGAGAGAAGCACCGTGCGCTTGCGGCCGATGTGGTTCATGAGCATGCCCGTGGGCACGGAGAAGAGCAGGAACCAGAAGAACACGAGTGAGGGGAAGATGTTGGCCTCGGAGTCGGTGAGGCTGAGGTCTTGCTTGACGAAGTTGGAGGCGGTGCCCACAAGGTCTACGAAGCCCATCACAAAGAAGCAGAACATCACGGGGACAATCTGCATGAGCGACGTCCCGCCTTTGTGCGTGGCTTTTGCTTGAGAATTTTCCATGATTGGTTATGTAAGGTTGACGTTAGAGATTACTTGACAGTTGGTTTGAGGGGGTAAACGGACAGTGCTTTCAGCGTGGCCTTGGGGTCAGCTGAGACGGAGAGGGTGGAGTAGGGGGCCGACGGGAAAACGAGGTTGGTGAGCACGGCCTGGCCGTCGTTGGCGAAGACCTCGATGCTGGAGCGGTCGACGAAGATGCGGAGGCTGAGGGCTTTAACCTTTGCGGGGAGGGGTGCTGTGGTCACAGCGGAGAAGTCGCGTGAGAAGTCGGTGACGCCGGAGGCGGTGCGGTCGACGGAGACGGTTGCCTTTGCGGGGTCGTAGGTGATGAGCGTCTTCTCGCCCTTGTCGTTGGAGAGGGTCATTGTCACAGGACCTTTTGCGGCGGTGATGGTGGCGTCGATCTCGCAGATGCCGTCATTGTCGGCGGGGAGGGTGTAGACGACGGGAGTTGTGGAGAGGGAAGAGTTGACGGGAGCGGGCGTCGATGCGCGCAGGGCGTCCACCTCGGGCGAGGGAGCGGAGGCCAGGTACCAGCTGCCGTCCTTGCCGCGGAAGAGGCTGAGGTCGCGGGGCAGGGTGTTGGCGCTGCGGTATTGCTGAGTGGGCACGTCGTTGGCATACTGCCAGTTGCTCATCCAGCCGAGGACGGTGCGTCGGCCGTCGGGAGTGTCGGAGAAGCTGACGGTGGCGTAGTGGTCCTTGCCATAGTCCATCCACTTTGTGGGCACATTGCCGTTCTTGTCGCGGTCGGGAGTGAAGGTCTTGCCGTCGAAGTCGCCGACGAAGTACTGTGTGGCGCTGCCTCCGAAAGGTCCGCCGGGATTGAGGTTCACGAGCATAACCCACTTCGAGCCTTTGCCGGCGGGCAGCTCAAACAGGTCGGGGCACTCCCAGACGCCATCCTGGGCGCCGAGGCCTTTGCCGAAGCGGCTCTGAAGCGTCCAGTTCTTCATGTCCTTGGAGGTGTAAACGAGCATCTCGTGCTCGAGGGCATGTGCCAGCACGAGCACCCATTCTTTTGCGGGGGCGTACCAGAACATGTTGGGATCGCGGAACTCGGAGTCGAGCGTGATGACGGGGTTGCCGGCATATTTATGGAAGGTGTTGCCGCCGTCGGTGCTGTGGGCCAGGCTCTGAGTCTGGCTTGTTGCGGCGGAGGTGTACATGGCCACGATGGCGTCCTTGCCGAAGCCGGCGGAGTTCTCACGGTCGATGGCGCAGCTTCCGGAGAAGATTGTGCCCAGGCCGTCGGGCACGATGGCGGGGCCGTGATGCTCCCAGTTGACGAGGTCTTTCGAGGTTGAGCGTCCCCAGGTCATGTTCTGCCACTTCGAGCCGTAGGGGTTCCACTGGTAGCAGAGCGTCCAAACGCCGTCCTTGTAGACCATGCCGTTGGGGTCGTTCATCCAGCCGTAGAGGGGCGTGTGGTGGAAGGCGGGGCGGTATTTCTCGCGGTTGGCGGTGGAGTATGAGTCCGAAAGCGCCATGTCCTGCCAGCAGGCATCGTTGGCGGCCTCGCGCACGGAGCTGCGGCTCTGCGGGGTCACGATGTCGAGCACGACCTTCTTGCCGCGGTAGGGCGTGAGGTCGAGGGGCACGGTGTAGTCGGTGTGATTCTTGGAGAGGCGCACGAATATGGTGCGCTCGAGCTTGCCGTCGGCCAGCACGTTGACGCGGGCGTCGTCGCACGACTCCTGGACGGGCATTATCAGCCAGCGGACGCTGTCGGGGTTGACGCGCACCAGGGTGTTGTTCACGCCGAGGTGCTCGACCTTGATGCCGTTCGCGGCTGTGGCCGGGACGATGCCGGCGCAGACAGCGGCGCCTGCTGCGAGAAGAAATTTCAGGGATTGGGTGTTCATATCAGTTTTTCCTGGTTGGGTTATTGTTCAGTGAAAATTGTGGCACAAAAGTAGTTATTATATATGTATGGTGAGTATGAAATTCTCTGCACAGGCAATAAAAATTTCTGCATTGCATAAAAAGTGCAACACAAGGGTGTGTTTTTTATAAAACTTTGCGTATCTTTGCAGTGATTTTTCAAGAAGGGGTTATTTCTTGCAACTCGACAAACCATTTTAAAACTACCATACTCATATCCATTATCACAAGCTCTCATTCGTGAGAAATGTGTACCATGAATAATACAATGAAGAAACTTATCCTGTTTCCGCTCCTCGCGGGGGCGCTACTCATCGGCGCTTCGGGCTGCGAGAAGCAGAAGACCTACCGCATAGGCGTGTCGCAGTGCGCCTCCGACGACTGGCGCTCGAAGGCCAACGACGAGATGCTCCGCGAGGCCATGCTCCACGAGGATGTCTCCGTGGAGATCCGCTCCGCCGAGGACAACTCCGCGCGCCAGGTTGAGGACATACGCTATTTCGCCGACAACGGCTTCGACCTGATCATCGCCTCGCCCAACGAGGAGGAGGCTCTCACGCCTATTATTAAAGATGTGTACGAGCGCGGTATCCCCGTCGTTCTCTTCGACCGCGAAATCAACGGCGACAGCTACACGTCGCGCATCGTCTCCGACAACCTCGGCATCGGCCGCGAAGCCGGTACATACGCCCTCAACCTGGGCCACAAGCTCGGCCGCGCTCCCCGCGCCATCGAGTTGCGCGGTCTGCCCGACTGCACACCGGCCACCAAGCGTCACCGGGGTTTTACCGAGACCTTCACCGCCGGGGGCGGCATCATCGCCGGCAGCGGAGTCGCCAATTGGAAGAAGGAGGATGCTGTGCGCGTAACCGACTCACTGCTTGAACTTTATCCCGACATCGACATCATTTACGCCCACAACGACCGCATGGCCATCGGCGCCTCCGAAGTGTGCCAACGCCGCGGCATCCGTGACCGCGTGAAAATCATCGGCATCGACGCCGCCCCCAAGATCGGTATCGCCGCCGTGGCTGACTCGACCATCGACGCCACCTTCCTCTATCCCACCGAGGGCCACCTCATCCTCAAAACCGCCATCGACATCCTCAAAGGACGTCCCACGCAGAAGGACGTCAGTCTGCCCGCCTCCTCGCCCGTCGACCTCTCAAACGCCGATATCCTCCTCCTCCAGGACAAATCGCTCCAGCAGGAGACCGAGAAGATGCGCGAGCTGAAGATGCGCATCGACACATACTGGGAGAAGCACTCCGCCCAGACCTCGCTCTTCTACGCCTCCATCGTCATCCTTCTGCTCGTGATCGCCATCCTCTTCATGGTGCTCCGCGCCTATTGGGTTCACAAACGGGTGCAGAAAGAGCTGATGCACAAGAACATGCTCCTCGAAAAGCAGGGCGAAGAAGAGAAGAAACTCAACCGCCAAATCGCCGAGGCCACGCGCTCGAAGCTCGCCTTCTACACCAACGTCTCCCACGACCTGCGCACGCCTCTCACCCTCATCTCCGAGCCTGTCAATCAGCTTGTTGCCGCCGAAAGCCTCACTCCCCGCGAACATTCTCTCGCCCTGCTCATTCAGAAGAACTCGCGCATACTCCTGCGCCTCATCAACCAGATTCTCGACTTCCGCAAGCTCGAAAACGGCCGCCTCAGCCTCAACCTCGCCGAAATCGACTTCACCGTCGCCGTCAAGGAGTGGATGGAATCGTTCCGCGAAGCCGCGCGTGCCCACGACATCCGCCTCTCGCTGGCCGACTCCGAGCCTCTCACACTCGCCGTAGACCCCGAGAAGATGGAGCGCATCTTCTTCAACATCATCTCGAACGCCATCAAATATACTACCGTCGGCGGCGCCATCACCGTCAGCTATGCCGTTGAGGGCGAGAACCTTGTGATGCGTTTCTCCGACACCGGCCGCGGCATCGCCGCCTCCGAAATCTCCCGCATCTTCGAGAGCTTCTACCAGAGCGCCGACCACGGCGCCGCCATCGGCTCGGGCATCGGCCTCTCGCTCGTGAAGGCTTTCGTCGAGCTCCATGGAGGCACAATCAGCGTCGAAAGTACGCCCGGCGTCGGCTCCGTCTTCACCGTCACCATCCCCGTCCGTCACGTCGACGGCCCGGCCACTACGCCCGCTCCGCTCATCACCGACGCCGAGGTCGTGGCCGAGCTGCGCCGCGTCGGCCCCGTCTCCGACCCGGCCGCTACCACCGTCGCAGAACCGTCGGCTCCGGTTGCGCAGGAGAATCTCCCCGTCCTCCTCGTCATCGACGACAATGCCGATATGCGCCTGCTGGTCAAGGAGATACTCGGCGACCAATACCGCATCCACGAAGCCGCTGACGGCCGTGCCGGTCTCGCCGCCGCCATGCGTCTTGTCCCCGACATCATCATCTGCGACGTCATGATGCCCGTCATGGACGGCCTCGAGTGCTGCCGTCTCATCAAGGAGGAGGTGACGACCTCTCACATCCCGGTGCTCATGCTCACGGCCTGCGCCCTCGACCATCAGCGCGTCCAGGGCTACGACTCGGGTGCCGACGCCTACCTGCCCAAGCCGTTCACGGCCGAACTGCTCGTCTCGCGCTGCCGCAACCTCATCGCCAACCGCCGCCGCATCCGCGAGCTCTGGGCCAGACCCGTCGCCGCACCTTCGTCCACAGCGCCGGAGTCTGCGTCACCGACTCCCGCCGCCGACATTGACAACCGTTTCTATGCCCGCTTCCTCGACATCTTCACGGCGCAAATGTCGAATCCCGAGCTGAGCATCGAGGACATCGCCTCGGAGATGGGTCTCGGTCACTCGCAGTTCTACCGCAAGATTAAGGCGCTGACGGGCTACACCCCTGTCGAGCTCATTCGTCAGCTGCGTCTGCGCGAAGGCCGCCGCATGCTCACGGCCACAGACAAGAGCATCAGCGAGATTGCCTACGCCGTCGGCTTCTCGTCGCCGGCCTACTTCACGAAGTGCTACCGCGCGGCCTTCAACGAGACGCCGTCCGCCCTCCGCGACAAACTGGGCTGACGCCGGGCCGGGCGCGCCGGCTCTCCAGCGCCGCCCAACCACGGCCGGAGACCCGGAGCCGCAGGCTCCGGGCACGGTCAGGCACGCCGGGCGCCCCTCGCCCTCGATCCCCCTCGCTCTCCCTTGCTCTCCCTCTTTCTCTTTCTTTCTCCATGACCGTGCCCGAAGCCGCAGGCTTCGGGGTCGCCTCTCGCAATCCCTGCCGCCCGCCGCTTTCTGCGATTTTTCTTGCATTGTTTATCACTTTTTCTGCATGGCCAAAATTTTTATAGCTTCTGACTTGATTTTCATAACCTCTTTATAATATGTGAGGTAAATTTGCCGCACAATCTTCTCCCTCATCCTTGAAATCACAGAAAACCAAATACTAATCAACTAACCAATTTTCCAAATTAATAGCATGAAAAAAAGCATTCTCACCGCAGTGCTGCTCTTTCTCACCGTGCTGGTAACCCAGGCACGAGAGATATCAGTCAGCGGCGTCGTGACCTCGGCTACTGACAACGAGCCGCTCATCGGCGCTTCCGTGCTCTGTCCGTCGGCCAACGTGGCCGTGTCCACTGACCTTGACGGCAAATTCTCATTCAAGGCTCCCGAAGGCGCCGACGTCAACATCACCTACATCGGCTACAAGCCCGTTACCATGAAAGCCGCTCCCTCCATGAACGTTGTCATGGAAGAGAACAACGAAGTCCTCAACGAACTCGTGGTCGTCGGCTATCAGACCATCCGCAAAGCCGACCTCACCGGCGCCGTCTCCGTCATGGACATGAAGGACCCCATCTCGGAGAACTCCGGCAACATCCTCAACTCGATGGCCGGCAAGCTCCCCGGCGTTAACGTCATCCCCGACGCCGCCCCCGGCGGTACGGGCTCTATCCGCGTCCGCGGTATGTCGACGGCCAACTCCTCCAACGACCCCCTCTACATCATTGACGGAGTGCCCACCGACAACCTCAACTGCTTCAACCCCGCCGACATCGAGTCGATGCAGGTGCTGAAGGATGCCGCCTCCGCTTCGATCTACGGTTCGCGTGCCGCCAACGGTGTCGTCATCATCACCACCAAGCAGGGCAAGGGCGACCGCATGACCATCAACGTAAACTATGCCGCCTCCGCCCAGACCATTGCCAAGCGCTACAAGATGCTGAGCGCCGACGAGTGGGGCCAGGCCTACTGGGCCGCATCGGCCAACTCCGGCATCGCTCCCTCACACGTCCTCTACGGCAGCGGCGCAACCCCCGTGCTCCAGCCGTTCGTGGCCGGTGACCCCAACTATCCCACCACCAACACTGACTGGCAGGACAAGGTCTACCACACCGCCTGGACAAACAACCTCACCGCTTCTATCTCCAACAACACCGAGAAGGGCTCAGTGATGTTCTCGCTGAACTACATCAACCAGAACGGTAACATCCGCGACACCTTCTACGAGCGCTACTCAGGCCGTATCAACTCTCGCTACGACTTCAACAAGTACATCACCGTGGGCGAGAACCTGATGGTTGCCCGCTGGACAAACCGCGGCGTCGACGTCGCCGGCGACCGAGGCATCCCCTTCACCGCCATGTCCCAGCACCCCGCTCTTCCCGTGAAAGGCCTTGACGGCGAGTGGACACGTCCCCTCCACCTCATCGCCTCCGACCTGGCCAACCCCTGCCAGCTCATCGCCAACAGCTCTGACAACGACCTCTCATCATGGCGCATCCTCGGAAACGCCTACCTCGAGGTGAAACCCATCGACGGCCTCACCCTCAAATCGAACATCGGTGTCGAGCACTCTCAGTACTTCAACGTGACACGCGGCCGCGCCACCAACCCCGGTGACGTCAACTCTGTCGGCTCAGCCTACGGCCAGGGCGACACCTGGACATGGACCAACACCGCCAACTACGTTAAGTCTTTCGCCGCTAACCACCACATCAACCTCCTCTTCGGTACCGAGGCCATCGGTTACACCTTCAAGGACCTGACCGGCTCACGCGAGGGCTATGCCTTCGAGGACGAAGACTTCATGCAGGTTGGCGCCGGCACAGGCCAGCAGCGCTCAGGCGGCGGCAAGAACCAGTGGTCAGTATTCTCGATCTTCGGCAAAGCCGACTATAACTACGCCGACCGCTACCTCGCATCCTTCACCATCCGCCGCGACCAGAACTCACGCTTCGCCAAGAAGCACCGCACCGGCGTGTTCCCCGCATTCTCCCTGGCATGGCGTCCCACCCAGGAGGACTTCTTCCCCAAGAACAACATCCTGACCGACCTCAAGATCCGCTACTCATGGGGCCAGAACGGTAACGCCAACATCCCCTCGCTCTATCCTTCCTACACAACTTATATATTCAACACCGGCAACGGCGCATACGACATCGACGGCACCAACTCGTCGACCACCTCGGGTATCACCCTCGCCTCCACCGGTAACCCCGACCTGAAATGGGAGACCACCACACAGAACAACATCGGTGTTGACCTCCAGTTCCTGGGCGGCGCCATCAACCTCACCGCCGACTACTACATCAAGAAGACCCGCGACATGCTCACCATCCCGCCCGCCCTCGACGTGGCAGGTGCCAACGCCGCCGTTTGGCTCAACACCGGCGACATGAAGAACCACGGCTGGGAAGTAAGCCTCGGCTACAACTCGCCCATCTACGGCGACTTCTCATGGAACGGCTCTCTGAACATCTCCCAGTACAAGAACAAACTCGTCAAGCTGAACTCACGCCAGAAATTCATCGGCGGTGACCAGCGCCTCATCCCCGGCGAGCCCATGGGTGTCTACTACGGCTATGTCTGCGACGGCATCTTCCAGACCGCCGAAGAAGTGGCCAACCACGCCACACAGACCGGCGCCGCTCCCGGCCGCCTCATCTACCGCGACCTCGACGGCAACGGCGTCATCAACGACAACGACCGCTGCATCATCGGCGACCCCAACCCCGACCTGTCGATGGGTCTCAACCTCTCGTTCAAGTACCGCGCATTCACTCTCGACGCTTTCTTCGCCGGCGACTTCGGCTTCGACATCCAGAACCACATGAAACGCCAGCTCCTGTCGATGAACTACGGCAACCTCGCCACCAACCGCGGCCACGACATCCTCAACGCCTGGTCGCCCACGAACACCGGCTCTTCAATCCCCGCCCTGTCGCTCACAGACGACAACAACGAGGCCCGCTTCTCAACCTACTATGTAGAGAACGGTTCCTACATGAAGATGAAATATCTCAAGCTCTCCTACTCACTGCCCAAGACCCTCATCTCTAAGATCGGCGCCACCAACCTCGACGTCTACGGCCAGGTTGAGAACGTGTTCACCATCACCGACTACACCGGTCTCGACCCCGAGATTCTCCCCGGCGAATACGGCGCTCACATCGACAACGGTGCATACCCGCGTCCCCGCACATTCACTCTCGGTCTTAACCTTCAGTTCTAATCACCATCCCTTCTCACAATTTTCCCATTATGAAAAGTTTCAAAACCATCATAAAGAACGTCCTGCTCTCCGCCGCCGTCACCTCGATGGCTCTGGCCACCGTTTCCTGCGACGACCTGCTGGACACCAAGCCGCAGGGCACTTTCACCGACAAGCAGATTGGCGATGACGAGGCCACGGACCTCATGGTCAGCGCCTACGCAACCCTGCTCTGCCACTACTTCGGCAACAACGAGTCGTTTGCCGGCCCCATCAACAACTGGGTCTTCGATGTCCGCTCCGACGATGCCCTGAAGGGCGGCGACGGCGTGACCATGGAGGGCTACATGCACCAGCTTGAAGTCGGCAACGTGCAGTCCGACAACGATATCGCCAACTTCAAATGGCGCAACAACTACTACTCCATCGCACGCTGCAACACAGCCATCCGCTCCATCGAGAACTCCTCGTCGATCTCCGACGCCAACCGCGGTTCGTTCATCGCCGAGATGAAGACGCTGCGCGCCTACTACTACTTCGACATGCTCCGCATCTTCCAGAAGTTCCCCTACTTCGACGAGACCGTCGTTGACCCGTCATCGTGCCGCGCCGACCAGTACACCCGCGACCAGATTGCCGAGTTCATCAAAGAAGACCTGCGCAACGCCTATGCCGCCCTGCCCGCCACCCAGACACAGGTAGGCCGCTTCAACCGCTATGTCGCCGCCGCCATCCTCGCCCGCGTCGACCTGTTCACCTCCTCATGGGAAGAGGCCGCCGAGTATGCCGGCTACGTCATCGACTCCCACAAGTACGAGCTCTATCCCAACTTCCTGGATATGTCCAAGCCCGAGTACAACAACATGTACGAGGCCGTGATGTCCATCCAGTTCTCATCGGCCCAGGCTCCCGACCAGTACAACTTCAACAACTGTCTGAACTGCACATGGTCCGAGGGCAACCTCTACGGCAACGGCGACGACTTCTACCTCGCCTCACAAAACCTTGTCAACGCC
Source organism: Bacteroidales bacterium (assembly GCA_004552485.1). Lineage (GTDB taxonomy): Bacteria > Bacteroidota > Bacteroidia > Bacteroidales > Muribaculaceae > CAG-873. The sequence goes on along the minus strand of SFOH01000005.1, from coordinate 14,629 downwards.
TTCCGCACCGACAAGAACGGCCTGCCCTTCCTTGACGGCTCCTTCAACGACGAGAACGTCGACGGCGCCGACTACGAAGGCAACGTAGACCCCCGTCTCGACTTCACCCTCGGCCGCATCGGCATGCCCTGGCGCGGTCACATGTACAACGAGCACTGGTGCCGCAACCTCGAGCTCTACGGCCAGTATTCCGGCAAAAAGCCCTACACCGCTCCCGAGTCGCCCTACTGCAAACCCGGCATCGTGCCCTGGGGCGCTTCCTCGCTCAACTGGAGCCTCATCCGCTACGCCGACGTGATGCTCATGCGTGCCGAAGCCCTCATCGAGCTCAACCGCAACCTTGACGAAGCCCGCGACCTCATCAACCAGATCCGCCGTCGCGCCGCTGCCTCCGTAGACCCCGCCTACTCGCCCGTCGACTGCAACCCCGCCATCGCCAACTACGCCTGCGCCGAATATCCCGCCGCCGGCTGGAACCAGGACTATGCACGCCGCGCCGTCCGCATGGAGCGCCGCATCGAGCTGGCCATGGAAGGCCACCGCTGGTTCGACCTCGTCCGCTGGGGCAACGTCGTGGAGACTATGAACAATTACTATGCCTCCGAGGTGAAGATCCACTCCTACTATCAGGGCGCCAACCTCACCGAAAGCGAAATCTACCTGCCCATCCCCGTTAACCAGGTCGACAACGCCGGCGACATCTACAAGTGACCCTCTCACTAATCACTAACTCACTATTCATCACCCACTAAAATGAAAAAGTTATCATCCTACATACTGGCCGTGCTCACCGTCGCAGTCATCGGCCTGCTGAGCGCCTGCTCAGACTATGAGCCCAAGGGCTATCCCGAGCTGCCCGCCCTGGCCAAAGCCAGCGACGTGCAGGCCTCCGTGCAGGGCCGCACCGTCACCCTCACCTGGACACTGCCCTCACAGGCCGGCATCACGGCCGTGAAAGTCAGCTGCGACAACGGCAACCCCACCGTCCTCCCCGCTTCAGCCACCTCTTGCGTCCTCAAGGGTCAGCCCATGGACCGCGACCTGGTCTACACCGTCAAAGTCGAATATGACAGCAAGTATGTCTCCGAAGGCGCTTCCGTTGTGACCCGCGTGCCCTTCGTGGCCTCCAAGGCCGCCTTCCTGCTCCTGGCCGACAACGCCGCCGCCCTCCCCGACGACGACGAGCGCGCCGCCGCCGAGTGGTTCGCCAAACAGCCCAACACCCAGTTCATCCACACCACCGACATCGCCTCCCTCGACCCCGACATCGTCTCCGTCATCTGGATCATGGTTGACCGCGTTGGCCTCCAGTACGGCGTCCAGAACCTTCCCGGCGGCCTCGCCGACGAGGCAACCATCAACGCCCTCAAGGACTACTCCGCAAACGGTGGCTCGATCTACCTCTCCAACATGGCCACCCAGCTCACCGCGCCCCTCGGCTTCGTGCCCGAGAACATGGCTCCCTCGCTCTTCGGCAACGGCAACGGCGGCTCAGGCACAGACGTGTGGACCATCAACCCCTACCTGGGCTGGGACTTCCGCAACGGCTCCGACCAGGGCTTCTACGACCGCACCGCCCACGCAATCTTCAAAGACTGCGTCCTCGAAGACCCCAACGGCTACGGCTACAACTCGCTGCCCCTCATCGGCCCCGGCCAGCGTGAGGACCACAACTGCATGTGGGACTGCAACATCTATGGCAAAGGCTCCGAGCGCGACGTAATCGCCAACTTCGAGAAAGTCACCAACTCTATGGTGCTCGCCACCTGGGGACACGTGCGTGACCACTGCGTAGCCGGCCTCGTCGACTTCTTCGCCACCGAGAGCCACGGCCGCTGCATCGCCAACGGTTTCGCCGCCTACGAGTGGAATCAGAACTCCGGCGCCAACATCTACCAGCACAACGTCGAGCAGCTGACCACCAACATCATCAGCTACCTCCAGTAATTCCCCGTTCAACCCACCCCTCTCTCCTCTGACCAAAGTTGATAATTAACAAACAACAATAGAAATTCAACCGCAGGGATGCCGCCCCGACTCACACCCGGGTCGGGGCGGCTTTCCCTCTTTTTCCAAAAAACAATCTGTCTCGCTATGAATAAATTTTTACGCAATACGCTGGCCTCAGTCATGGTCCTCACCGCTGTCGTTGCTTCTGCCGAGGCAACCACACACCCCGCCATGCTGGTGACAGACGACAACATTGACAATCTCAACGACCAGGAGCGCGCTGCCGCCGCATGGTTCCGCGCAACCTATCCCGAAGGTGTGTTTATCACTCCCGAAGCAAATCTCGACATCAACGTGCAGAACGTCGACTGCATCTGGATTCATCTCGACCGCCTAAACATGACGCCTGCGGACATCAAGGCTCTGCTGCCTGAGGCCACATACAAAGCCCTTGCCGAATTCATTGCCGAAGGCGGCAATATCTACCTCTCAAAGCATGCCACGCTGATGCTTAGTAAAATCGGCCGCATCGACGCTAAATTCGACCCCAACATCTTCGGCAACGGAGAGGGCGGAAAGGGCACCGATGTGTGGGCCCTCAACGCTCAGATCGGCTACTGGCAACTCAACCCCGACAACAAGGATGAGCACCGCCCCGAGCAGTACTACGACCACCGCACCCATGCCATCTATGCCGACCTCGAACACGGCGACACTTACAACCCTCCTATCGACAACTTCCCCATGGAAGGCACCGGCACCGGCGCCGAGATTTGGCGCGAAGACCACAACTGCTGCTGGGACCTCAACGCTTATCAGTTCACAGCCGACGGAGCCAACACAGTCGAGAAATTTGAGAAGGAGACCAATTCGCGTGTTATCGGCACCTGGGGTCACGTCCAGGACTATGCCGTTGCCGGCGTCGTCGAGTTCTATGCTCCCAAGCAGCCCCTGTCAGTTCGCTCACGTGTAGGTAGTGCTGAGGGCGACGGTACGCAGGGCGCTGTCATAGCCAACGGCCTCGCCTGCTGCGAGTGGGCTCCCCGTACCGGCACAAACGCCTTCCACAACAATCTTCAGAAGCTCACCGCCAACATAATATTCTATCTTCGCTCAAAGCTGAAATCAAGCGGCGTAACTGACATCACAGCCGATGCCGAAAACGACTCCGCCGCTGCCGTCGTCTATTACACAATGCAGGGCACGGAAGTGAACGGCAACCCCGCTCCCGGTCTCTATATCCGCCGCTGCGGCAGCAACGTCTCAAAAGTTATTATCCGATAAACATCTCCAAACGAACAATCAATATCCCCCCCCAAACGCTATGAAAGCTATACTTAGAAACGCTATTGCTGCCGCCGCAGTCCTCACCGCCGCCGGCGCTTATGCCGCTCACCCCGCAATGCTGATTGGCTACAACAGCCTCGACGCCATCGACAACTACCAGGAATACGAAGCCGCACGCTGGTTCTCGCTCAACGTCAAGGACGCCGAACTCATCACGCCCGCCGATGCCGCCACGAAGATCAACGCCAAGGACATCGACTGCCTGTGGATCAACATCGACCGTCTGAACACCGGCAAGGGCAATCTCCCCGCCGCCTTCACCGCTCAGGCCACCCTCGACGCCATCCGTCAGTACCTCGCCGACGGCGGCTCCGTCCTGCTCACCAAGCACGCCACGCAGATGCTCAGCCGCATCGGTCGCATCGACGCCAAGTTCGACCCCAACATCTATGGTGACGGCGACGGCGGCAAGGGCACCGACGTGTGGGCCCTCAACGCTCAGATCGGCTACTGGCAGCTCAACCCCGACAACCGCGACCAGGACGCTTCGCAGTACTATGACCGCCGCACCCACGACATCTACGCCGGCCTCGAACATGGCGACACCTACAATCCTCCCATCGACAACTTCCCCATGGAAGGCACCGGCACCGGCGCCGAGATGTGGCGCGAAGACCACAACTGCTGCTGGGACCTCAACGCCTATCAGTACACCTCGGAGGGCGCTAACACCGTCGTGAAGTTCGAGCGCGACAACACCGCCCTCGTCATCGGCACCTGGGGCCACGTCCAGGATTATGCCGTCGCCGGCGTCGTCGAATTCCTGCCCACCGCCTCCGTCAAGGGCACCGTCATCGCCAACGGCCTCGCCTGCTGCGAATGGTCGCCCCGCAACGGCACCAACGCCTTCGCCGACAACCACCGCAAGCTCACCGCCAACACCATCACCTACCTGCAGAAACAGACCGCATTGGCCGGTGTCGCCGACATAACAGCCGACACCGATGCCGACGCCCCCGTCTCCTACTTCAACCTCCAGGGCGTGCAGGTCAATGCCGAAAGCCTCGCCCCCGGCCTCTACATCCGTCGCCAGGGCAATACGGCCTCCAAGGTCCTCGTAAAATAATCACCCCCCCTATACACCGCAATGAAACATCTTAAAACCATAACCGCCCTCGCCCTCGGCATGGCCGCCACGACAGCCAGCGCCGACCTGGTGGCCCACTTCCCGATGGACGTGCGCTCCGGCCAGATTCAGGACGTCGTCTCCGGCTCGCGCTTCGGCGTGGAGGGCCACTTCGCCCCCGAGAAGGTCGACGGCGCCGTCGCCGGCAAGGCGCTGCGCTTCGACGGCTACACCTCGTGGGTCGACGCCACCGTCGGCGACATCGTCCCCGAAGGCTCGCGTCAGATGTCAGTGTCGCTGTGGGTGGCCGTTCCGTGCTATCCCATCATCAAGATTGACCAGAACACGCCCGAGATGACGCCCATCGTCACCTGCCTCAACGAGACGGACAAGACCGGCTTCGGATTCTACATCGGCTTCGACGGCCGATACAGCTTCCGCACCTACGTCGGCGGCTGGCCCGTCAACATCGACATCACCACGCCCCTGCCCGTCTACGCATGGAACCACCTCGTGGCCGTCGTCGACGCCGACGCCCGCCGCGTCACGCTCTACAACAACGGCACGGAGGTTGGCTCCTCGCGCTGCAACGGCACCGTCGCCGTCAAAGCCGGCGCCTTCACCATGGGCCGCGGCTCGCTGCTCAACTACTCCGGCCCCTTCCTGCTCTCATCGTTCAACGGCCTCATCGACGAGGTGAAGGTGTGGAACGAGGCCGTCTCCGCCGACGAAATCAACGCCAAGGCCGAGAACGAGGCCGACCTCAAAATCCCCGCCTCGCGATACGCCGAGAGCCTGCTGCGTCCCCGCTTCCACGGCATGCCCGCTACGGCATGGACCAACGAGTGCCACGGCATGACATACTCCGACGGCCGCTACCACGTCTTCTTCCAGAAGAACGCCAACGGCCCCTACATGGCACGCCTCCACTGGGGCCACATCTCCTCCGAGAACCTCTATGACTGGCGCGAGGAGAAGATTGCCATCGCCCCCGGTGCCGCCTACGACATCAAGGGCTGCTGGAGCGGATGCGTCTTCACCGACCCCGAAATCACCGGCAACCTCCCCGCCATCATCTACACCGGCGTCGACTACGCCCGCGCCACCATTGACGGCGCATCGCCCACAGACGCCACGCTCCTCAACTGGAACAAGTGGACCGGAAACCCCGTCATCAACGGCCGCCCCGGCACCCTCACCGACGACTTCCGCGACCCCTACTTCTTCCGCGTTCCCGGCGGTGACGCCTACATCATCGTCGGCTCGTCCAAGGACGGCGTCGGCACCACCTCGCTCCACCGCTACGACCCCGCCTCCAAGACCTGGTCGAACGACGGCAAGCTCTTCTTCACCGGCAGCTCAGCCAACGCCGACGGCACATTCTGGGAGATGCCCAACATCACCCGCATGCCCGACGGACGATGGCTCTTCACCGCCACGCCCTTAGGCACATCCACCGGCGTGCGCACCATCTACTGGACCGGCTCAATCAACACCGACGGCACTTTCGCCCCCGCCACAACGGCCTCCAAGAACGTCGAACTCAACTCGCGAGACGGTTTCGGCCTGCTCTCGCCCACCATCTATCCTCAGGACGGCCGCGTCATCGCCATGGGCATCGTCCCCGACAAACTCCCGTCCGACGACAACTGGAACCTGGGCTGGGCCCACTGCTACTCGCTCCCCCGCGAGTGGAGTCTCGCCGACGACGGCTCGCTCGTCCAGAAGCCCTGGCACACTCTCACCGGCCTGCGCACCGCCACCACCTTCTCGCGCACCGACTTTGAGATGAACGGCACCGTATCGCTCTCACCCGTCAGCGGCCGCGCCGTCGAACTCCTCGCCGTCTTCACCAAGAACGCCAACCCCGTCGGATTCCGCATCTTCAAGAACGGCACCGCCGCCGGCACCATCACCTACAACCCCTCCGCCAACTCCGTCAAAGTCGACTTCTCGCGCCTCGAGCGACTCGTCAACGACGGCGGCGTCTATGACGGCATCTACACCCTCCCGCTCCCCGAGTTCATCAAACGCGGCACCGAGGTTAAAATCAACGTCTTCATCGACCACTCCATCCTCGACATCTTCATCAACGACAAGTGGGCCTCGTCCATCCGCGTCTTCCCCACGGCTGCCGATGCCGACGGTGTTGAGGCCTTCTCCGACGGCGCCGTCTCCGTGAAACAGCTCTCGGCATGGACCCTCGACGCCAAAGCCGGTGCCGGTGTCACCGACATCGTTGCCGACCCTAAGCCCGCCGCTTCCGCCCCCGTCTATAACCTCATGGGACAGAAAGTGGCCGACGCACTCGACCCTGCCACCCTCAGCGACGTCCTCCCCGCCGGCGTCTACATCCACTCCGGCAAGAAGTACATCGTCCGCTGAACGGCTTCCCCCTCATCAAGAGATTGGTAATCAAAATTCGCAATAAACAAGAATTTGGTAAGTCAACCGATTTTCGCCTTGCAGCGAAACCGGCGTAAGGTAAAAAAATGGTTTGATTGAACGTCGGCCGGCGCCCGCAGTGATGCAGGCGCCGTCCCTCTTTATCCCCCGCCGCCAGCCCCAACATAATCGCCCCCCCGTGTAGTCGGTGTCAGCGCCAAGCCGCACGATTTCAAATGCCCGTATCTATGCCTGCGACGGGGCTCGCCGGCATTTGAAACCGACCTTTCATGCCGCCGTTTGCTCCCGCGACGTGTTGCCTGTCGCCGTGTTGCCCCGTAGGCGGCGTTCCCCGTCACCGTGAGGCATCGTCGCATAACGGGAACCACATTTGATGCCGAAGGGGCGGGAACGGGAGCCGCCACCCTCGGCGTGGGAGCACGGGGGTGGCGGCGATGATGGGGATGGGATGTGGGAGCGGGCGATTAGCGGATGAGGCGCTTGGCGGTGGTGGAGTCAGTGTAGCGGATGATGTAGAGGCCGGGGGCGAGGGGCGCGTCGGTGGCGACGCGGGTGCCCTGGAGGGTGTAGATGGCTTCTATCTGCTTGTCGGCGGCGTCGATGGTGACGTCGGTGACGCCGCCTTCACCGGTGAGGCGCGCATCGGTGCAGTTGATGATGTCGTAGTCGCGGGCATTGTCGAGGGTGAGGGTGGGTGCCTCCTCGGTGTGGGCCTTGTGGATGACGGCGACGAGGCGCATCTTCTCGGGATCAAGGCCGAGGGGAAGTGTGCCGGAGAATTGCTGTGAGAAGGTGTCGCCCACGGGGGTGACGAGGTTGCCGAGGGGGTCGCCGAGGTATGTGCGCAGGACGTTGGTGTAGGTCTGGCCGTTGTATGTGGCGTTGTCCTGGACGAGCATGAGGGTGACGGCGAGATCGTTGTAGATGGCCGTGGCCTCGGGGAGAACGTTGCCGGAGACGGTGGCGGTGACGCGGTGGGTGGTGGCGTCATAGCTGACCCGGTCGATGGCGACGGTGGCGAATGAAGCGGAGGCCAGGTCCTGGACGATCATGTCGGAGAGCATCCCCTGGATGAAGACGGGGGGCAGTGAGGCGAGGTAGTCGTTGAGGTCGTAGGCGATGTGCTGTTCGCCGGGGAAGTAGGAGCGGTTGATGGTGAACGAGGGGAGGGTGTAGGCGTAGACATCATGGAGGAAGGCGCCCTTGGAGACGGCGAGGCCGGAGCCGGGGCCGAAGATGTTCACGACGCTCATGTCGGCGGCGTTGTCACCGGTGGCGGCAGCGTCCATGGCCTCCTGGAAGAGGGCGGCGTTGGCGGCACGGGTGTCGACGTAGTTCTCGACGTAGACTTTCTTGCGGGCGACGGTATTCTCATAGATGGCAAAGTCGACGGAGGCGACGCGCTGTGCTGTCTGCTCGAGCTGTTCGCCCTCAACGGCGTCGACCCATGCGGTGAAGGAGTGGCGGCCGATGGCGAGCGAGGCGGGCATGTCGATGGATGTCTGCCAGGTGTCGGAGGCGCCGCTGGCGATGTCCTTGGTGACGGTGGCGTACTGCGGCTCGAGGCTGTCGAAGCGGTAGCCGACGCGGTAGGAGGTGACGCTCTCACGGCCTGTGGCGGTGAGCATGGCGTAGACCTCGAACTTCTCGGTGGCTTTCTTGTATTTGAAGCCGGTGTCGAAGAAGGTGAATGCCATGTCGTGGGCGGGGAGGCTGGAGGCGTCGATGATGAGGGCTACGCAGAGTTTGCCGCCGCCGGAGACGGGATAGATGCGGCTGTTCTGCATGAAGGCGAAGGAGTTGGTCTCGTTTTCGCCGACGACGCATATGGCGCCTTGCTGTGCGGCGGCCATCTCTGCGGTCTCGGTGTAGTCGAAGCCGTAGAAGAGGTTCTCGCCGCTCTTGATTTCGTAGCCGTTGCCGTTGAAGAAGATGTTGTTCCAGCCCTTATAGAGGCGCTGGTTCTGGGCGACGATGGCGGTGGCAGTGGAGGCACCGTCGACGCTCTGGAGGTGGCACTTGGCGCGTCCGAGGTCGGCGCCTACGGCGAGGCGCACGCCGACCACCTTGCAGCCCGCGTAGGGGGCGAGGGCGTCGGCGGTGAGGACGGCGCCGATGGTGTAGGTGCCGGCCTGGCCGAAGCAGGCGTTCTCGGCGTCAATCTGGTCGGTGGTGGTGTGGCCGATGAGACGCTGGGTGCTGCTCAGGCCGTTGTCGCTTTGTGCGGCCGAGACCAGGACGGTGGCCACGGCCAGCAGGAGGGTTAATGCGATTTTTTTCATTTGCGCAGAATTTTTTGGAATTTGCCGCCCCGGCGGACGATGATGATGCCGCGGGCTGTGGCGAGGTCGACGGTGCGGCCGTAGATGTCGTAGGCGACCGCGGGGTTGTCTGTGACGGAGTCGATGACGATGTCGGAGACGCCGCCCTGGCCGACGGAGAAGGTGTACTCGACGGTGCGCGACGAGCTGTTCTTGTAGACGGCGGTGATGGCGGCCGTGTGCGTGCCCTCGGAGAGACCCTTGACGGGGAAGGAGGGTGTGACGGTCTCGCCGGCCTTGACGCCGTCGATGGCCACGTCGTAGTGCATCACGTTGCCGTACTCAACAAACTCGGGGTCGCCCTCGGTGCGGCCGACCTTGAAGTCGTCGACCTGGATGAGGAAGGCGTCGCGCGAGGTGTAGCGGACGGCCAGGCGCACTTTCTTGCCGACCAGGTCGTTGAGGGAGACCGAGTAGCGTGTCCACTGTTCGGCGGGCACATTGTCGGCATAGCTGAGCTGGACGAAGTCGGCGGGGGAGGTGCTGCCCTCGGAGTAGTGGAACTCGATGCTCTCGGGGTACATCGACGAGTAGGCCTTGGCGGCCACGCTCCACTCATAGCCCTCGCGGATGTCGAGGAGCGGCGAGATGAGCCATTTGTCGGCCGTGAAGCCCTGGGGCGAGAAGAAGATGACGGTTTTGTCGCCGGTGGGAGCCTGTATGGCCGGGTCGGTGGGGAGCATGGCGGGGACGGTCTTCCAGGGGTTGAAGACCATGGGGGCGATGGCCGTGGGGTTGGTGGCATTGCCCGAGCCGGGGAAGTTGACGATGTTGTCCTGGCTGCCGAGGGCGATGGGGTAGACGGGCTGGCCGTCGAGGTCGAGGGAGGTCCACTCGCCGAAGGTGCCCGTGGCGAAGTCGTCGTAGCTTTCGAAGCTGTCCTCGAAGCTGAGCTGGATGTTCCATCGGAGGGTGATGTAGCCGAAGTCGTCGGAGTCGGCCGTGATGTTGAACGGGTCGATGACGTGGTCGACGAGGGCGATGTTCAGGGTGGCGTCTTTGGTGATGTCCACCTCGTTGTTATAAGCCTCATATGCGCCCTCGGCGATGTTCACGGCATAGCGTCCGGCGGGGAGGGAGGCGATGGAGGCGCGGCCCTCTTCGGTGGTGACGGCATACTGCGCGCCCGTGGTGAGCGAAATGAGCTGCAGGTCGAGGACATCGGCGGGGAGATAGCTGTCGGCGCTGACTGCGAAGTCGACGCGGCAGAAGGGTCCGTCGGGAACGGTCACATCCAGGAGCGTGCGCTCGCTGACGGAGGAGAGGTAGACGGCTTCGACGGCAACGGTGTGGCTGCCGGCGGCGACGTCGTCGATGACGCACGAGTAGGAGTCGGTGGTGGCTACCTTAGTGCCGTCGAGGTAGACGTTGAAGCTCTCGTTGGGATTGGCGGGCGAGCGACGCGCGCGCATGGCTCGGGCGCGAGAGGCCTCTTTCACGGCGGCGAGGTCGGCGTCGGGGCTGCCCACGAAGACGTCGTCGACCATGAGCATGAAGGCGCCGGTGGTGTTGGCCTGACCGATGTAGCGTATGGCGAACTTGATGGTCTTGCCGGCATAGTCGGAGAGGTCGTACTGCATCTTGTGCCACTCCTTGTAGTCGACGGCCTCGTAGTTGCCGCGGTCGATGCGGACGAAGTCGTCCTTCGAGGGGTTGTCGAGTTTGGTGGTCACGTAGACCATGAAGCGCTCGTCATAGCGGTCGGCGGCCTTGGCCATGAAGGAGAGGACGTGGCCGGTGGAGACATTGACGGCGGGGGATATGAGCCAGTCGTCGTTGGCGTTGCCGGAGCTTGTGCGGACGAAGCCGGCATATTGCTGACCGGCGTAGGGGCGCAGCACGGGGTAGTCGTACCACCAGGTGGGCGTCACGGACAGCGGGCTGATGATCTGGGCATATTGCATGCCACCGCGGTTGGGGTAGGAACCGACGAGGGCGGCCGTTGCCTCCGTGTCGCCGTCGATGCCGGTCCAGTTGCCGAAGGAGATGGCGAAGGGCGAGTAGCTTTCGAAGTCGTCGAAGAAGGCGGGTGCCTCGATGTTCCATGAGACGCTCAGCGAGTTTCGGCCGGTGTAGGCGTCGTGCCGGGGCTCGGCTTTGAGGGCGAAGGGCTTGCGTGTGGCCTCCTTGAGAGCGATGTCGACGGAGGCGGTGGTTGCGCCGGCGGCCACGCTGAAGGCCTTGGAGACGGGTTCGAAGCCGTCGCGGGTGATGGCGACGGTGTGGTTTCCGGGATAGACTTTCAGGGAGACGGAGCCGTTGGCGTCGAGCGTGAGGACGCCGTAGCCGATCTGATAGTCGGTCTGTGTGACGGTCACGGTCTGCCCCTCGAGGTTGTCGCCGGGGGCGGAGGTGACGTTCACCGTGAGAGTGCATGAGCGCTTTTGTGCGGCCGCGGAAAAGGCCACGAGCAGAGCGGCGCAGAGCATTATGAGTTTGGATATCCTTGAGTTCGGCATGCTGGGAATGTGAAGCATTAGTTCAGGGTGAAGGGGGGATGAGTGATGAAATATGGTAACCCGGGGGCACAGGCCACCCGGGCTACCGTATGTGTGGGGGAGTGGAACCCCGCGACAGCCGGACTCCGCGCGGGCGGAGCCGGTGTCATCGGGGTGCAGGGGTCATCGCATCAGCGGGCCAGCTTGTAGGAGCGGGCGCCCTTGGCGTCGGTGGCGCGGACAACGTAGAAGCCCTTGCCGAGACGGTTGAGGACAGCGGAGCCGATGCCGTCGGCGACTTTCACGCCGCTGAGGCTGTAGACGGTCACCTGAGTGTCCTCGCTGAGGTCGGCGGTGATGTCGTCGACGCCGGCGCCGTCGCCGTCGAAGCCGGTGAAGGTGAAGTCATCGAAGAAGGCCAGGTTGCCGGCGCCTGCGGTGGTGTGCTGGAGGGCGACGTAAACGTCCTTGCCGGCATAGGCAGAGAGGTCAACCTCGAAGTGGCCCCACTCGTTGTAGTCGTAGTAGGGAATCTCCTCCTTGGCGCGAACGACCTCGAAGTCGGTGGTGGCGGTGTTGGAAGCGGTGCTTACCAGGACGGTGATTTCGCTCTTGGGGTCGGGCAGCACGCTGCCGGTGCTCTCCCAGTTGCGGGCGTAGAAGTCGAACTTGGCCTTGGAGCCGGCTTTCATCTTCTTGGAGATGATCCAGTTGTCGGCACCGGAGCCCGAAGCGGGAGCGGAGGCGACGAGGGCGTGGTTGCCGGAAATGGGGCTCATCATGCCGTACATGCCGGTCTCGTAGGAGTCATTCTCGCAGGAGAAGGCGCACTTAGCGCCGTCGGCTGAGTAGTTGACCCATGAGGAGGTGAACGAGTAGCCGCGCTGGTTGTCGACGTCGATCATGGAGAAGTCTTTCTCCCACTCATAGTCGAGAGCGTTGGGCTCAAACGAGTAGTAGTAGATGCCGTTGGGCAGGGCCTCGCCCTTGACGGGGAAGACAGCCTTGGCGCCGCCTTCGAACTCGACGGTCATCTCATCAGAGACGGGAGCGGCCGTGTCAAGAGCGTCGAAGCGTACGGTGAAGAACTTGCTGGACTTGACGGGAATCACGTCGCCGGGCTGGAGCGAGGCGGTGAAGTTGGGCGTTGCGAAAGAGACGGCCTTTACGGTGAGGTCCTTGCCGCCGTCGTTGAGGATGTTAAGCTGCTGTTCGGCAGACTGAGCGGCCTTGCGGAAGTTCACCTTGCCGGCGTTCCACTCGGAGACGTTGAAGCTTGCGCGGTAGTCCTTGTTCTCCTGGATGAGGACGTGGGCCAGCGAGCCGCCGTCGTCCTTGTTGCTGTAGCTCTCGTGGCGCCAGCGGAACTTGACGGTCTTGCCGGCATAGGGAGCCAGGTCGACCTTCTCGGTGATCCAGTATTTCTTGGCAGAAGAGTCCTCGGAGAGGGTCGAGAGGGTGTGCCATTCGCCGTCGACGTAGATGTCGAAGAACTGAGCGCTGATGCCGTTGTTGGGCTCTACGTTGTGCTTCTGTACGGTGGCGGTGGGATCGGTGTTGAGGTCAGAGGGATGCTCGTCGCCCCAGACATACGAGATGCTCATGGGCACGTCGGCGAGGAGCTTGAACTCGGGAGTCACGACAGCGTTCCATTCGCCGGGGTTGAGCCATGTGGTGAACAGAGCGGGATATTCCTTGCCGTCCACCTTGTAGGGATACAAAGAGTTCACACTCCAGCCGCGTTTGTACTGCGCGGAGAGCACGCAGGTCCAGCCGGTGGGCACGCCCGAGCTCTTGTCGAAGTTCTCGACATAGGGGAAGGTGGTGACGGTGGCGTCGGGCTGAGTGGTGAAGCGCCATGTCGAGGCTGTTGCGCAGTCGCCCTTGTCGTTATAGCCAACCACTTTCCAGCGGTACTCCGTGGAGTAAGCGAGCTCGGGAATGGTGTAGGAGAGGGCATCGCCCAGGTCAAGGCCGTTGATGACTTCGTTGGCGGCGCGGGAGGTGCCCACGTACAGTTTATAACCCTGAGCGAACTGTGCTTCTGTCCACTGCAGTTTCACGTCCTTGGGATAAATCTCCGTGGCATTGTTGGCGGGGGAGACAATCTTGGCAGCCATGGGCACGCCATCGGCACCGTAGAGATTGGGCAGCAGCACGCCGTCAAGATAGAAGGTGGAGTGGGAGAATGCACCGCCGTCATCGGTTTCTATGGCGGGGTAGTACCAGCGGGCGTAGCAGTTGTCGTCACCCAGACCAAGGTCCACCTCGGCGGTGAGGACCTGGTTCAGTCCGTTGATATAGTCCGATGTCCACTTTGTCACCCAGGAGTTCCCGCCGTCGTATGACACTTGAAGCGAGATGTCGTACTGGGGAGCGTCTTCGGGGTTGTCGCTGTCAAAGTAGTTAAGGTATGTGAACTTGAGGGTGCCACCTTCAGAGAGGTCCAGGCGCGGAGTGCGCAGTGTGGTAGCTGAGATGTCGCCGGAGCCGCACATGGAGTAGTCGCCCTCAATTGCCTGCGGCGCGCAGCCCCAGCCTTTGCTTTCCCAGCCGGCGGGTGTGCTCACGCGTGGGAAGGTCTCCAGAGTGAAGCCTTCCGGAACAAACTCTTTTGAAGCGGTGACGGCCACTTTAACATCGCCGCCGGTGGTATGGAAGACCACATCGCCGGAAACGGCTGAAGTCAGGGCGGCCTGATAGCTGAGGCGGAAGTTTATGCTCTGATTCATGAGCAGGTCCACGCTTTCAGGGTTGGCAATGGTGGTAGAGAAGCCGGCCGGGCAGTCGATGCCGGTAATCTGAAGGCCGTCCTTGCCGGTGTTGGTGAGAGTGATGGCGTCGGAGTAATATTTCTCGCCAATGAACATGGAGCGGAACTGATAGCGGTCCATGGACAGAGAAGCCACAGGCCCTGTCGGAGGCGTGAACTGCTTCACGGAAATGTCATCGAGATAGGCCACGTTGCCGGTGGGACCCATCATCTTGTAGACGAAGGCCAGTTTCACCTTCTTGCCCTGCCAGTCGGAGAGGTCGATGCGTGAGGTGTAGGGGTCCCAGCTCTGGATGGGGAACACGTTCACGCCGCTTTCGCGGAGCAT
>SFOH01000040.1 GCA_004552485.1 Bacteroidales bacterium | reverse complement strand
GTGAGTTTCTGGTGGGCGTAGCAGACGGCGCCGAGACCCAGGAGCACGCCCACGAGAATGAGGCAGACCGTGATCATGTCTGAGCCTCCTCCTCGGCCGGCTGCTGCGGCTCGCCCGTCCACTCATGCAGCGTGAAGCCGGCGGCGGTGAGGTCGCGCCAGAAGCCGGGATAGCTCTTGTCGACGACCTCGATGTCGCGGATGACGATGCCGGGGACGAAGATGGCGACGCAGGCGAAGGCCATGGCCATGCGGTGGTCGCCGTGGGTGTCGATGACGGGGCGGGTGATGACGACGGCGCGGCGGCCGTCCCATGCCAGCGAGTCGCGGTCTTCGGCCTCGAGGATGCAGCCCAGGCGCAGCATCTCCTGCTGAAGGGCCGCCACGCGGTCGCACTCCTTGTCGTGGAGCGTGGCGAGGCCGGTGAAATGGAAGGGGATTCCGAGGGTGCAGGCGGCCACGGCGATGGCGGGCACGAGGTCGGGGGTGCCGGTCATGTCGAGGGTGATGCGGCTGTACTGCTCGGGCGATGCGGAGAGGACGGCGGCGTCGGGAGTGTCTTCGTCGTCGAAGTCGGTGTTCACGCCCAGTTGCTCGCCGTAGCGGCGCATGGCGCTGTCGCCCTGCAGCGAGTTCTCCTCGAGGCCGGGCAGCGTCACCCATCCGGCCGAGACGGCCGTGATGGCATACCAGTAGGAGGCGGCGCTCCAGTCGGCGGTGACGGGACCGCCGGGGAGGGTGTAGGCGCCGGGGCGGACGTGGACGGTCTGGCCGGCGATTTCGACGTCGGCGCCGCGGGCCTCCATCATCAGCGCCGTCATGCGGATGTAGGGCGCCGAAGCGATGTTGTTGGTGAGCGTGATGTTGAGCGGGGCGGCCATCGTCGGGCCCATCATCATCAGCGCGGAGACGAACTGCGAGCTGACGGAGGCGTCGATTTCGATGTCGCCGCCGGCGAGCTGACGGCCGCGGATGCGTACGGGTGCGAAGCCTTCGCTGCCGAGGCACTCGATGTCTGCGCCCATGGCGCGCAGGGCGTCGATGAGAATCGACAGGGGGCGTTGGCGCAGGCGCTCGCAGCCGTCGATGGTGATGTCCGTGCCGGGCGTGGCTGCGAAGTAGGTGGTGAGGAAGCGCAGTGCCGTGCCGGAGGCGCCGACGTCGACCGTGGCGCCGGACGCGGTATTGGCTGCGAGGGCGTCGGCGAGCACGCGGATGTCGTCGCAGTCGGCCACGGGGCCGGGGCTGACGGTGTGGCTCACGGCGTCCATAATCATGCGCCGCGCGCTTTCACTTTTGCTGAGAGGCAGCTGAACCTGCGTCTCCAGCATCTGTTCGGGGGGAAGTATGAGGTAGTCCAAAACGATTGATTGGTAATGAGTTTCTTAGAGATGAGCGAGATGGGCCGTGTCGCTGCCGGCGGCAGTGAGCGGGAGGGTGAAGACGAATCGCGAGCCGCGCCTCGAGGTGTTCTCGAGCACCACGTCGCCGCCCAGGAGGCGTGCCACGCGGCGTGCCACGAACAGACCCAGGCCCACGCCGGGACTGCTCTTCGACACCTTCTCGAAGCGGTTGAAGACGGCCTCGCGCTTGTCGGCGGGGATGCCCGGGCCGGTGTCCTCCACCACGAACATGGCGCGGTTGGCCTCGCGGTCGACGCCGTAGAGGATGTGGACGCTGCCCTCGTGGGTGAATTTGTAGGCGTTGTTGATGAGGTTGATGAGCACCTGGGTGCAGCGCGACTGGTCGGTCTCGATCATGGCGTCGGCCGGCGTCCCCTCCATGGACCGCACCTCGACGGTGACGCCCTCGTGGGGGTGCATGCTCACCGAGGCGACGGCATAGTCGACGGCCTCCTTCATGGAGAACATCAGGCGGCGGAGCACCACGTGCTCCGTGTCGAGCTCGGCGGCGTCGAGCACGTCGCACACCATGGTTTTCAGGAAGTTACCGTTGAGTTCCACAATCTTGAGGAATCGCTCGAGGACGGCGCGGCGGCTGTCCTCGACGCTGTCGATGATGAGCTGGCTGTAGCCGATGATGGCGTTGGCGGGCTCGGAGATTTCGTGGGAGAAGGTGGTGACGAAGTCCTCGGTGCGGCGCTCGGCTTCGCGGGCGGCATCGCGGGCGCTGACCAGCTCGGCGTGGGCGGTCTTGAGGTTGTCGCGCTCGGTCAGCAGCTGCTTGTTGAGCTCGTCGTGGCGGCGCAGCAGGCGGCGTGCGCGGGCGTATGCGGCCATCAGCCAGATGAGGAGGATGACGAGGATGGCCATGCCGATGACCGAGACGGTGACGATGGCGCGGCGCTTGCTGACCTCGGAGCGGTGGATGTCGGCGGCGAGGTTGGTGTTGGCGGCGCGCAGCTCGGCCAGATTGTGGAGAATCTGATATTCGAGGATGCGGTCTTCGTCAAGGTCGGCGGCACGCTTCTCCATGAGGGGCACATACTGCTGGTAGGCAGCCAGGAGCGCCTGCTTGTCGCCGGTTTTCGTGGCCGCCTCGATGAGCGCCTGCAGCACGAGGGGCTCGATGATGTAGCCCTTCATGTTGGCGGCGGCCTGACTCAGACAGGTGACGGCCAGGGCGTAGTCGCCATTGGCCAAAGCGTGGATGCCCTCGTTGAAGCGGTTCTTGGCGACATCGTCGGCGACGTCCTTGTTGGCGGCCGTCAGCCGTTCGGTCATGGCGTATAAGTCTTCAATCTCCTTGGGCATCAATGCCTTATAGCACGCGAGCATACGGCGCGCGGACATATAGCGGTAGACGTCATAGATGCGGAAACGGTGCCCGGCCTTGCGGTATTTCTCCTCGAGGAAGTCCATCATCTTGCGCAGGCCGCGGTCGTAGCGCACAGCCTCGCGCGGGCGCAGGGCGGCCGCGGCGGCGTTGGCGGCGGTCGTGTAGAAGTAGCTGCGCAGGGCATACTGTTCGGGCGGCAGGCGCCGGATGATTTCCTCCATCTCGTTCAGATAGTCGAACAGGAGCTTGCCGCCGGTGCCGCGCATGAGGAAGGTGCATAGCGTGCCCAGCATCTCGATGCGGCGGTAGATGTCAACGACCTTGTCGTCGCTGAACGACATCACCAGCTCGTGGAGTTTCTCGGCGCGCAGCGTGTCGTTGAGGGTTCGGGCGGCTTTCTCGGCCAGTTTGAGGCGTATGAACGTCACCGTCTCCTTCTGGTCGGGCGTCACGGGCATCATCTCGGCCGTCTTCAGCACCACGTTCAGCGTCGAGTCGGGGAGGGTGAATTTGTTGGCGCGCTGTCGCAGGGCGTCGAAGATGGCGGCGGTGTCGCGGGCGGCGACGGCGGCCTTGTAGAGACGCTCGAGGTAGGGGTTAAGGTCATGGTAGCTGCACAGGTCGCAGAGGTCGTAGGTCAGGCGCAGGCGGTCGCGCGGCACCGAGCTGCGCTGAAGCTCGCGCTCGACGCTGTCCATGAGGACGGCGCGGCGGGCGTCGCTCAGACCATGTCGGGCCACGGCGGGGAGGGCGGTCAGCAGCGCCAGGACGACGGCGGCAAGGAGACTTTTGAGGCGGATGGTGTTCATGATTGATGGGTCAGATGTCGGACGGCACACGCTCACGCCCCGGGTTCGGGCCCGGGGTCGACGCGTTTGGCCGGAATGACAACAAAATTAGCAAAAATTTCGCATCCGCGCAAATTCGGCGGCCCACATACGCGAAAAAACCGCCCGCTTTGGGCGCTAACTCCGAAAAAATCATTACCTTTGCCCCCGAAAAGGCCCGCGCGGGCCCGCTTTTGTCGTCCCTCATAAGAACCGATGCTGAAGAAACTGCTCAGAAAGACGCTCATGCTGATCGTCGCCCTCGTCGCCGCGGGCGCCGCCTCGGCCGTGCACGCCCAGATTGTGGCCGAGCCCGGCAAGAAGGTGGACACCGACAGCATCCGCCGCGCCTTCGACAATCAGCCCTACTTCGGAATCTACAAGGACAACTACTTCATCTTCGGCCCGGCCATCGGCCCGAAAATCACGCGCAAAAACACGAACATCAAGTTTCAGATTTCGATTGCCCAGCGCCTGACCAAGTCGACGCTGCCGCTCGGAACCTACCTTTATCTCTTTTACACACAGAAGGTTATGTGGAACGTGCTCGAAAAGTCGATGCCCATGACCGACCTCAACTTCAACCCCGGCATCGGCCTTGCCAAGCCGCTATTCGTGAAGAACCGCTTCATCGGCAAGGTGATACTCTGCCTCGAGCACGAGTCGAACGGCCGCGACGAGGACGCCTCGCGCTCGTGGAACAAGATTTCGCTCGGCGCCAACATCATGGTCGACCCCATGCTCATGGTCCACGGAAAGTTCTGGATTCCGATTGTCGACGGCATGAACAACAAGGACATCCTCGACTACAGCGGCATCTATCAGGTTGGCCTGCAGATGTTTAGCCCCAACCGCCGCTTCAACCTGGGCATCACGCTCGTCAAGCGCCGTGGCTGGAATCTGAACTACAACAGCATCATCGAGCTGAGCTACCGGCTGTGGAAGCGCGACAACCAGTTCCTGTTCATGCAGTATTACAACGGCTACGGCGAGGACCTGCTGGAGTACAACAAGTTCCACTCGCAGCTTCGCGTCGGCATCGTCATCAAGCCGCGCCTGTTCTCCGACTTCTGAGTCAGCGCACGCGTGCGGGCGCCGTTGCGGGAATGTGACGGTGGATGCGCACGCCCAGTGCGGCTATGGCCAGCGACATCAGCGGCGAGAGCCAGTTGAAGACGCAGTAGGGCAGATAAATCAGCGTGGGCACGCCCAACACGGCCGCCTGCGTCACGCCGCAAGAGTTCCACGGAATGAGCACCGAAGTCACCGACACGCTGTCCTCGAGCGTGCGGCTCAGCAGGCGCTTCTCGAGGTGCGAGCGGCCGTAGACATCGCGGTAGATGTTGGCGCCGACAATCAGACTCAGATACTGGTCGGCGGTGGCGGCGTTCAGCGCCAGGCCGCTGCCGACGGTGGCGCCCACGATGGCGGTGCGGCGGTGGAGGCGTTTCACAAAGGCCTCGGAGATGGAGCGTATCATGCCCGTGCCGATGAGCGTGGCGCCGAAAATCATGGCGGCGAGCACGAGCTCGATGGTGGGAAGCATACCCAGGAAGCCGCTGGTCGAGGCCAGGTTGTTGAAGGCGGCCGAGTCGGTCTTGAACTCGGTGTCGGTCCACAGCGCCTGCGCGATGTTGAGCTCGGAGGTGAGCTGCGGCTGGAACATGAACATCGCGCCCAGGCCGAGCCACACGCTGATTGCCAGCACATAGATGGTCTTCACGCGCAGTGCTATAAGTGCCAGCGTGATGACGGGGATGACCAGCAGCCAGGGCGAGATGTTGAACGTCTCGAGCAGGGTGCGGTGAAGCTCAGGGTCGGCGTCGACGACGCTATGCGACGAGCACACGCCGGCGACGGTGAACACGCCCAGGGCGATTATCAGCGAGGGAACGGTGGTGATGAGCATGTAGCGGATGTGGGTGAACAGCTCGACGCCGACCGACGACGAGGCCACGACGGTGGTGTCGGAGAGCGGCGAGATTTTGTCGCCGAAATAGGCGCCGGAGATGATGGCGCCGGCGACCCATCCGGGGCTGTAGCCCATGGCCGTACCGATGCCGATGAAGGCGACGCCCATGGTGGCGATGGTAGTCCACGAGCTGCCGGTGAGCACGCTCACCAGGGCGCACACCACGCAGGTGATGACCAGGAAGAATGTGGGGTTGAGCACCTTCAGGCCGTAGTGGATGAAGGTGGGCACCAGCCCTGAGAGCATCCACGTGGTGGCCACGAGGGCGATGAGCGCCAGCAGGGGCACGGCGGGGAGCGTCTGCGTGCCCGAGGTCTTCAGGCCGTGGCGCAGGCCGGCTTTGCTGAGGCAGCCCTTGGCGGCGGCGAGGACGAGAGCGACGCCGGCAGCGCCTAACAATGCCACTGACGACCAGGAGTTTATGGCGTCCGAGCCTTCGAATACGATGATGGCCACCAGCGCCGCGAGCAGGAGGATGACGGGCGTCAGTGACACGAGCAGGCCGGGGCGACGCTGGGTTTGGGGAGTCTCTTGATTGGTTGAGTGCGGAGGCTGGCCTCCGGGGTTGTTTTCTGTCATTTACGTAATCTTATACCTAATGTAACCTCAATGATTGGGGAAACCGAAACGTGTTGTATGATTTTGGTGGAGGGTGTGGCGGGGTGTAGTCCGCCGGGCGGCTGCAATCGCGCGGCCGGCTTGAAAAAGCGGTTGCAAAGATAAAGAATTTCCCGCTAAAAAACATTGATTTTGTGTTTTTTAACGGGAAAAAGCAAATATTTGGTTATCATTTGGCGGAGGGCGGCGCCGCGGGCCTCAGCAGGTCGAGCCAGTAGGCGGGGACGACGCGGATGGTGCGCCCCTTGCCGCCCGCGCGGTCGACGCTGATGCTCGAGTAGCCCTCGACGTCGGCGAAGTCGGGCGTGAAAGTTACGGTGGTGACGGCTTTGCCGGCGGCATCGCGCGCCACGAAGGTGTAGGTCTCGATCATGGCCGAACCGTCGACGGTGCGATAGCCGAGGTATTCGGCGGCGGGACGGTTGCGCAGACCGGCCGGCGAGGCGTAGGCGGCGAGGCGGAACTGCGGCGCCTTGTTCGCGGGCTGGCGCATGTCGATGCGGAAGACCGAGTCATTGCCGACGCCGCGATAGCAGGCGACAGGCTGCCAGCCTCGACGCATGGGCTTGTAGAGCGAGGCCATCTCGACCCTGACGAGGCTGTCGCGCATGGCCGTCTCGCGCTTCGACATATAGGGGATGGCGTAGATGCCGCCATCGAACCAGATATAGTTGCCGTCGCCGGCCGACCATCCGCGCCAGCCGCAGTCGACCCACGATTTGCCGGGGTTGTCGATGATGACATTGCGCAGCGAGTCGTCCATGAGCACGCCGTAATAGGTGCGCATCGCCGAGTCGGTGGCGATGTCGCGCAGTGGATAGGGGCGCTGGAGGGGATAGCTGACGGCAGCGGCGAAGGAGAGCGTGTCGTTCTTGGCCACGGCGCGCACAAGATTCTGAATGTCAGGGGGCAGCGAGTCGATGCCCAGGAGCTCGGGGGCAGCCTCACCGCGCGAGTTGGAGGAGGAGCAGGCGGCCACGCTCAGAGCGACGGCCGCAAGCAGCAGGGGGAATATTTTCTTGTTTCGCATGATTCTTTCGGAACGATTTTTCTGTGTGTGTTTCTTTACTTGTCGGAGGCGTTCTGCGCGGCGTGCGGAGGCCGGTAGGTGGGCTTGGGCACGGAGGGTTTGGCGGGAGTCTGACGGCGCACGGGCAGCGGAATCTTGGTAGCGGTGTTCTCGCGCGGGGTGCCCCGGCCGCCTAAGCGGGCGCGGACTTCGTCGGCACGGGCGCGCACCATCGAGTCGAGGTTGATGAGCAGGTCGTACTCGTCGGCACGCCGCTGGCGCAGGCCTTTGTGGGGACGGCCGTGGATGCGCGAATACATCATATAGAGCTCGCGCATGGCGGGGCCGCGGTCGCCGGCCGACAGCTGTTTGAGGAATGTGCTCTTGGCCACGTTTCCGCAGCCGATGTTATAGGCCAGCACGCCAAGGAGCAGGCTGTCGGCGCCGTACTTGCGGAAGAAGGCGGCGTTTTTCAGCAGGTCGTTGCGCAGCACGGCGTCAGCCTCGCTCTCGCTCAGAACCACGCCGCGGCGGTATTTCTCGCCGGCCATCACGAGGTGGCCGTAGCCGATGAGCGGCCAGTGGCGCGGCTTGTGCATGGTCTCGTATTTCTTAATCATAAGCACGGCCTCCTCGTAGATGGAGTCGTAGCGCTCCTGAGCGGCCGCGCGGGCTGCCGCCTCCGGGTCGCCGAAACCCGACGACGAGAGCACGATCATGACCCCCGACCAAAGTATGAGGCCCAGAACTATGTAAATCGTTTTTCGCATATCAATAATAAAACGCCCCGCCGTGCGCGATAGTTCAGAAATTATGCGTAACTTTGCGGCGATGACACAGTTAAAGAAAAATAATAAAGGTCCGGTGCAGACGCTGGTGTGGTGGCTGGCCATCGCCGCCGCCGCCGTCGTTGTGGGCGGAATCGTCTACATCGCCATGACGCTGCCCACCGGCCGATTCCGCTACGACAACCTTGTCAGCTATGTTGCCGAGGAGCGCGCGCGGCTGAAGGCCGAGCGCGTGGTCACCGGCCCCGCCCGGGTCTTTGACCTCACCGCCCCCTCCGCCGCGACGACCGCCGACAGCGCCATGCTCGCCATCGCCGCCGACTCGTGCCGCGCCGCGGTCATCTCCACCTTCGACGACGCCACGCCCGCCGTCGTGCGCCGCTGTCTGCTCTCATGGCTCACCGAGCGCGGCAGCGTGTGGATGCTGCGCTGGAAAGAGAACGGCCGCGACGTCTTCGCCGCCGTTTTCGACAGCGACGTTCCCCGCCTCGTCCCCGAGGTCTACAAACGCCTGGCCGACGAGAAGCACGTCGTGCCCGAAGAATACGTCATCCCCGGCCGGCGCTTCCCCTACCCCATCGCGCGACGCACGCCCGAGGGATTCGTCAGCGTCCCCGCTGATGCCGGCGTCCCCGCCGTCTTCGTGCAGATGACCAAGCCCTGGGAGATGCTGGTCAAAGGCAACGACCAAATTGTGTCGTCGTTCCAACGCACGCCCCTAAAGCACTTTCTGTCAGGTGTCTACGTCGACTTCAGCGCCCAGAGCGCCTTCGACATCTCCTCCGTCAGCGGCGTCACCTTCAACGTCGACCGCGCCGTGGCACGCGCACGTGTCCGCAACCAGCCGCGCATCGTCGAGCACATCTTCACCGCCGCCGCTGTCCCCGCCGACACCTGCTTCCTCGGCTCCTGCGCGTGGTATGAGCTGAGCGTCGACCCGTCGTGGACGTTTCACGGCGATATGCCCTACGGAACGGCGCGCAACGACCTGATACGCACCGATATAGCCATCGCCGACGCCTCGCCGCTCCCTGCCCGCGCCCGCGAGTTCTTCGCCGCCGCGCCCGCCCTCGCCACAGCCGTCGCCAACGTCATCGCCGACCCCGACGTCCGCCCCGACGGCGATGTCGTCCTCTCGGCCTTCATCCTCGGCATGGAGTAGGCCCGCGCAAAAAAAATTCGCCCTCCCGACAGATCCTTTCGCCCCTTCCGCGCGTAAGATATTTGTACCCTTTCGATGCGGAAGGGGTAGCCCCTTAACGCTCATTATTTAAATAAAAACATACTATGGATAACACAGAAAAACACACCGACAACATCCCCAAAACATCACGCACGGCCCGCATCTGGGCCTGGATCATCGTCATCATCATCGTCGCCGCCGTGGCCTGGCTCTTCTGCCGCAGCTGCGTCGCCGAGAAATGCGGCACGGCCAAAGCGCCGGTCGCTGAGAAGATTGTGACCGACACCGAGATTGTCACCGCCGAAGAAAACGAGAAACTCCTCGCTCCCGAAGTAGATGCTGTCGCCGACGAGACACGCGACACCGTCGCCGTGCCCGCCAACTGACCTCCGCACGCAACATCGCGCGGTCTGCGCGCCACGCACATTTGGTTATGACAGCAAAGTTGTGTAACTTTGTTGCCATAACCGTCATATTGTTATGAGAAAACTGTTGTATGCGGCGCTGGTCGCCGTGGTTCTAAGCGCACTGTATGGCTGCGGCGGTGGCGATGCGGCCCGTGCTGCCGCCGACTCGGCACGTCGCGCCGACTCGCTGGCCGAGGCACGCGCCATGGCCGACTCGATGGCCCTCGCCGACTCGATGGCGAAGGCCTATCAGGACTCGCTGTCCAAAGTCAAGGCCGACTCGACAGAGCGTGCCCGCGCCCTGAGCTTCGCCGTGTCGCGCATCGGTCCCATCCTCGAGGAGTTCGCCGTGATGGTGCGCCAGACACGCGGCTCGTTCTACGAAGACGGCGTGTACAGCGAGCCCATGACCGAGGCGTCGCAGGTGTTCATCAGCAACCTTCGCGACTTCGACGCGCGCCTTCATCCGCTCGACACGCTCATGACCGAAAACCAGCGCGACCGCTATCATAGCCTACGCCGCAGAGTACCCGAGGCCCTCGGCCTCGATTCCGTGGTCCTCGCGCCCCACCCCGCGCCCCACCTCGCGCCCTGACGGGGCGCGGCGCGCCCCACCGTGCCCGAAGCCTGCGGCTTCGGGTCCCCGGCTTTCCCGGAGCCGCAGGCTCCGGGCACGGTCAGCGCCCCCCGGCTCCGCCCCGCCGGCGCCCTCTCTCCTTTTTTCCCTCTCTCCTCACCTGCTCCGGCGCCCCATGCGCCCCGGCTCCGCCCCGCCGGCACCCGGGATTTTAGTTAAAAGCGGCGTTTTTTTATGTTAATGGCGTTAAAGACGGAAGTGTCAAAGGATTGTGTTACGGATGTTATGAAATTGTAACATTCGCGTCGTAACTTTGCAGCAAAGATAAACCAATCATTATCACTTTCACAGTTTAACGCCCGGCTCAGAGGAGCCGTCGTCGTCAATCTATTAGGAAATCTATCCCGTTGTTAGACTGAAAAAACTAATAGACCAGTCGTCAAGAATTATAAACCAGTCAATTCTTTTCTTCAGACATCACAGGATGTCGCGACTTTTAACCATCAATCTTTTAATTTATAGCCAAACAGTCTATAAGTTTCATAACCAATCAGTCTACACCAACATAACCAAGCAGATATCTACATAAGATCAACAATATATATTGAGAAAATAGAATAAAGAGCAAATGAAAAAGAAACATTCCGCAAGAAGATGTTTCGACAAATAGCATTTAGAGCATAAAAGAATTAAAAAAGCAGAGCCTCTGTGAAGCAGCCCTGCTTTATTTTTTTTTGCTCTGGCCCCGGAGCCGCAGGCTCCGGGCACGGTGCCCCGCGGCGCGGGGGCGGATCCCAGGCCGGGGGGGGGGGCGGCGCGGGAGGGGAGGGCGCGCAGGCCGGCGGGCGCTGACCGTGCCCGAAGCCTGCGGCTTCGGGGTCCCGGCGGGGGGTTAGCGGTTGGTGCAGATGGGGAGGGTGAAGGTCACCTGGAGGCCCATCTCGGGTCGGTTGCTGGCCTCGATGGTGCCTCCGAAGGCCTTGACGGTGTTGTAGACGATGCTCAGGCCAAGGCCCGTGCCGCCGGCTTTGCGGCTGCGGCCGATGTCGACGCGGTAGAAGCGCTCGAAGATATGCTCCAACGACTCGTCGGGCACGCCGATACCGTCGTCGTAGAAGGCGAAGCGGTGGAACTCGCCGCCCACCTGGCCCAGGTACTCGAGCGAGCAGGTGGTGCCGGCGCTGTAGTTGGCGGCGTTCTTGGCAAGGTTCATGAGCATGCCCGTCAGCAGGTTCACATTGCCGCGCACGCGAACGTTCATCGGCACGTCGAAGGTGAACTCCATGTGGCCGAGCACGCCGCTCTCGTTGACATCGTGCGAGAATTTGTAGACAAGCTCGTGATAGTCAAGACATTCGGTCGAGATGAGCTGGGCGCCCTCCTCGAGGCGCGTCATGACGGAGACGTCGGCGATGAGGTCGACGAGGCGGTTGGCATGGTCGAGGGCCTTGCGGATGAAGTGGCGGCGTGTGGCGTCGTCGAGGTCGTCCATGGTGTTGAGCGTCTCGAGGTAGCCCTTGATGACGCCGATAGGGGTCTTGAGCTCGTGGTTGATGTTGTTGGTGAGCCGGCGTTTCTGCAGGCTCTTCTCCTCGATGGCGTTCATGGCCACGTCATGCTCCTTGCGCATCTGTGCCATGGCATGCTGGCGCTCGGTGTGCAACGAGACAATCTGGCGCGCTATGTCGCCGAGCTCGTCATGCGGGAAATCCTGGCCCGGCGTGAACTCCGGGTCAACGGCCGAGCGCCGCGCGAAGTCGCGCAAGAGCGTGATGTTGCGTCCGTAGAAGCGCGACGAGTAGTATGCGGCGATGGTGAGCACAACGGCAAGAATGGCCATGATTACGAGCACTTCCGTGCGCCCTTTGCTCAGGTATTGCTCCAGGTAGCCGTCGTCGGGGAGAGCGCTGATAATCATGAAGTCGTTCTCCGGATTGCGCATGGCGTTGCAGAAGTATGGCTTGCCGTTGAGATTCAGCATCTCGGCGGCCACTATCGTGGCGTTGTCCCGGAGGCCGCGTCGTTCGGCCATGGACAGGCGCATGGGTTCGCCCACGGCGTCGACGATTTCCCAGTCGGAGTTGAAGATGTTGATGCGGATGGCTGAGAACAGCGAGTCCTGACGATAGTAATCGTCGATAAAATCGAAGAAGTCGTTGAGGATGTCGGGGCGCGAGCTGTTGATCTGCGCGGCAATGCACGAGTTGATCAGGCGCAGCTGTGAGTCCACAATCTCGGTGCGGTAGTCACTTTCGCGCTCGATCTGCCACCACCCCATGCCTATGATGAAAAGCCACAGGCTGAGAATAATCGGGGTGAGGATTTTCCAGCGGAGACTATTCAGTTTCCTTAAAGCCATAGCCGAACCCCTGGCGGGTGACAATGCAGTTGCCGTACTGTGCGATTTTCTTGCGCAGGCGGGCGATGTTCGTGTCGATGGTGCGGTTGGAGATGACCACGTCGCCGCCCCACACCTGGTCGATGATTTCTTCGCGCGAGTAGACGCGGGCGCGGTGGGTGAGGAAGAAGAGCAGGAGGTCATACTCGGTGCGTGTGAGCTGGACGGGGTGTCCGTCGAGGGTGCAGTTCTTCTTGTTGCGGTCGAGGGTGAGCGTGCCGAAAGTGACATTCTCTTCGAGATGGGGCTTCACGGGCTGGACGGGAGCGGCCGCAGCCGACGTGTTCGTGTCCATGGGCTTGCCCTGGATGTTGGCGCGGCGCAGCACGGCGCGGACGCGGGCCTTCACCTCGGGGATGTTGAAGGGTTTGGTGATGTAGTCGTCGGCACCGATGTTCAGGCCCATCACTTTCTCATCATCGCCGACGAGGGCCGAGCAGAAGATGATGGGCGTGAACTCCACGCCGGGCATGTTGAGCACGCGCGAGGCGAAGTCGAAGCCCGAGAGCTTGCCCATCATGATGTCCACGATGAAGAGGTTGTATTGTGTGAGGTCCATGGTCAGGGCCTCTTCGGCGGAGAGGGCCGTGTCCACGTCGTAGCCTTCCATGCGGAGATTGAACTGGAGAATCTCGCACAGCGACTCTTCGTCATCTATAACAAGTATTTTGGTTCGCATATCTTTATGTGTTCAGATTGATTTTTTAGGTGTAAACAGAATGTTCGGCACGAGGCCTTTGCAGTATATAAATAGGAAGAGACATGGCAGGCGCGTGCCTGAGAACGGGGCTGAAGCGCCCCCCCTCCGGCGCCTGTCATGACGATGAATAGTTTCAGAGACTCAAAGTTACGCAAAATTTCGCTATCGTGATGCAAACGGGAGGGGCTCCTCGTGTTAATCTTTGTTAAACCCGGCGATTCCCGCCCGTCCCATAGCCCGTTCGCGGCTTTTCTCCGGGCTCCGGGACGCTTTTTCTGCCGCGAAGTTGGCGTATTACGGAAATTTTTCCTTATCTTTGCACGGTATTACGCCGCCCGTGCGGCCGCAATCTCAGAACATAACAGCAAGTAATTAATAACCAATACCTTATATCCCCCAATCTACCATCACCAAAATGTTAGACAAGACAAACGTTAAGAGCGCCGAGAAAGTTGTGGTGCGCTTTTCAGGAGACTCCGGCGACGGCATGCAGCTGGCCGGCAACATCTTCACAAACGTCTCCGCCGGGGTGGGCAACCAGGTGTCCACCTTCCCGGACTATCCCGCGGAAATCCGCGCCCCGCAGGGCTCGCTCTCAGGCGTCAGCGGCTTCCAGGTAAGCATCGGCAAAGGCGTCCACACCCCCGGCGACCAGTGCGACGTGCTCGTCGCCATGAACCCGGCAGCCCTCAAGCAGAACATACGCTTCCTCAAACCCGGCGGCGTAATTCTCACCGACATAGACTCTTACACCGACGCCGACCTCAAGAAGGCCCAGTACATCACCCACGACGCCTTCACCGAGCTGGGCATCACCGCCCAGACCCTCCAGGTGCCCATCACCTCGCTGACAAAGGCCGCCCTGGCCGACTCGGGCATGGACAACAAGTCGATGCTCAAATGCCGCAACATCTTCACCCTCGGCCTCGTTTGCTGGCTCTTCGAGCGCCCGCTGCCCGCCGCCGAGGCATTCATACGCAACAAATTCGCCAAGAAACCCGCCGTCGCCGAGGCCAACGTCCGCGTCCTCAACGCCGGCTATGACTACGGCCACAACATCCACGCCGGCGTCAGCACCGTCCGCATCGAGACCGAAGACCCCCGTCCCGGCGTCTACACCGACATCAACGGCAACACCGCCACCGCCTGGGGCCTGATCATGGCCTCCGAGAAGAGCGGCCGTCCTCTCTTCCTGGGCTCATACCCCATCACCCCCGCCACCGACATTCTCCACGAACTTGCCAAGCGCAAGGACCTGGGCGTCAAAGCCTGCCAGATGGAGGACGAGATCGCCGGCGTATGCTCGGCCATCGGCGCATCCTTCGCCGGCAACCTCGCCGTCACCTCCACCTCCGGCCCCGGCCTGGCGCTGAAGAGCGAGGGCATCGGCCTGGCTGTCATCGCCGAACTGCCCCTCGTCGTCATCGACGTTCAGCGCGGCGGCCCCTCCACCGGACTGCCCACCAAGACCGAACAGACCGACCTCATGCAGGCCCTCTACGGCCGCAACGGCGAGAGCCCCGTCGCTGTCGTCGCTCCCGCAAGCCCCACCGACTGCTTCACCATGGCCTTCGAAGCCTGCCGCATCGCCATCGAGCACATGACACCCGTCATCCTCCTCTCCGACGCATTCATCGGCAACGGCTCCAGCGCATGGCGCATCCCCGACGACGACGAATACCCCGAAATCCGTCCCAACTTCGTCCCCGAAAACCTGCGCAACTCCGAGTGGAAACCCTATATGCGCGACGACGAGACCCTGGCACGCTACTGGGCCATCCCCGGCACCGAAGGCCTCTCGCACCGCCTCGGCGGCCTTGAGAAAGATGCCGCCACCGGCGCCATCTCCACCGACCCCGCCAACCACGAGAAGATGGTGCTCACCCGCCGCGAGAAAGTGGCGCGCATAGCCTACGACATCCCCGAGCTCGAGCTCAACGGCGACCCCGAAGCCGACACCCTCCTCGTAGGATGGGGCGGCACCTACGGCCACCTGCTCAGCGCCTGCGAGGAACTCAACAACGCCGGAACCCCCGTGGCACACGCCCAGTTCCGCTACATCAACCCCCTGCCCGCCAACACCGCCGACGTGCTCCGCCGCTTCCGCCGCGTAGTCGTCGCCGAACTCAACACCGGCATGTTCGCCGACTATCTCCAGGCCAAATTCCCCGACGTGGAAATCCACCGCATCAACAAAATCCAGGGCCAGCCCTTCCTTGTCAAGGAGGTTGTGGACGGCGTCCTCAAATGCATAAACTAAGAACCAGCCATGCAAGAAGAAACAAACACCACATACACAGCAGCCGACTTTAAGAGCGAACAGTCAGTGCGCTGGTGCCCCGGCTGCGGCGACCACGCCATCCTCAACACCCTCCACAAGGCCATGGCCGCACTGGGCGTGCCCCCGCACAAGACAGCCGTCATCTCCGGCATCGGCTGCTCCTCGCGACTGCCCTACTACATGAACACCTACGGCTTCCACACCATCCACGGACGCGCCGCCGCAATCGCAACCGGCTTCAAAGTGGCCAATCCCGAGATGACCGTGTGGCAGATCAGCGGCGACGGCGACGGACTCGCCATCGGCGGCAACCACTTCATCCACGCCGTACGCCGCAATATCGACATCAACATCCTCCTCTTCAACAACAAAATCTACGGCCTCACGAAGGGTCAGTACTCCCCCACCTCGGCCCGCGGTTTCGTCAGCAAATCGTCGCCTTACGGCACCACCGAAGACCCCTTCATCCCCGCCGAACTCGTATTCGGCGCACGCGGCAACTTCTTCGGCCGCAGCATTGACGTCGAGCTGGCCACCTCCGTCGAGGTCATGACCGCCGCAGCCCGCCACAAAGGTGCATCGGTCGTCGAAATCCTCCAGAACTGCGTCATCTTCAACAACGGCATCCACAACCCCATCACCGACCGCAGCGTCCGCGCCGACAAGACCATCCACCTCCGCCACGGCGAGAAGATGCTCTTCGGCAAAAACATGGACAAAGGCCTCGTCCAGGACGGCTTCCTCCTCAAAGCCGTCACCATCGGAGAGGACGGCTACACCATGGACGACGTCCTCGTCCACGACGCCCACACCCCCTCCAACTTCCTCCACCAGCAGCTGGCCATGATGGACGGCGAGAGCCTCCCCCTGGCCGTCGGCGTCATCCGCGACGTCACCTCCACCACCTACAACGACGGTGTCACACAGCAGGTTGCCGAAGTCCGCGCCCGCAAAGGCTTTGACTCGCTGCGCTCCATGATCCTCGCCGGCGAGACCTGGGAAGTCAAATAACCTCCCCGCCCCTCCCGTCGCCCCCCCTTCTCCGAGCACGCGCCACCCGGCATCGGGAGTGAGGGCGACCACGCCCTCTCCATCCGGAGGCGAGTCCTGCCGGGGAGGTGAGGGGTTCCAAGCCCTCACCTTGCCGTAGGCAAAATTGGGCGTCGTTGGAGGTGGCGTCCCTCAACCACCCTCCGAGCACGAGCCACCCGGAGGCGGGAGTGAGGGCGACCACGCCCTCTCCATCCAGAGGCGAGCCTGCGTTAGCTGGCCGTGAGCCAGGGCACGCAGGCTGCGCATGGCGCTGCCAAGCCCCTGGCCCTTAAGCAATTACGAATGCACTGCGTAGTTGCGCGTTAGACCTTTTCTCTAACGCGCAGCTACGCAAATTCATAATGACAAAATTTATAAGACCGTATTATTGAAAATAGCTGATTCGGCCCCGACCCTCTTTACCTGGATAATCCGCTTCGGGATTGTTTATCTATAACGAATCTTTCCTTCATAAGTACGTTGACTTTCTTCCCTAAATGCTTTCCCGGCTTCCAATTTTGGAGGCCAAGATACACATTGACAACATATTTTTCAAAATGAGTGTAGTTTTTTAATTCTTTCCCATATATTCTGACATCCGAGACTTTCCCATCGCTATTTACAATATATCCCAGATTTAGTGTGCCTGGAATGTTATCATCCGGATACGGCTCCGGCGGTGCATACTCAGTCATCAGGCTCATTACATCTTGCTGTAAACCATGTTGTGAGACATATTGCGGCATCTCTTCAACAAATAAATAAACGCATTTATTGGACATCTCATCCGTAAAACTGCCATCAGGCCATTTCTGCGGCGTCAATGTAGCACAAGAACACATTAAAGCACATAGCAAACCTAATATGCATTTATTTCTTAGTTGTGACAGGGGTCCCCGGGTAATTCCAATATTCATAGTAATATTTGTTAAACAATTCTCCATTTTGTATAGGA
The DNA here is from genome assembly GCA_004552485.1 of Bacteroidales bacterium. Classification (GTDB taxonomy): domain Bacteria; phylum Bacteroidota; class Bacteroidia; order Bacteroidales; family Muribaculaceae; genus CAG-873. Next base: position 1,605 of record SFOH01000040.1, on the reverse strand, counting down.
TTCAATGAATTATCCCATTTTGGCATAAAACCATAACCTTGCTTTTGAAGCTGAATTTATCGTATTAATGAATATAACGTATCATTGATCTTATATCCGGTCAGACCGGCCGTCTTATTCCAATAAATTTCAGTTACGGGACGTATCCACTGATTTTGCCCTGATTCTAATTGATTCTTATGAATGACAATGTCTGTTTTTTGATTATTAATTGAAAACGCGGACGGAGCGAGGGATTGCGAATGACACGCTTCGTATATGTGACTATATTTTAATCATTTGCGCGCTTTAGCTGCATCGGGAGGATAAATCTTTGCACACTTAGTGAATCTTCTGTGATGCTGATGCTCTCAATTGACATCCTTAAAGACATCTTGTTTTCCGGGAGACATTTGGCATATAACACATATCCATCTCGGTCTAATTGTAAGACGCAGTTGTCACATCTTACAAATTTAATAGCTACGTAATCCTCTGTTTTAGCCATATCCATCTTTGACACAACGGATGAATCTGACATAATAAGCATAGGAATTCTGAGGTCTTTGTTCAGATAAATTCCTGTCACCTTATTTATGTCGCTATCTTTTAAAATTTTATACTTAATTATCACATCTGCCATGCGCGACAATTTATGATCTTTATTTTCTTTGACACCAATGGCAGAAAGATATGGAAAGTAATTATATTTCAATAAAGTATCAACAATATGACCCAGGTGATTTTCTGAAGATCTGAATGCATACACCGGCACATTGATTAATGTATCATTCATCCGATTAAGAGGCATTCTTAATTCCAAAGTATCAAGGCTTGGATTTAAGTGAGCCTTGAGTCTATTGCTCCAAATATTTTCTTCCCATATCTGCGAAATTGAAATCTGGGATGCAACAAGTATGGCAAGTATATATATTATCCGTTTCATCTATTAATTGGGCAAATAAATTCCGGGAATGTTTCAATTTGGCCTTTCGGCGTTTGGCTATCAAATTCCATATATTCGTCTGTGTTTGCAGAGTTATATATTTTACATTCTATGCTGTTAAGGGATATTTTCTGCGCGTCAATAACTATATCTATGTCAGCATCAGATGGCATTGTGCGTCCATTGGGATGACAATGGTCAAATTGAGTCAATTGCTTCAATCTGTCTGGCTTTGCCTTAATAAAGTAACCTAACGTCCCATCAAAGCCTTCTTCACCTAATGTTCCTATAACAGAACTACCATCTGAAAATTTTAACCGACTCCATTCTACATTAGAATTACGCACAAAAAATTTAAATTCTTCATCCATATTATCATTTGAAAAATATAATTTTTCTTCATAGTTGTTGCCCTGATTACTTACTGCAACAGTCTTCTCCCCGCTCATAAATCCCTTGTCAATCATGATTGACTCTCCAATTCCAATAATTACATCAAAAGCGTCGGTAGTTTCTTTTGTTAATGCAAAAGAGCCGTCAGGCAACAAAAGGTAGAAATCCATGCCGTCGGGGTCGGTGAGGTTGGCGGGGTTGCCGGCACAGTGGGCCCAGGGGCTGAGGGAGGGGTAGTCGGTGGCGAGGGCGTCGGGGGTGGTGAAGCGGCAAAGCAGGGGGTCGTG
>SFOH01000039.1 GCA_004552485.1 Bacteroidales bacterium | reverse complement strand
CGGAGCCACCTTATATATGGAATGGAATCCGGGACGCCATTCCTGATTGCCGCTGATGAGCTCGCATACTGCCGAGTTCTCGTCCATGATGCGCATGGATTTCAGTTCCGAGGGCGAGTAGATGGTGCGGGTGATGAGATGTGCCAGCGTGGTGTTTATTTGTATCTCGCTCCATCCCTCGTTCCTGAGGAATTTATCTATCTCAAGCTCGCGTATTGCCTGAAGGCATACCCACTCGGCACCGATCTCACGGGCATCGGTATGCTGGATGGTATTCACGTCAACGAGGCGTCCTGCCTTCTCCCGTGACTCTTCCATGGAGGCCTTCACTGCGTCTATGCTGCCGTTGTTGACCATTTCATGCCAGAACTCCCGTGCCTTGCGCTGCACGAACTCGTTGTAGCGTGACAGAGGACTGCCGAAGAGCTCTTCCTGTCCATGGTGTTCGTGCAGGTAGGTCAGACACTTGCCGATGTCGCGGATGTCCTCCGGGCGGTGCGGCTCATCGATGAAGCCCACGTTCAGCATGATACGGCTCCTCACGCGGCCTGTCAGGTCACGGAAAGACTCCTTGATGCGGTAGTACCAGTCATCTCGCTGAGTCCTCGGGTTGTATCTTGGCTGAGACATGAAGTGCATATCGGAGGCAAAGGTACAACTTTTCCTTCGATTATGCAAATAATTCGGATTTTTTTTCTAACTTTGCGTGCGGATAGAGGTCTCTCTTTCCGGTGCAGTGGAAATTATAACGAACAATCAAAAAAAATCTACGAATATGAAGACAAGAGTTTATTTCGGAATTTTGCTCATGGTTCTCCTTACCATGGCAGGGCTGAGCGCCTGCGATGATCATTCAGACTTGGTAGGGGCTTGGGATCCAATGGAATGGGAAACTGATGCAAATGTGAATATCAAAAAGACGCATGACATCTCAGTCCCGGCTGAAGGAGGCACCTATCAGTTCATGTGTACCAACTACAGTCGCGTTTGGATGGCCGGTGCGCTTGAAGGTGAGCAATACGTGATCCCCGAGGAAGGCAATTTTCATAGCATTGTCGGACAAATGAGCCGCGTTGACGTGAAAGAGAATGTGATGACCGTCGTGATTTTGCCCAATGACGCAGACAGCGCGCGTCAAGTCGTAGTCACGCCTACAGCCGGCGATACATTCTCTTCTTTTACCTTCAAACAAGCCGGCCGCTAACCCTTTTTCGCTAAACTTCATCCTTCCACGCAGGCCACGTGGAGGGTGGGGTTAGTCGGCGGAGAGGATGGAGTGGTTGTCGCAGGGTGGGGTGCCGGTTTCGGCTTCGATGGTGGAGTGGGTGATGCCATAGCTGCGCGCGGTGGTTTTGAGCGCGGCGATGGTGCTGTTCAGCCGGGATACGTCGGTGATGACGGCGTGAACGGACAGCGCGTTCTCCGTGGTCGAAAGCGCCCATACATGCAGGTGGTGGATTGACTTCACGCCGTCGACGGACGCCAGCGCTTTCTCCAGTCCCACCATGTCAACTGTCTCAGGGACAGCGTCTATCGACATGCGCACGCTCTCTGTGAGCAGGCTTCGCGACGTCCACGCGATGATGAGCCGATAATCGGGTCGATGATGTACCACCCCGTGAAGTGTATGACAATGCCGGAGACGACAACGCCCACGGACACCAGTGTGTCGGCGGCCATGTGCATGAACGCGCCTTTCACATTCAGGTCGCGTTTCTTGTCTTTCATGAACAGCCACGCCGTCACGCCGTTGACGACGACACCCGCGGCGGCAACCCAGGCTATCGCATCGCCGTCCACGGCCGCCGGGTGCATCAGCTTGCGCACCGATTCAACCAGGATGATGCCCACGGCCACATATAGAAGAAGCGCGTTGAAAAGCGAGGCCTGAACCGAGAATTTCTTGTAGCCGTAGGTATGGCGGATGTCCGGTTTGTGCGACATCAGCTTGAAGGCCACCATGGCGATCACGAGCGAGGCTACGTCCGAGAGATTGTGGTCGGCGTCGCACAGCAGCCCCATTGAATTGTAGACGATGCCGAAAACGGCTTCCACCACCACGTATGCCGCGTTCAGCGCGATGCCCGTGATGAAGGCCGCGTTCAGCGAAACGACCGGCGCCTCGCCCCCATGTCCGTGATGAAAATGCTCAGAGTGTGCCATATCTTAACTTCCTGTCTTATAGATGTATAATCTTTGTCGTTCAATTTCTGATAGTCATATATACAACACCCCCGCCCCCATAATGTTTGCGGGTACGGAGGGCTTTGCGCACGCGGCTGAAGCAGAATATTGGTGAGGATTGGAGGGGAGGGGCTTGCAGCAAAGGGAGAAATTTCATAACTTTGTCGGCGAGAACCAATCAGCTGGGCCAGAGTGTGGCATGAAACCCGAATGAGGCATAAGAGCAAGCTATTATATAATGTGGTGACGGCGGTGGCCGTTGTGGTTGCGGTGGTTGCGGCGTTCGTCGCGGGCGGATGCGGCCGCAGCGATCATGCCGGATATGCGCGGCGCGTGACGCTGGCGCAGGGCCGCAATGTCGACTCGGTGCTGAACGTGTTGGACAGCGAGCTCGAGAAATCTGAGGGCTATGTGGCTGAGCGCGAGGGGCGTATACGCACGCTGCGCGGCTCGCTGGCGTCGGCGAAGAATCCAAGCATCCGCTTTGACCTGGCCCGCGACATCTATGAAGAATACCGCACATACCAGTACGACTCGTCGCGTACCTATGCCCTGCGTATGCTCGAGATGGCGGTGACGCCCGAAGACTCATCGCTGGCGCACACGGCCCTGATGGACGTTTTCGTGACCGCCGGCTTCTACAAGGAGGCCAGCGAGGAGTGCGCCCTCGTGGACAGCGCCACGCTTTCCGTCCCCGACCGCATGACTTTTCTGTCGACACTCGCCCGCTACTATGGCCAATTGGCCTCGTACACCGATGCCGACACCGTTCTCTCGAACATCTACCGCGGCCTCAAACGCGACATCGGCAACGAGATTCTCCACCTGGCCGAGCCGGGCAGCTATGAGTATGAGGATGCACGCCTCGATGCCTCGGACGACCCCATGACCATCTACGGCGGACGCACACATCTGCTTGACACCAAGAATCTTACGCTCCATCAGCAGGCCATCAACCACTCCGTTGCCGGCACCAACGCCCTCATCCTTGGCGACACTCTCGAGGCTGTTTGGCAATACGCCATGTCGGCCCTCGCCGACGTGCGCACCTCCACCCACGAGACCACGGCCGCCAAAGACCTCGCCGGGCGCATGCAGGCGTCCGGCGACCACGAGCGCGCCGACCGCTACATCCGCCATGCCCTGGCCGATGCGCAGCGTTTCCACTCGAATCTGCGCATCATCGAAATCGGCACCATCCTGCCCGTCATCGAGCAGACGCGCTACAACCGCGTCGACTCGCAGCGCACGCAATTAGCTGTCACCGTGGCCGTTACGCTGTTGCTTTTAGCGCTCATCCTACTTCTGTTCCTTAAACTGAGGAAGCGCACGGGTCTGCTCGCCGACAGCAACCGCAAAATCAGCGAGCAATCCGACGCGCTGCGCACTGCCTACGACCAGCTCTCGGCCGTCAACGCCTCGCTCAAGGAGTCCGAGGAAATCAAGGACCGTTACATCGTGGAGACCCTCATCGGCAACCGCAACAACCAGGAGTTCGTGACCTTGGTGGAACGCACCTCCAAGAAGGCCGTCATCAAGCTGAAGGCCGGCAAGTACGACGAGGCGCAGCAGCTGCTGGCGCAGATGGGCGTTCGCCGCGAGCGCGAGCGCATGTTCGACGTCTTCGACGCGGCCTTCCTCAAACTCTTCCCCAATTTCATCGACGAGTTCAACAAACTCTTCCCGCCCGAGCACCGCATCGCCCTTGGCAGCGAGTGCGAACTGCCCACCGACGTGCGCATCTATGCCCTCATGCGCCTCGGCGTCGAAAACCCCGCCGAAGTCGCCGACTACCTCAGCCTCTCGGTCAACACAGTCTATGTCTACAAGACGCGCCTCAAGAGCCGCGCCCTCGTCGACAAGCAGGACTTCGACGCGGCCATCATGGCCATCCCCAAACCCTGAGAAGCAGCCCCGTGAGGGGCGAAACGAGTCTTAATTCGGGCGAAAATATTCTTAATTTTCGCGACATCGCAAAAAGGTCATTCTTCTGACAATCAGCCGAATGGCCTCTTTATTTATCTTAATTGCTTTTTTAACCTCTTGCGCCGGCGCCCGCGATGTGATAATTTTGCGAATCCTTACTTCACTTCCCCCCTGTGTCAACAATCTATTAACCTAAACCAATACCAAATTACATTCCCCAAGTTTCATGAAAACGAGCATCGGAAAAATTGTTCTTATGCTGCTGGTGCTGATGACTCCGCTATGGAGCCATGCCGCCGCAGGCATTGTCAACGTCACCGGTACTGTCACTGACGAGAATCAGGACCCGCTCATCGGCGCCTCCGTCTCTGTCAAGGGCACAAGCGTGGCCGCGGTCACCGACGTTGACGGTAATTTCTCATTGGACGGCGTGAAAAATGATGCTGTCATTGTCGTCAGTTACATCGGTTACAAAACGGCCGAATTCTCACTGAACGGGCGCACGCGCCTGGAGATTGAGATGACACCGGATTCCGAAATCCTCAATGAGGTCGTGGTCATCGGCTATGGCACCATGGACAAGAAAGAGCTGACCTCGGCCATCTCCCACATCTCGGAGAAGGACTTCCTGAAGGTTAGCTCCATCGACCCCACCATGATGATTCAGGGCAAGGTCCCCGGCGTGAGCATCACGAACACCGGCGCCGGCGACCCCAACAACCAGGCCAGCATCCAGATTCGCGGCGTCAGCTCGCGTTCGGCCGGCCTCGGCCCGCTCATTGTCATTGACGGCGTCCCCGGCGGCAACCTCACCAATGTCAACCCCAACGACATCGCCTCTTTCGACATACTGAAGGACGGCGCCGCCGCCGCCATCTATGGTACGCGCGGCTCGAACGGCGTCATCCTCATCACCACCAAGAAGGGCAGCCGCGACGGCGCTGTCCACGCATCCTACAACTTCAACGTCAGCGCCAACGTCGCCGAACACGAGCTTAAGATGCTGGATGCCAACCTCTATCGCGCCTTCCGCGCCAACACCTTCCAGGGCACCGACCTGGGCGGCAACGACGACTGGCTCGATGCCGTGACACGCACCGGCTGGACCAACCAGCACACCATCACCCTCAGCGGCGGCACCGAGACCAACAACTTCCGCGTCTCCGTCGACTATCGCAACGCCAACGGCGTCGACAAATACTCGAACCGCGAGGAATACGGCGCCCGCGCCACCATCTGGGAAACCATCAGCAACGGCCTGCTGACGTTCAACGCCAACATCGCCCCGCGCATCATCAACCGCAAAATCGCCAGCTGGGACGTCTTCCGCAACGCCCTGGAAATCAACCCCACGACACCCATCTGGGACGAGGATAATCCCGGCCGCTACACCGCCATCCTCGGCCAGGCCGCTGGCTATAACCCCGTCGAGCTCATGGCCCTCGAGGACAACGAGGCTCAGACCAAACTCCTCGACTGGGACGGCACCGTCCGCCTCAACCTCCTTCCCCTCCTTCTCAAGGAGGACAACGGCACGCAGACCCTCAACACCCAGGTGACCATCGCCGGTCACGAGGCCTCCAACGACAACACCTGGTTCCGCCCCTCCACCTCCACCCAGGCCATCGCCAACGGCTACATGGGCGAGGCCTCGCGCAGCTACGACAACTCCTCGCAGCACATCCTCGAGTGGCTCACCAACTACACCGGTCGCTTCGGCAGCCACAACCTCAAGGCCATGCTCGGCTACTCCTACCAATATAACAAGAACTCGGGCCTGAGCAACTACAACAAAGACTTCGCCAACGACGGCACCGGCGCCGACAACATGGGCAGCGGCCAGTATGCCAACGAGGAAGGTCACATCTGCATGGGCTCCTACAAGAACGACTCCAAACTCATCGCCTTCTTCGGCCGCGTCAGCTACGACTTCGACGGCCGCTACCTGCTGACCGCCTCCCTCCGTCACGAGGGCTCGTCGAAATTCGGCAAAAACCACAAGTGGGGCAACTTCCCCGCCGTCTCTTTGGGCTGGCGCATCAGCCAGGAAAGCTTCATGGAAGGCACGCGCGGATGGCTCAACGACCTGAAAATCCGCGGCGACTATGGCGAAACCGGCAACCAGGACTTCAGCTCCTACATGTCGCTGAACACCATGAGCGGCGCCGGCTACGTCAACTACAACGGCCAGGCCATCCAGGTATGGGGCCCCGGCAAGAACGTCAACCCCGACCTCAAATGGGAGAAAGCCAAGAACTGGAATGTCGGCATCGACTTCAGCGTCCTCAACAACCGCCTGAGCGGCTCGCTCAACTACTATAACCGCAAGCAGCAGGACCTGCTCGGCGACTACGACGTCCCCGTGCCCCCCTATCTCTACAACACCACCTTCGTCAACGTCGGCACCATGAAGAACACCGGCTTTGAGTTCGACCTCCACGGAACCGCCGTCGACACCAAAGACTGGGGCTACACCATCGACTTCATCGGCGCCACCTGCGACAACAAGTTCGTCTCCTTCTCCAACGGCAAATACGTCGGCCAGGACTACTACGACGTCTGCTCCACCTCCGACCCGTACCCCATGCACAACCTCCAGCGCATCCAGGCCGGCGAGCGCATCGGCAACTTCTTCATGTACAAGTACGCCGGCATCGACAAAGACGGCAACTTCGTGGTCTACAACAAGAAAGGCGAGATGATACCCGCCTCCGAGGCCACCGACGACGACCGTCAGATCGTCGGCAACGGCCTTCCTAAGTTCACCGCCTCCATGACCCACAACGTGCGCTGGCGCAACTGGGATCTCTCCGTCTTCCTGCGCGGCGCCTTCGGATTCGACATCTTCAACACCCAGGACTTCTACTACGGCACCCAGGGCTTCACCGGCAACGTGCTCCAGAAGGCCTACACCAAGAACAAGAACATCAAGGGCCAGCAGGTTGTCTCCGACTACTATCTCGAGAAGGGCGACTACGTGAAGCTCGACATGTTTTCGCTGGGCTACACCTGGAACACCGGCAGCAAGTGGTGCAACCGCATCCGCGCCAGCTTCACCGCCAAGAACCTCGCCACCTTCACGCGCTACAGCGGCCTCGACCCCGCCTCAGTGCAGGTCAACGGCCTCACCCCCGGCGCCAACGGCGGACGCACCTATTATCCCAACTGCCGCCAGTACATCCTCGGCATTCAACTTGACTTCTAATCCCCCAAAGAGAAACAACAATGAAACTGCATAACACCATAGCTGCCGCCGCCGCTCTCGCCACCATGGCGCTCACGGGCTGCACCAACCTGGACGAGACCGTCTATGACCAGGTCATGAGCGACAACTACTATAACACCAAGATGGACGTGATACGCGCCGTCAACCGCCCCTTCGAGCACATGTTCTGGAGCATCCAGACGCGCATGGCCCTCAACGAGCTCACCGCCGACCAGATCATCACCCCCACCCGCGACTCGTGGTGGTACGACGGCGGCCAGTGGGAGCGCCTCCACTACCACGACTTCAACGCCGAGACAACCTATCTCCAGGCCGAGTGGGAAGGCTCCTTCAAGGGCATCATGTTCTCCAACTACGTCACCGAAGACCTCGAGCGCCTCGACGGCTCCAAGTTAGGCTTCACCGAGGCAGAGTGGGAGTCGATGAAATGCCAGTGCCGCGTCATGCGCGCCTACTGCTACTGGCGCCTGCTCGACATGTTCCGCAACGTCCCCTCCTATCCTTCGACCGACCCCAACTCCTCCGACGGCAACCAGCTCACGCCTCAGCAGACCTTCGACCTCATCGAGTCTGAGCTCCTCGCCTGCCTGCCCGTCATCGAGACCAAGCAGGGCTCGGGCGGCAACCAGGGCCTCCAGGGCCAGTTCAACAAGGCCGCCGTGGCCGCCCTCCTCGTCCGCCTCTACATGAACGCCGAGGTCTACATCGGTCAGGACCGCTATGCCGACGCCGCCCGCTATGCCCAGGCCATCGTCGACGGCGAGTACGGCTACTACAAAGTCGCCGACCGCTGGGACGAAGCCTTCGACTGGAACAACGAAACCTCCGACGAGGTCATCTTCGGCTTCTGGTCGTCCTACGCCTACGCAGGCTCGGCATGGCTCTACAAGGGCGACACCTACTGGTGGAGCGTGCCCCAGCAGATGGAGTACTACGTCAACGACTCCAAGAGCGACGGCGGCGACCACAACTGCAAGTATGCCTGCACCCCCTCCTACGACCTCAACGGCCAGCTCTACAACTACACCCTGGGCATGACTGTCCAGAAATTCCGCACCTATCCCTCCGACGTCCGCCTCAAGCTCTACAAGAACCTGGGCAACTCCACCCGCGAAGGCATGTTCGTCTTCGGCTCCCTCGATGTCGTCAAGGACGGCAAGCGCGGCAAGATGACCGACCCCACCGGCTCCTACGAACTCTACATCCGCGACGCCGTCGGCCAATTCAAGGGCCTGCGCCCCAACCAGTGGCCCGCCAACAAGCGCTCGAACCTCCGCTCCGGCGACCACCAGTCCGGCTACCATTTTGTCAAATATCCCCTCTATCCCTCAGACGAGCAGGGCCACATGGAGTCTGACTTCGTCGAAATCCGCCTCCCCGAGGTCATCTACTCCCTGGCCGAGTGCCGCTTCCGCGCCGGAAGCGTCAACGAAGCCGGACGCCTGCTCAACTCTGTCCGCAAGCGCAACTATCCCCGGGAAGACTGGCCCGACGTCCTCTATGCTCCCGAGGGCAAAGTCCAGCTCACCGAGCAGGAACTCCTCGACGAGTGGGGCCGCGAGTTCTTCGCCGAAGGCCGCCGTCGCATCGACCTCATCCGCTTCGGCCGCTTCAGCTCCGGAACATGGTGGGACAAGACCCCCGACAAGGACAACCACACCGAAATCTTCCCCATCCCCCGCACTGCCCTCGAGACCAACCACAACCTTAAACAGAATCCCGGCTATTGATGGCGCGGCACCCCTCACTCGCTTAGCACAGTAGCTCAAATCCTTAAACGAAAAACAATGATTAAGAAAACCATATTCAGCCTCATTGCCTCCGCCGCCGCCATGACCCTGTTCACGGCCTGCGACGCCGAGAAAGACCTGGTGGAAGTGGAGATACCCGAGAAGAACATCCCCTACGAGGAGGTCTACATGGTCGGCTACGGCCTGACACCCTACGTCGAGGGCGACCCCTTCGACTCGCACAACGCCGTTGCCATGGACCACACCGACGACCCCAATGTCTTCACCAAGCGCATTGAGATGTACTATTACGCCGACAACAAGCAGTTCAAGTTCTGCGACGCCCCCAACGACTGGGACAAAATCCACTACTTCATCCCCGAGAGCGGCGTCCAGGACGGCACCTCCTACGCCTACGCTCAGATTGGCGAGGGAACCGTCAACCAGGCCTATATCTGCTCCGAGATGGCCGGCACCCTGCGCGACCACTTCTGGGGCATCCACGAGGGCGAGGACGGCGTCTATGACGTCACCCTCAACACCAAGACCATGGAGGTCAACGTCACCCTCGTCGAGAAGAAAGAGCAGCCCTTCGAGATACCCGCACTCTACATCATCGGCGACGGCACTCCCGCCGGCTGGGACGTCAACAACCCGCTGGAGATGACCTGCGTCGAAGACGGCCTCTTCACCTACGAAGGCGCCCTCTACGCCGGCGAGATGAAGATGAAACTCGAGAACGATGGCAAGTGGGAAGGCAAATTCCTCATGGCCCCCGAGGAGAACACCGAAATCAACCGCAACGGTGTGGCCTCGCCCAAAGTCGTCTATTCGCCCACCGGCAGCCCCGACGTCAAGTGGCGCATCACCGAGGAGGGCATGTATCTGCTCACCGTCGACGCCCGCGGCGGACGTGACAACATCACTATCACCGCACAATACAAGGGCGAAGTCGTCCGCGACCCCGAACTCTTCATGCTCGGCAACGCCGTCTCCACCTTCTCCTCGAACGCCGCCGTCGCCATGGACTATGACGCCGGCACCGGCACATTCTCCTGGGAAGGCCCCATCTATTACAACGACAAGAACGCCACCGCCGACAACCACAACAAACAGTTCAAGTTCTGCGACCGCCAGGGCGACTGGAACGCCGTCGTCTACTACGTTCCCGCCTCCGCCAAAGCCGACGGTGACATCGCCGTAGCCGGCGCCTCCAACGCCATGAAGGCCGTTACCTGGCGCGACGGTCAGACCGGCATCGACGCCTTCTGGGGCATCTCCGAAGGCAAAGACGGCACCTACCGCATCGTCGTCGATCCCGCCGCCATGACCGTTGCCGTCACCCGCACCGGCGATGCTCCCGCCCAGGAAGACATCGAACTCGAAACCGAACTCTACATGCAGGGCGTCGCCGGCGACAGCGGCTGCGACTCCAACAAGCCCGGCGTGCAGATGACCCGCATCGGCGAGACACACACCTTCTACTGGGAGGGCGAGCTCTACTACACCGACCGCGAGAACAACCGCCAGTTCAACTTCATCACCTCCAAGGGCGACTGGGACAAAGTCTACTTCCTTGTTCCCGAGAACGGCAACTCCGACTCCTACCGCGAGATGGTCGAGGACGGCGGAACCTACAAAATGCGCCGCATCAAAGGTCCCGGCAATCCCCTCTCCGCCTCATGGGGCATCGAGGAGAAGAACAACGGCATGTACCGCGTCGAGGCCGACCTCGAGACCATGACCGTCAAAGTTTCCAAAATCAAATAACATTCAACCCCCCGCGCCGCTCCGCTCCCGGCCTCCCACACCGTGCCGGGAGCCCGCGGCTCCCGGTCCCCCCAACGAAAAAATCAATCAAAAAACATAAAAAAGCATCATCATGAAAAAATTCTTTATGGCCGCCGCTGCCGTCATCACCATGACTCTCGGCATCCAGGCACAGATTCCCGAAACACTCTTTGTGGTCGGCTCAGCCACTCCCGCCGGCTGGAACATCACCGACCCCACACCCATGACCGCTCAGGGCAACGGCGTGTTCGTCTACAACGGCCCGCTCTACACCGGCGAGATGAAGTGCCCCGTCACCAACGGCAAAGGCACCCTCAACCCCAACAATGACTGGGAGCGCGAATACTACATGCCCGTCACCTCCGGCACCGAAATCGGCAAGAACGGCGTCGCCAACCCCACCATCTATCTCAGCGCCACCGGCACTCCCGACGACAAGTGGAACGTCACCGCCGAAGGCATCTACTCCCTCACCATCGACACCAAGGCCCTGACCATCTCCGCCGAGTATAAGGGCGAGATTCCCCCTGCTCCCGAAGAGTGCTTCATGCTCGGCGCCGCAACAGACCGCTGGGACTCCAACGACCCCGCCACGATGACCGACCTCGGAGACGGCAAGTACGAGTGGACCGGCAACCTCAGCTATTCCGCCGAGGACAAGCTCTTCAAGTTCTGCACCACCAAAGGCGCCTGGGACAAGGTTAACTTCCTCGTGCCCGCCGAGGTCAACTACAACGGCAACGTGATGCAGATCGCCGAGGGCACCTACAACCTTCAGAAATGCTCCGAAAGCGCCGGCACCCTCAAAGACTGGTTCTTCGGCCTCACTTCCGAGTCGCTCAACGGCCGCTACACCGTCACCGTCGACACAAAGGCCCTCACCGTCACCGTCGCTGCCGCCGAAGTCGAGAAACCCAACTACGACCACCTCTACATGCTCGGCCTCGTCGCCGGCTCCTTCGACTCAGAGAAACCCCTCGAGATGAAGAAAGTCGGCGACGGCGTCTTCACCTGGACCGGCACCCTCAGCTATGACACCGCCGACGACGACAACAACCACTTCAACAAACAGTTCAAGTTCTGCAACAAAATCGCTCCCTGGAACGAAGAGGTCTATCTGACCCCCGCCGTTGTCGAGGACGCCACCTCATACCTTGAGATTGAAAAGGGCACCTACGACCTGCTCGCCTCCTCCGAGATGTGGGGCAACCTCAAGGACTGGTTCTTCGGCCTCAAGGACACCTTCGAGGACGGCTCATATGCCATCACCGTCGACACCAACACCATGAAGCTCACCCTCTCTGACGATGCCGCCGTCGAGGACATCGCCACCGACTCCGCCTCACGCACCGTCACCGGCGTCTACAACCTACAGGGTCAGCGCGTCGCCAGCCCCAAGGGCGGCATGTTCATCGTCCGCTATTCAGACGGCACGGCCGTGAAACGCGTCATCCGCTGAGAAATCTCCCCTGTGCCTCACTCTCTGACAGACAAATGATATGAGAATGAAGATTGATAATGTTGGAAAGGTCGCCCTCATCGCGCTGAGCCTGCTGGCCGCCGCCTCGCCCGCCGGGGCCCGCGACAGCAAGTTCACGCGCGAGGGTCGCGCCCCCATGTACTGGATGGCCTACGAGCAGTGCTATGTCACCGACAAGGCCATCGACGAAGGCCGCTGGAAAGAGAACATCGACTGGACGGCCCTGAACCTGGCCCCCTACGGCTTCGACATGGTCTCCTCCGACGGTTGGGTCGAAGGCTGTCAGACGGTCAACGCCAACGGCTACATCACCAAATACAACGACGCCTACGCCCACGACTGGAAATACTGGGTCGACTACATCCACGCCAAAGGCCTCAAAGCCGGCATCTACTACAACCCCATGTGGATGACGCGCACGGCCTGGGCCAAGAATCTCCCCGTCGTAGGCTCCGCGCTCCACACCAAGGACCTCAAGGGCGACACCAACTTCAACACCGAGCTATACTGGGTCGACTCGCGCAAGAACGGCGCCGATGCCTGGATCAAGGGCTATGTGCGCTACTTCGTCGACCTGGGCTTCGATTTCCTGCGCGTCGACTTCCTCAACAACTATGAGGACAACTACGGCACCGAAGCCTATGCTCAGGCTCTGAAATGGATCTCCGAGGCTGCCGGCGACGACATCCTCGTCTCGCTGGTCATGCCCAACGCCAAGAACTGGGCCGAGAACGAGCGTCTCTACGGCGACATGTTCCGCATCTCCAACGATGTCTTCGGCGGCGGCTGGGACTTCATCAGCAACCGCGACCGCGGCATCTACCATGAGGGCTGGCCCTCGTGGGGCAACATCTTCGACGGCTTTGTCCAGCGCTCGGTCATCTCTCGCAGCGAAATCATGGCCGACGGCGACTTTGTCCGCCTCAACACCTGCGCCTCCGACGAGGAGCGCGAGTTCTGGCTCTCGCTCCTGGCCATGGCCGGCTCGCCCCTGGCCTGCGCCGACCAGTACGACACCGCCCGCGGAAGCCTCCGCTTCTATCAGAATCCCCGCGTCAACGCCCTCTTCCTCGAGGGCTTCCACGGCAAGCCTCTCTCGTCCGACGTTGCCGACGTCAAGTCGCAGACATGGTGGGGCAAAGCCGCCAACGGCGACATCGTCGTCGGTCTCTTCAACCGCGAGGAGCAGGCCCGCGACTGCGAGCTCGACCTCGCCGAAGTGGGCATGACTCGCGCCCGCGACGTCATCAACGTGTGGACCGGCGAGAACATCGGCAGCTTTGACGGAAAAATCTCCATAAACATCATCCCCCACAGCTGCCGTCTGCTCCGATTCCATCCGCAGTACACCGTCCCCGAGCACCTCTACATGGTCGGCGACGCCACCCCCGGCGGCTGGGATATCAACAACATCACCGAGCTCACCGCCCGCGGCAACGGCATCTTCGAATGGTCGGGCCATCTCAACGACGGCGAGCTGAAATTCCCCTTCGAGAAGAACGGTAAGTTCGAGACCGAGTATTTTCTGGCGCTCACCTACAACGCCCTCCTCGGCGCTCCCGGCAACGACCGCCTGGTCTATATGGACAACCGTAACGGCAATACTCCCGACTACAAGTTCCGCGTACGCTCCGGCGACTACACCCTCCGCGTCGACGCCAACGTTCCCTCCCTCACCGTCAGCGGCTACGAGCCCGCCACGGCCGAGGTCAGTCAGGTCTACATCATCGGCTCGCCCCTGCCCAACGGCTGGGACAAGGACCGCATGGAGCAGATGACTCACGAGGGCAACGGCGTCTACACCTGGTCGGGCACCATGGGCACCGGCGACTTCAAGTTCCTCACCACCAACGACTGGAGCCCCGCCATCCACCCCGCCTGCGAGCAGCGCGTGGCCGCCAATGAGCTCGAAGAGGTCCCCGCCGTCTTCAACCACCCCGGCGACTCCAAGGTCTACATCGACGTCCCCGGCGACTACACCGTCCGCCTCAACACCTCGGCCATGACCCTCTCCGTCAAGAAAGGCAACGCCGCGCAGAAGGGGGTCTACATGCTGGGTTCGGCCGTCGACAAGTGGGACTCTAGCGACCCTGCCAATGTCTGGTATAAGAACGGCGAGTACATGTGGTTCGGCAATCTGACGCGCACCACCGACAACAAGCTCGTCAAGTTCTGCACAACAAAAGGGCCCTGGCACAGCGTCGAATATCTCATCCCCGCCGACGTTGACTACAACGGCAACGTCAAGCTCATCAGCCCCGCCAACGAATACCGTCTTCAGCGCAGCTCCGAGGCCGGCGGCGGCGTCAAGGACTGGTTCTTCGGCCTCAATCCCGACAGTCCCGACGGCGTCTACTCGCTCTACATCGACCCCGACAAACTCACCATGCGCGTCGACAGCGGCGACCCGACCGGCGTCGAGGACATCTCCGCCGACACGGCTGCCGAAACAGTCGCAGTCTATGACCTGAGCGGCCGTCGCGTCAATCCCGGTTACGCACCCTCGGGCCTGTACATCCGCCGTCTCTCCAACGGCAAAGTTTCTAAATTTTATAAAAGGTAAACAATCACCATGAGAATCAACAAGATAATAACAGCCATGGCGCTCGCCGCCCTGTGCCTCGGCACCGCCCACGCCCGCGACAGCAAGTTCACGCGCCACGGCGCCGGCCCGATGTACTGGATGGCCTACGAGCAGCCCTTCGTCACCGACAAGGCCCTCGAGGAAGACCGCTTCAAGCGCAACATCGACTGGGTCGCCGAGAATTTCCTCCCCTACGGCTTCGACATGATCTGCACGGACGGATGGATCGAGGGCGGTCAGACCACCAACCGCAACGGCTACATCACCAAGTACAACTCTTCGTGGAAGAACGACTGGAAATACTGGATCGACTATATCCATTCCAAAGGCATGCGCGCCGGCATCTACTACAACCCCCTGTGGATGACACGCACCGCCTACGAGCGCAACTACCACATACAGGGCAGCGACCTGCGCACCAAGGACATACGCGGCGAGATCGGCGACTTCAACTCCGATCTCTACTGGGTGGACACCGACAAGCCCGGCGCCGAGGAATGGGTGAAGAACTATGTGCGCCACTTTGTGGACCTGGGCTTTGACTTCCTGCGCGTGGATTTTGTGTGCTGGTATGAGAACGCCTATGGCACCGACCGCTACCGCAAACTGCTGCAGTGGGTGGCCGAAGCCGCCGGCGACGACATTGAATTCTCGCTGGTGATGCCCAACTGCTGGAACAACTCCGAGAACGAGCTCCCCTATGCCGATGTCATGCGCGTCTCCGAGGACGTATTCGGCGGCGGCTGGGACTTCATCAGCAACCGCCGCCGCGGCCAGTACCAGGACGGCTGGGCCAACTGGGGCAACGCCTTCGACGGCTTCATCGGCTTTGCCGAGCACTCCGGACGCGGACGCCTCATCATGGACGGCGACTTCATTCGCCTCAACACCTGCGACACCGACGACGAGCGTCAGACCTGGGTCTCGCTCATGGCCATGACCGGCTCGCCCATCGCCATCGCCGACCAGTACGACACCGGCCGCGGCTTCGAGAAGTTCTATCAGAACGCCGAAATCCTCGCCCTCAACAAGGCCGGTTTCGCCGCCAAACCCCTGTCCACCAACAACACCTCTGCGCTCAGCTCGATCTGGGTGGGCCAGCTCCCCGACGGCGACTGGGTATGCGGTCTCTTTAACCGCGAGGACGCCGCCGAAACAATGATCCTCAACTTCGTGCGCCACCTCGGCTTCACCGAGGAACAGGCCGACGCCGTCGAGGTCCGCGACCTCTGGGCCGGTACCGAAATGGGCGTGCAGCAGAAGATGATGCGCCTCCAGGTGCCCGCCCACGCCTGCCGCGTCCTCCGCGTCAAGGCGCCCGTCAGACGCTACCAGGTTGAAGCCGCCGGCGCTTACGGCAATGCCGTGGTTGTTTACTAATCCCTTAAAAATCAATGCAATGAACAAGATAATCCTTACAGCAGCCCTCGCGCTCGCAGCCAGCCTCTCTTTCTCGGGCTGTGCCAACGACTGGACCATCAAGGACGTGCCCCCCATCGCTGAGAAAGCCGACGGCTTCGGATACGCAAGCGGCTTCGACACCGAAGCCTCCGGCGTCATCATCCCCGTCGAAGTCACCGCCGCCGGCACATATAATATTGTGCTCCACGGCCGCGCCACTCAGGACGGAACGCCCGGCACCGGCGCTGTCTCCGTCGCCGACGGCGCCTCCGCCGACTTCTCATTCGCCAAGGCCGGCGCATGGCAGGACGTGACCGTTCAGCTCGCCCTCCCCGCCGGCGTCTCGCAGCTCGACATTAACCGCGGCTCCGGAAACGGCCTCTTTGACATTGACTACATCGAAGTGAAATGAACAAGTTTTTTAAGTGTTTTTTGGTTTGGCTGACGGCCGCCGCAGCTTCGTTCGGAGCTGCGGCCGGCCCCGCAGCCGTTTCCTCCCCCGACGGACGCATCGCCGTGACCGTGTCCACCGATAAGGCCGGCCGCCTCAGCTACTCCGTCTCGCGCGACTCACACGTCGTCCTCGCCCCCTCGCGCCTCGGCCTCGTGCTCCGCGGCGTGCCCGACATGGCCGACGGCTTCCGAATCACCAAAACCGACCGCCGCCACATCGACGAGACCTGGCGTCCCGTCTGGGGCGAAGAGTCCGAAATCCGCAACAACTGCAACGAGCTCCGCGTGAGCCTCGCCCAGCCCAAGACAGCCCCCGGACGCGCCATTTCCGTCGTCTTCCGCGTCTTCAACGACGGCGTCGGATTCCGCTACGAGTTCCCCCGCCAGAAGACCCTGCAGGACTTTGTCATCATGGACGAGCTCACCGAGTTCGCCTTCACCGCGCCCCACCGCTCGTGGTCGCTCCCCGTCGAAGGCATCCGCTTCTACGAAGGCCTCTTCCGCGAGCTTCCCCTCGACTCCATCGGCTGGGCCTCCACGCCCGTCACCATCCGCGACGACCAAGCCCGGCTCTCCATGGCCCTCCACGAGGCCAACCTCACCGACTATGCCGCCATGAACGTCCGCGCCACCCCCGGCTCGCCCGTCCTCCGCGCCGCCCTCACACCCTGGGCCTCCGGCGAGAAAGTCTTCGTCACCGACACCCGCGTCACCCCCTGGCGCACACTCATCATCACCGACAACGACGGCGACATGATGCTCTCGCGCATCATGCTCAACCTCAACGAGCCCTGCCGCATCGACGACACCTCGTGGGTGCGCCCCGCCCGCTACATGGGCGTGTGGTGGTGCTACCACATGAAGACCGCCACCTGGGAGGACGGCCCGCGCCACGGAGCCACCACCGACAACGTCATCCGCCACATGGACTTCGCAGCCCGACACGGCTTTGACGGCGTCCTCGTCGAAGGCTGGAACCACGACTGGCGCACATGGGACTTCTCCTTCACACGCCCCTACGACGACTTTGACATCGACTCCATCACCGCTTTCGGACGCGCCCACAATGTCGCCCTCATCGGCCACAACGAAACCGGCGGCAAGACCCTCAACTACGAAGCCCAGCTCGACTCAGCCATGGACTTTTACCACGACAAAGGCGTACACTACGTCAAAACCGGCTACGTCGGCGACTTCCTCGACAACCGCGAGCGCCACAGCTCGCAGTACGGCGTCCGCCACTACCGTAAAGTCATCGAACGCGCCGCCCGCTCCCAGATCTGCATCGACAACCACGAGCCCGTCATCCCCACCGGCCTCCAGCGCACCTATCCCAACCTCATGACCCAGGAAGGCGTGCGCGGCCAGGAGTGGGACGCCTGGTGCCCCGAGGGCGGCAATCCCCCCTCCCACACCGTCACCCTCCCCTTCACACGACTCCTCGCCGGTCCCGTCGACTTCACCCCCGGCACCTTCTGCTTCGAGAACCCCGTCTTTCCCAAGACACGCGTCCTCACCACCCTGGCCAAACAGCTCGCCCTCTTCGTCATCCTCTATTCGCCCCTGCAGATGGCCTCCGACCAGATCGAGAACTACGAAGCCAACCCCGGCCCCCTCGCCTTCCTCAGCGAGTGCCCCACCGACTGGGAACGCACCCTCTATCCCGAGGCTGAAATAGGCCGATACATCACCGTCGCGCGCCACGCCAAAGACTCCGACACGTGGTACCTCGCCTCCGCCACCGGCGAAGAAGCCCGCACCTCCACCGTGCCCCTGACGTTCCTCACTCCCGGCGTCACCTACCTGGCCACCATCTACCGTGACGGCCCCGACGCCGACTACCTCACCAACCCCACGCCCGTCACCATCGAGCAGCGCCGTCTCACCGCCGCCGACACCCTCACCCTCCCCCTGGCCCGCTCCGGCGGCTACGCCGTCCGCCTCACCCGCATCTGACCCCCACCGTTTATAAATAGCCACTCCCACGCCACGCCTCCCGTCCCCGCTTCCCCGCAGGGCCGGGAGGCGTTCCCATCCAGCCGTTCCACCCGCCATTGCGTCATATCGCGGCGTCCCGGTATGGAGTGGCGGCGCCCACGCCGTCCGGCCTCGCCCGCATTTGCGTGGCGCTTTCCACGAAAGACCTGCAATCCCGAATAACAACATTGAACGATTGTTTTGGCATTTGACGGAAAATCGGTATATTTGCATGGCGTTTTCTAAACAACCGGAACATGATGCAACGGATAATGGTAATAATGGTTGTGTGTCTGTGCCTCGTCGGCTGCGGCGGGGGCACCCATGATGCGCGCCTCACCGCCATCAACGACAGCACGACCGTCAACCCCGAGCGTGCCGTCGCCGCCCTCGACACCATAGACGTGGCCACGCTCTCCGACCGCGACCGCCACTACTACGACCTGCTCACCGTCAAGGCCCGCGACAAGGCCTACATCACTCACACCTCCGACTCGCTCATCCTCAGCG
>SFOH01000038.1 GCA_004552485.1 Bacteroidales bacterium | reverse complement strand
ACAACGATTCAATATTCAATCCGCTGGTCACGGGGTCTGCCGGGTTACAGCATCTGATGCGATCTGTTCTAACGCATATCAAGGCCGATGTGCCCGGCACGATAGCAGATTGGCTCATTAGCCCTTACACTCCCACTCCCACGATAATCGAGGCTGCACGTTCGTTATACGAGCATCACTCGGTTGAGGATATTACCCGCCACGAAGCCGATAAGGTCACCACTGATGCGACTATTGCATACGTTCTCGATGTCATTAATCGTTCAAAACGTAACGGCGAAAAAAGTATATGTTTCGTTACCGGTGTTCCCGGTGCCGGCAAAACGCTTGTAGGCCTTGAGGTTGCGGTCAAACAATCATATCAGGATGACGGGTCATTCAAGGAAGACGATGGCGCTGTCTACTTGTCCGGAAACGGCCCTCTCGTCGCCGTATTAACCGAGGCCCTGGCTCGAGATAACAGCAAAAAGACAACGGAGAGAGGAGAAAAGAAGCGGCTGTCAGATTCGCGTCGCGAGGTCAACAAGTTTATCCAAATCATACACCGATACAGGGACAATATGCTCGCCAAAATTAAGAATCCGGTTGTTGATGGTCGCCTTGAGATTGACCCGGAAAAGGCGATAAAGCAGCAACAGAGCGGATATGGCGAAGTCGAGCACGTCGCAATCTTTGACGAAGCACAACGTGCCTGGACGCACAAACGCATCGCCGATTATCTGAAGCGAGGCGGCACGTACGGAAATAAGCTGAAAGTCCCCAACTTCCCGATGTCTGAGGCTGCCTTCCTTATATGGTCGCTTGACCAACGTGAAGACTGGGCTACTATTGTCTGTCTGATAGGCGGAGGACAGGAGATCAACACGGGCGAAGCCGGTATAGCAGAATGGATCACAGCACTCAATGAGCAGTTCAGACACTGGAAAGTCTACATCTCCAATAAACTGACAGAGCCGGAATATGCCGAAGGCAAAGTGAACGACCTGCTCAAAGACAACCACAACGCCGTGTTTTCTGACAAATTGCATCTAGGCGTAAGCCTTCGCTCCTTCAGAGCCGAGCGTTTGTCGGCGTTTGTCCATTCTCTGTTAAGCTTTAATCCCAATGCATCATCGTTGTATATGGAGGTCATAAACCATAACTATCCCGTCGTCCTGACGCGTAGCATGGACAAGGCTCGCGCATGGCTGCGCCAACAAGCAAGAGGAACTCAGCAAACAGGCGTGCTGATCACTAAAGTGTCGGCGCGTTTCAAGCCTTTGGCGGTTCATGTGCTTCCGCAAGATGAGGCAAATGCCGTTCACTGGTTCCTTGAGGACAAAACCGATGTGAGGTCATCGAATTATCTTGAAGAAGCTGCGACAGAAATTCAGGTGCAAGGCCTTGAGGTGGACTTTGCCTGTGTCCTTTGGGATGCCGATATGAGATACAATGCCGGCAAGTGGGAATTCTGGAAATTCAATGGCAAAACCCAGTGGATTCCGGAGAAGAATGTAGAAACGCAGAAATATATGCTGAACGCCTACCGCGTTCTCCTCACCCGAGCACGCCAAGGCATGGTTATCTGTGTGCCCGAAGGCAACAATCGAACGACCCCCGAAGGTTTCCCTGAGGATTCCACACGCCTTCCGGAGTACTATGACACCACATACGAATACTTCAAGACAATCGGATTGCAAGAGATTTAGACAATATCCCGACAATAAAAAGAAAATACCGGGACGGCGTGAGAGGGCTGTTCCGGTATTTTTGTTGGAAGGGGAGAGGTGGGTGGGGGTTAGGCGGGGGTCCACTTGCAGCGGATGGGGGAGACGATGGCGCCTTCTTTTTTGAGGGCGGCCATGGCTTTGTCGACGGCTTTGCGGTCGAGGCCGGTGAGTTCGGCGATTTTGCCGGCGTTCAGGGGCTCGCCGGCTTTGCGCATGGCGTCTAATACTTGGGTTTTGTCGTCCATGATGCTATTCTGGTTTTATGTTGTAAAATAAATGGGAAAGGCAGTCGGTTGCTACGATGCGGCCGGCTGCCTTTTCGGTTAGTTCACTGTTTGGCCGAGGGGTTTACTTGACTTCTTCGAAGTCGACGTCGGTGACGTGGTCCTCGGGGGCGTTGGGGTTGTTGTTGGCCGAGGCGCCGGCTGAGGCGTTGGCAGCGTTCTGCTGGGCCTGTGCCTGGGCGTTGAGGATGTCCTGCTGGGCGGCGCCGAAGGTGTCGTTGATTTCTTTGATGGCGGCATCTATGGCGTTGAGGTCCTGCGACTTGTGGGCATCTTTGAGCTTGGAGAGGGCGCCTTCGATGGCGGCTTTCTTGTCGGCGGGGAGTTTGTCGCCGAGGTCAGCGAGCTGTTTCTCGGTCTGGAAGATGATGGCGTCGGCCTGGTTGAGTTTGTCGATGCGCTCTTTTTCTTTGGCATCGGCGGCGGCGTTGGCGGCGGCTTCGTCTTTCATTCGTTTGATTTCGGCATCGGTGAGGCCGGATGAGGCTTCGATGCGGATCGACTGTTCTTTGCCGGTGGCTTTGTCCTTGGCGGTTACGTTGAGGATGCCGTTGGCGTCAATTTCGAAGGTGACTTCGATCTGGGGTATGCCGCGGGGTGCGGGGGCAATGCCGTCGAGGTGGAATTTGCCGAGGAGTTTGTCGTCTTTGGCCATGGGTCGCTCACCCTGGAGGACGTTGATCTCAACGGAGGGCTGGTTGTCGGCTGCGGTTGAGAATGTCTCTGACTTGCGGGTGGGGATGGTGGTGTTGGCCTCGATGAGTTTGGTCATGACGCCTCCGAGGGTTTCGATGCCGACTGATAGGGGCACTACGTCGAGGAGGAGGACGTCTTTGACGTCGCCGGAGAGGACGCCGCCCTGGATGGCTGCGCCGACGGCTACTACTTCGTCGGGGTTAACGCCTTTCGAGGGAGCTTTGCCGAAGAATTTTTCGACGATGGTCTGGATGGCGGGGATTCGGGTCGAGCCGCCGACGAGGATGACTTCGTCGATGTCTTTGGCGGTGAGGCCGGCGTCTTTGAGTGCCTGCTCGCAGGGGCCGAGTGTGGCGTTGATGAGGCGGTCGGCCAACTGCTCGAATTTGGCGCGGGTGAGGGTCTTGACGAGGTGTTTGGGCACGCCGTTCACGGGCATTATGTAGGGGAGGTTGATCTCAGTGGAGGTTGTCGAGGAGAGCTCGATTTTGGCTTTCTCGGCGGCCTCTTTGAGGCGCTGCATGGCCATGGGGTCCTGGCGCAGGTCAACGCCTTCTTCTTTCTGGAACTCGTCGGCGAGCCAGTCGATGATGACGTGGTCGAAGTCGTCGCCGCCGAGGTGGGTGTCGCCGTTGGTGGACTTCACTTCGAAGACGCCGTCGCCGAGTTCGAGGATTGAGATATCGAATGTGCCGCCGCCGAGGTCAAAGACTGCGATTTTCTGGTCTTTGTTGGCTTTGTCGAGGCCGTAGGCGAGGGCGGCTGCGGTGGGCTCGTTGACGATACGTTTGACGGTGAGGCCTGCGATTTCGCCGGCTTCTTTGGTGGCCTGGCGCTGTGAGTCGTTGAAGTAGGCGGGGACGGTGATGACGGCTTCGGTGACGCTTTGTCCGAGGTAGTCTTCGGCTGTCTTCTTCATCTTCTGGAGAATCATTGCGGAGATTTCCTGGGGGGTGTACTGGCGGCCGTCGATGTCGATGCGGGGGGTGTTGTTGTCGCCGCGGACGACTTTGTAGGGTACGCGCTCTATTTCTTTGGCAACCTGGTCATAGGTTTCGCCCATGAAGCGTTTGATGGAGTAGATGGTGCGTGTGGGGTTAGTGATGGCCTGGCGTTTTGCGGGGTCACCGACTTTGCGTTCGCCGCCGTCGACGAATGCTACGATGGAGGGGGTGGTGTTGCGGCCTTCGCTGTTGGGGATAACGACAGGGTCATTTCCTTCGAGGACGGCTACGCATGAATTGGTGGTACCTAAGTCAATACCGATAATCTTTCCCATAGTTGTTTGAGAGTTTTTATGTTGTTATATATTTTTATTGTTATCTGTTTCGCTGCATGGTCGGCAGGGCGCTGTGCGGTGTCCGGATGACCATGCGTTTATATCCTTAACAAATGCCGTGCCAAAAATGTTGTGTGCGGCCGCAGATTGTGTTTTGGGGGTGACACGCTGGCAGAGTTGTGTCATGTCAGTGTCAGAGAGGCGACATTTCGGGGCTGTCTCATTATGAAAGGCGGCAGCGGCTGTGGGGCGAGTCGCTCGCGGTGTTTTCTTGCAAAATGGCATATTTTCACGAAAATTTCAATTTTGTAGAATTTTTTTCAGCAAAAGGCTTGCATATCTCGTCATAAAGTCATAATTTTGCGGCATCCTCTTCGAGGCAAAAGGACATTCCAATCAATAGGTATCACGTATATATTAGTTTTCATATTTCCAACAATTTTCTAAGGTAAAGAAGGCTGTCATCTCGAACCCCGGTGTTCTGAAAAGTGCCGTTGAAATCAGCAATACGGGCGCGCCGAAGGCCCTTCGTTCGCTGAGAATGGAGAAATCCGCCGCCAATGCCGGCATGTCGAAGGTTGTCGCCAAGGCTCCCGCCGGCACGTGGAAGTCGCTTGGTAAAGGCACCTACAGCGAGGACCTTCTGACACTCTTCTCTGACATCGCCGAAGGTCAGAGATGGGAGGTCGAAATCGAACAGAACGAGACGGAGGCCGGCTGGTACCGTCTGCTCCCCTATGCTTCCGGCCCCGTTGCCGAGCTGCTGGAAGCGGCCGACACCGAGAATTATCTCTACATCAATGCCACCGACCCGGCCAAGGTTTATGCCGAAGACTTTACGCCGTTCGGCTTGTTCCCCGTCTCGCATCTCGTCACAGAGAACGAATGGCAGGGTCATGAAGAGTACGGCACACTGCAGGACGGCGTCATCTCCTTCCCGGCTAATAGCTTCGCACTGCAGTACTCCGGTGGTTGGCACATGACGGCTGGTAATGGTGGCGTGCAGATTGCCCTTCCCGGCGTAAAACTCGCCGACTATGCTTTCAAGGCCAGCACACCCTACTGCACCGTCGACGGAAAGGCTGTCATCACCATCAGCTGCGGCGCCGATGTCGCTTATTTCAAATATCTGGTTGGCAAAGGCCACTTCATGATGGACGGCAATGAGGACATCGTAAAGGCCAACGGCAGCAAGGTCGAAGGCAGCGCCCGACTGGCCGCACAGCCCACTGAGAAAGGCATTTACTCATTCCTCGCCGTCGCCTTCAACGCCGCTGACGAGGCTGTTGCGAACAGCGTTTGCTACTACCT
Source organism: Bacteroidales bacterium (assembly GCA_004552485.1). GTDB lineage: Bacteria > Bacteroidota > Bacteroidia > Bacteroidales > Muribaculaceae > CAG-873. Next base: position 20,349 of record SFOH01000038.1, on the reverse strand, counting down.
CTGCGCTCCAGACGAGGACGACCAGTGGGAAAACATGGGCGTCGGCTCGTTCACTGAAGGCATCTATGCCTCCAATTACGACGATATTGACAACGAGACTTTCGATGTCGATATCCAGAAACACAAAACCATTGCAAACTACTACCGTCTCGTAAATCCCTACAAGAACCACAGCGTTCTCGGCACAGAAAACTTCGCTACAGCATGCACCGAGCACGCCAACCACTACATGTACATCAACGCCAACCGCGCAGACTACGTTGTCATCGAGCCCAGCGTCATCGGCGTTAACGTCAGCGGCGAAGGCGCCGTCTTCTCCTACGGCTCCAAATACATCGGCACCGAAAATGAGGCCACAGCCAAAGAGTACGGCTTCTTCGGCACCTACGACGAGGCCACCCGCACAATCTCCTTCCCCGACAACATCATTCTCCTCGGCGAAGACCAGTATGACAACGGAAGCTTCCTGACCGGCAACACCGGCACCAAGCTCGTTCTCCCGGAGGACGCCGGCGTGAGCAGCATCGTGGCTGACGAGGACAATGACGCCGCTGTCGAGTTCTTCAACCTCCAGGGCATGCGCATCAGCGAGCCCGCCGCCGGCCAGATGGTCATCCGTCGTCAGGGCAGCAAAGTGCAGAAGATGCTCGTCAAGTAACCCCCGCGTAGATTACTGAAAGAGCCCACTCCGGACTCATATATAAAAAAGGAAAGCCAAGGCGGCGGCACGGACCCGAACACGTGCCGCCGCCTTTCTTCGGCGAACACCTCCGGCAAACGCCCCCCCCCTGCCAACTTCCCCTGCCGCGCCCTCCCGCCCGTCAGCGTGCCTGCCGACGAGGGCAGAAATGCTCCGTTTGCAATTTTTAAGTGATTTTCAGCCCTTTTCTGACGCCACAACCCGTAAAAAACAGATGCGGGAAGGCCATATATGAAAAAAAATCCGTAACTTTGTAGCCTGATTGTTGCGAAGACAGTCACCCCAACCCCTAATTATTGCGTTATCCCGTATAACCAACAACCAAACCTTGTCACAGACAAAACAAACGATATGAAGCTCTTACAAGCAAAACTTAACAAGTATCAGGAACCGCAGAAGGCCAAAGCCGCCGGCATCTACCCCTATTTCCGCGCCATCTCCTCCGAGCAGGACTCGGAAGTCATCATCAACGGCAAGAAAGTGCTCATGTTCGGCAGCAACTGCTACTCCGGCCTTGTTAACGACCCCCGCATCAAAGAAGCCGCCATTGAGGCCATCAAGAAATACGGCACCGGCTGCGCCGGCTCACCCTTCCTGAACGGCACCCTCGACCTCCACAAACAGCTTGAGCGCCGCCTCGCCGAATACATCGGCAAGGAAGACGTCATGATCTACTCCACCGGCTTCGGCGTCAACCTCGGTGTCGTCTCCACCCTCACCGGCCGCGAAGACTACATCCTCTGGGACGAGCAGGACCACGCCTCCATCATCGAAGGCCGACGCCTCTCCTTCTCACAGTCGCTCAAGTACAAGCACAACGACATGGAGTCGCTCGAGAAACAGCTCCAGAAGTGCGAGCCCGACAAAGTCAAACTCATCGTCACCGACGGCGTCTTCTCCATGGAAGGCGACGTGGCCAACATCCCCGAAATCTGCCGCCTGGCCAAGAAATACAACGCCGCCGTCATGGTCGACGAAGCCCACTCCATCGGCGTCTTCGGCGAAGGCGGCCGCGGCACCGTCAACCACTTCGGCTGCACCGACGACGTAGACCTCGTCATGGGCACATTCTCCAAGAGCTTCGCCTCGCTCGGCGGCTTCATCGCCACCGACAAGGAGATCACCAACTTCCTGCGCCACCACTCACGCTCCTACATCTTCACCGCCTCCATCACCCCGGCCAGCACCGCCGCCGCCCTGAAGGCCATCGACATCATGATCGAAGAGCCCGAGCGCCAGCAGCACCTGTGGGACATCACCAACTACGCCCTCGAAGGCTTCCGCAATATGGGCTGCGAAATCGGCAACACCTCCACGCCCATCATCCCCCTCTTCATCCGCGACAACTACAAGACCTTCGCCATCACCCACGACCTCCTCGAGGAGGGCATCTTCGTGAACCCCGTCGTGTCGCCCGCCGTCGCTCCGCAGGACACCCTCATCCGCTTCTCGCTGATGGCCACGCACACCAAAGAGCAGGTGACCCGCGCTCTCGAAGCCGTCGAGAAAGTCTTCCGCAAACACGGCGTCATCAAATAAACCACCGCATCACAGAGCGGTGTGCCGCTAATAGCTATAAAAGAGAGGCTGCGTCGTGAGAGGCGCGGCCCTTTTTTTGCGGGGTCGGAGGAATTTTCATATATTTGCAGCAGAAAGAACATCACATCGCTAACCTTAATAATTATTGATTTATGAGACTCAAAAATTTGATGAAAGTCGCTCTCGCAGTGGCTGTTGTGATTGCCGGCATTTCAACGGCCGAGGCTAAGAAGAAAACCCGGGCGAGTGGCCGTGCAACCACCGGCATAACCGTGACCCAAAGCGCCGACAAGACATACAGCGGCATTGTTTTCCGCACTTTCGCCACCAAGAAGAAAAACGCAAAGATGGACATCGCGTTTCCCGTGTCGGGTCCCGATGCCGTCGTCACCGCTATGCGCAAATGGATATTGGGAGATGACTACAGCGCCTCGGTCGCTTCTCCGGAGGCCATGATGAAACAACGGATGGCCACCGTAGGGCCGAACCGCGATGTCAAGGATATGCAGGATTCCATATCAGTCATGTATGCCAACGACAAGGTCATCACGCTCGAGAATTTTGATTACGAATACTATGGCGGCGCTCACGGCATGTACGGCATCACGCAGGCCACCTTCCTCATCTCCGACGGCACCAAACTCACGGCCGATATGCTGCCCTCAATCGAGGTGCTTCGCCCCTACATCATCAAGGCGATGATGCACGATTTAGAGTTGACACGCGATGGCCTTCGCGACATGTGTTTCGGCTCACTCGAATTGCCCATGGGCATCCCCTCGGTGACATCCAAAGGCCTTCAGATTCAGTATGGCACCTATGAGATCGCGCCCTTCTCAGCCGGTGCTCCCTCGTGTGTCATTCCCCTCTCCGAAATCAAGAGCCTACTCTCTCCCCAGGCTCTGCGTTTCTTCTGATTCCCGCCCCCCTCTCCCACCCACCACAGGCTGCGTCATAACCGGCGCAGCTTTTTTTGCGGCTACGGACAGCGAAATCATAAGCGGGAACAGCGTTTGCGGTTGCAGTGTGTAAGCTGGAGCGTTAAAAAACGCGTCAATGTGTCATTTCACGGATTTTTCTCGCGAAAATACTTGCGATATTGCGGAGAATAGCGTAATTTTGTTAGCGAATCAGCGGGAGGCGCACGGTGTGTGCGCCCGAAGTTGAGATTCTGTTATACATAAACCGCATTGTCCGTCACCGGAACTGCCAAAAAACAACAATCATGAGCGAAACAAAGAAACGCTATTTCCTTCCCGAAGAAGAGATTCCACGCCAGTGGTACAACATACAGGCCGACATGCCCAACAAGCCCATGCCGCCGCTTAACCCCGCCACGCGCCAGCCCCTCAAGCCCGAGGACCTCTACCCTATCTTTGCCGAGGAGCTCTGCCGCCAGGAGCTGAATCAGACCGACCGCTTCATCGACATTCCCGACGAGGTGCGCGAGATGTACAAATACTACCGCTCGACGCCCCTGGTGCGCGCCACCGGCCTCGAGAAGGCGCTGGGCACGCCCGCCCACATCTACTTTAAGAACGAGAGCGTCAGCCCCATGGGCTCGCACAAACTCAACTCGGCCATCCCCCAGGCATACTACTGCAAGAAGGAGGGCGTCACCAACGTCACCACCGAGACCGGCGCCGGTCAGTGGGGCGCCTCGCTGGCCTACGCCGCACGCCTCTTCGGCCTGGAAGCCGCTGTCTATCAGGTGAAAATCTCCTACGAGCAGAAGCCCTACCGCCGCTCTATCATGCAGACATTCGGCGCGCAGGTCACCCCCTCGCCCTCCATGTCGACGCGTGCCGGTAAGGACATCCTCACCAAGGACCCGAACCACCAGGGCTCGTTAGGCACCGCCATCTCCGAGGCCATCGAGCTGGCCACCACCACGCCCGGCTGCAAGTACACCCTCGGCTCCGTTCTCAGCCACGTCAGCCTCCATCAGACCGTCATCGGCCTGGAGGCCGAGAAGCAGATGGCCATGGCCGGCGAGTACCCCGACATGGTCATCGCCTGCTTCGGCGGCGGCTCCAACTTCGGCGGCATCGCCTTCCCCTTCATGCGCCACAAGTTCGACGGCACGGCTCCCAAAGAGACGCGCTTCATCGCCGCCGAGCCCGCCTCGTGCCCCAAGCTCACGCGCGGCATCTTCAAGTACGACTTCGGCGACGAGGCCGGCTACACGCCCCTGCTGCCCATGTTCACCCTCGGCCACAACTTCCGGCCTGCCAACATCCATGCCGGCGGCCTGCGCTACCACGGTGCCGGCGTCATCGTCTCGCAGCTGCTCAAAGACGGACTCATGGAAGCCGTTGACATCCAGCAGCTTGAGAGCTTCCGTGCCGGCACACTCTTTGCACGCAGCGAGGGCATCATCCCCGCTCCCGAGTCGTGCCACGCCATCGCCGCCACCGTCCGCGAGGCGCTGCGCTGCAAGGAGACCGGCGAGGAGAAGGTTATCCTCTTCAACCTCTCCGGCCACGGCCTCATCGACATGACCGCCTACGACAACTACCTGGCCGGCAACCTCATGAACTACTCCCTCAGCGACGACGAGATAGCCTCCAACCTGGCCTCGTCGCCCATCCCCGGCGAATAACTCATCCACCCATCCACTCATCCACCCATGAAACTTTTTGCAATCCTTGCAGCAGCCCTAAGCGTCATGTCCGCCTCGGCGCAGACGACCGCGCCGACCGCGCCGACCGACTTCCCCGTGCCCAGGCTGTCGCCCGACACAACCCTCTACGGCTACGAGATTCGCATAAAAGCCTATCACGATGCGAACACCGAGCGCTCCTCCTACGACTTCAAGGAGTCGCACATGATCATCCCGTACATCTTCCAGGAGGCCTACGGCTTCAACCAGAAGGTCGGCCTCGCCCGCGTTGTCCTGGACGGCAAATACGGCTTCATCGAAAAAGGCGGTTCGTTCGTCATAATGCCCGTCTATGAGGAGGCCACGGAGTTCTACTCCGAGGAGCTCGATGCCAACATCAGCGCCTGTCTGAAGAAAAACGGCAAGTGGGGCGCCGTCAACCGCCTCGGCGACATCATGGTGCCGTTCAAGTACGACTACCTCAGCTATATCCGCGACGGCTGGTACGAGTGCGCCATCGGCGACAAATGGGGCTACGTGAACAACACCGGCCGCTTCGAGACCACCATCCCCGAAACCACCATCGACATTCCGTAACCCCCCGCCCCGGGTAAAAACACAACGGCGGACGCATCCCGAATGTGGGTTGCGCCCGCCGATTGGTTATGCGGTGGGGAAATGGTTAGTCGATGACGAGCATGGCGTCGCCGTAAGCGCCGAAGCGGTAGCCGTCGCGGACGGCGTCCTGGTAGGCACGCATCATCAGGTCGTAGCCGCCGAACGCGCACACCATCATGAACATGGTGGAGTAGGGGAGGTGGAAGTTGGTGATGAGCGCGTCGGTGACGGTGAACTCGTAGGGCGGGAAGATGAACTTGTTGGTCCAGCCTTTGTAGACTTTCATGTGTCCGCCCATGCTGACGGCGGAGGCGATGCCGCGGAGCACCGATGTGCCCACGGCGCAGACGCGGTGGCCGGCGTCTTTGGCAGCGTTGACTGTGTCGACGAGGGTCTCGTCGGCGTCCATCTGCTCTGAGTCCATGCGGTGTTTGGTGAGGTCTTCGACGTCGATGTCGCGGAAGTTGCCGAGGCCGCTGTGGACGGTGATGAAGGCTTGCTTGACGCCCTTGATTTCGAGGCGTTTGAGCAGTTCGCGCGAGAAATGGAGGCCGGCGGCGGGGGCCACGACGGCGCCCTCTTTGGTGGCGTAGATGGTCTGATAGCGCTCGGCGTCTTCGGGCTCCGACTCGCGGTTGATGTACTCGGGCAGCGGGGTCATGCCCAGCTTGTAGAGGGCCTCTTTGAACTCGTCGTGGGGGGCGTCGTAGAGGAAGCGGAGCGTGCGGCCGCGCGAGGTGGTGTTGTCGATGACTTCGGCGACCATGCTCTCGTCTTCGCCGAAGTAGAGTTTGTTGCCGATGCGGATTTTGCGGGCGGGTTCGACGAGGACGTCCCACAGTTTGTTGTCGGCGTTGAGCTCGCGCAGGAGGAAGACTTCGATGCGGGCGCCGGTCTTCTCTTTGTTACCGTAGAGGCGGGCGGGGAAGACGCGTGTGTCGTTGTAGACCATGACGTCGCCGTCGTCGAAGTATTCGAGGACGTCTTTGAATATCTTGTGCTCAATCTCGCCGGTTTTGCGGTGCACGACCATGAGGCGGCACATGTCGCGCTGTTCTTCGGGATATTGGGCGATGAGTTTGTCGGGGAGCTGGAATTTGAACTGAGAGAGTTTCATGTATTGAGTGGATGGGTGGATGAGTTGATGGGTGGATGTGTTATATGTTAGGCCTCCTCGCCGGCCTGCTCGCGCAGGAAGCGCGGGGGTATGGGGTAGTTGTCGGGCCACTCGATGGGGACGGTCTTGATGAGCTCGGCCAGCTGCGGGATGGTGAGGCATTGGTCGAGGGTGGCGTCGCCGACGCGGGTGCGGCGCAGGGCTGTGAGGTGGGCGCCGGAGCCGAGGGCCTCGCCGATGTCGCGGGCGAGGGCGCGGATGTATGTGCCCTTGCTGCATACGACGCGTATGGTGATGGACGTGGGAGCGTACTCGAGGAGCTCTATTTCGTCAATGACGAGGGTCTTGGGCTTGAGCTTGGGGTCGTCGCCGCGGCGGGCGTAGTGGTAGGCGCGTTCGCCGCCGATTTTGATGGCGGAATAGGCGGGCGGAATCTGCTCGATGCGGCCGAGAAACTGTGTGAGGGTGCGGCGCACGAGGTCTTCGGTGATATGGTCGGTGGGGAAGTGGGCGTCGACGGGCGTCTCCAGATCGAACGAGGGGGTGGTGGCGCCGAGGGCCATGGTGGCCACGTACTCTTTGACGCCGGCCTGGAGCTCTTCGATGCGGCGCGTGGCGCGGCCGGTGACGAGGATGATGACGCCGGTGGCGAGGGGGTCGAGCGTGCCGGCGTGGCCCACTTTTATCTTGGGCACGTGGAGGCGCCGCACGATTGAGCCTCGGATGCGCTTGACGGCGTCGAACGAGGTCCACTCGAGCGGCTTGTCGACGTACAGTATTTCTCCGTCCAGGAAGTTCACGTTATGCGAAGATTATGCAGATTATGCCGACGACGATGCAGTAGAGCGAGAACCACACAAGGCCGCCTTTCTTGACCAGGTTAATCATCCATTTGCAGGCCACGCAGCCCACCAGGAACGAGGCGATGAAGCCGACGATGCAGGGGAGGACGCCGATGTTGCCGGGCTCTTTCTTGCCGGTGCAGGCGGCGTAGATGTCGAGGAGGGCGGCGCCGAGGACGGGGATGATGACCATGAGGAACGAGAACGAGGCGAGGCGGTCGCGCTTGTTGCCGAGGAGGATGCCGGTGGCGATTGTCGAGCCGGAGCGTGAGAGGCCGGGGAGGACGGCCACGGCCTGGGCGCATCCGATGATGAAGGCGTCCATGAAGCTGATGTTGCGGCCCGTTTCGCCGCTGACGACGGTGCGTCGGTTGAGCCAGATGGGCTTGGTGCGGGTGAAGTAGGCGAAGGCCAGGAGAGCGGCGGTGATGCACAGGCACACGCCGACCACTAAGAGCTGGCCGCCGAACAGCGCCTCGATGCGGTCTTTGAGGAACACGCCCACGAAGAGCACGGGGATGCACGACACGAGTATCTTCCACACAAGGAGCGTGTTCTGGTCGCGGCGCATGGTGAAGAACGACTTGCACAGGCGCGAGAACTCGTGCCAAAGGACGACGATGGTGGAGAGGACGGTGGCGATGTGGAGAATGACGTCGAACTGCAGCGAGTCGGCGCCGTCGGTCTGCAGACCCAGCAGGTCGTGGAAAATTTCGAGGTGGCCGGAGGAGCTGATGGGCAGATACTCGGCCAGACCCTGGACAATGCCCATGATGAGGGCGTCAAACCAATCCATGTTTTGGGGAGTTAGGAATTAGGAATTAGGGGTTAGGAATTAGGTCACTTCTTGGCCTTGGGCTTGACGATGATACCGACGGCGATGCCGACGAAGCCCAGGAAGGCGAGGAGCGGGCCGATGACGATGCGTGTTGTGGAGAAGATGTCCTCGCTGAACACCTCGGGGTCGTCGCTGCCGCCGCCGGCCATGAGCAGGAAGCCCAGCACGATGAGCACGGCCGAGACGCCCATGACTATGAAGTTGAGACGCGAGAAGGGGCGGTTGGCCTCGTCCTCACGAACGATGCCCTTCTTTGCCTTTGCAGAACTCTCGATTTGTTTTGATGCCATATCTTTATTTTATTGTTAATCAGGGGATTATTTGCGGAATAGTTTGTCGTAGTTGCGGCGCAGATAGCGGTTTGCGGCGGCCCATGCGGCGATGGCGCACAGCAGCATACCAGCCACGGGCATAGCCGCGAGAATCCACGCGGTATGGCGCCATGGCAGGGCCATGGCGATGTCCGGGTCCATGTCCGAGCACCACGTCTGCACCGCCGCCAGCACTGCCGCGGCAACGAGCCCCGCGATGAGGCCGTTCACCACGCCCGCCCTCACAAACGGACGGCGGATGAACGCCGGCGTGGCGCCCACGAGCTTCATGGTGTGGATGATGAAGCGCCGGGCGTAGATGCTCAGGCTCACCGTGTTGTTGATGAGTGCCAGCGAGATGAGCAGCAGCGCGCCGGCCACGCACAGCAGGATGACTGCTATCTTGCGGAAGACGGCGTCGGCGCCGGCCACAGCCTGCGTGTCGGCCGCCACCTCATCGACGACGTCCACGCCGCTGAGGCGCGCGATGATGGCGTTGACAGAGTCGGCGTTGGCCCACTCGGGGCGCATATGCAGCTCGAACTCGGCGTTGTACGGGTTCTCGTCCAGGAGACCCATCACGTCCTCGCCGACATACTCGGCCTCCTCGGCCATGACGGTCTCGGCTGAGGTGTACGTGTGGCTTTCGACGTACGGCGCCACGGCGAGCCTGCGCTTGAGGGCGTTGACGCCGTCGTCCGACGCTCCGGCCTTGACCTTGACGAGCACGGCGAGATTAGTGCGCACGCGCTCGGCGGCGTTGCGCGCGCCGTCAACCGTAAGCGCGGCAAGCCCCAGCATGATGAGTGTCAGTGCGAGTGACACCACTGCTGTGGCGCGCGAGCCGAAGATGGATATATGCGGTTGTCTCTTCTTTGTCAAAGTGGATTGAGTGGATGGGTTGAGGAGAGGGTGGGTGGATGGGTGGATGCGGTTTGAGCCTACAAAATTACAACATTTCGGGGCCGTTGTCAAGAGTTTGGGGCGCAAAAAGGGCTGTCGGACCGCTATTTTTTGCGTTTTTTGCGTGTTTTTAGCGCGTCCGGCCGTCGAAAACCGAGGCTGAGAGGGACGTCAGACGTATTGCGGCGCGTTCAGAAGTTCGGCCATGGCGTGACGCGAGGTGACGCGCATCTCCTGGCCGTTGAACGTGATGAAGCCGCGGTCGGCGAGGTCGGACATGGCCGCGTTGAACGAGCTGCGCTGCATGCCGAACACAGAGCACAGGTCGCGCGTGCGGGCCGTGAAGACGATGTCCGTGGCACGTGCCTGCGTCAGACACAGCACCCACAGCGCCAGGCGCGTCTCCACGTCGCCCATCGTGATGGACATCACGCCGTCGATGGTCTTCTGGGCGTTGGTGGCCAGGTAGTTGAGATAGTTGATGAGGAAGATGGGGTCGGAGGAGAGGATGTTCAGATAGTCCGATTTGTCCACCTGGAGGATGTTGACCATGTCGATGGCCGTGGCCGAGCATGGGTAGGACGTGGCGATGCCGAAGAGGAAGTCGGGACAGATGACCTCCGGGGCCGTCAGCGTCTGCGCCACCTTGAAGCGGCCGTCGGCGTTGGCCGTGGTGATGCGCGCCGAGCCGCCCAGCATGAATTTGAGATGGGTGCAACGCTCGCCGGCGTCGATGAACGTGGTGTTGGGGAGATATTTGAGGAAGTGGAACTTGGCCTTGCCGACCGTCTCGGCCATGCGCTCCTGCGAGACGCCGCGGAAGAGGGGCAGGGTCATAAGGGTGTCAAACATTGAATCCATTGGTCTTTGGGGTATACTGCTCTTGGTGTTTTCTGTTTAGTGATATAATGTAGTAACAAGCGAGCGGGCCAAAGGTTGCGGGCGGCGCCGCGTTATTGGCGTGCGGCCTTGGCGTCGGCGTGCATCTTGCGGTAAATCTGCATGGAGTTGACGATGTTGTGCCAGGCCACGTAGGCCGCGGGCGCCACCGACGAGATGGGGTTGAGGTAGGCGATGGCCATCCACACGGCCAGCACCGTGTTCTTCTGCCCCAGAGCCTGCGCTCCGGCGATGCGGTCGCCGTAGTGACGCCCTATCCGTCGGCCAATCGTGAACTGCGCCGCGCAGCACACCATCGACACGGCGCCGAGCCCCACCATCAGCGGTATGGCCGTCCGCGGCTCCGCCATCATGAAGCTGACGGCGCGCCCCACCACGATGATGAGCGAGACAGCCCAAATGTAGAAACTCAGCCCCTGGTTACGCGCCAGCACGCCGTGCACGCCGGGAACAGTGCGCCGCAGCAGCAGTGCCACCGCCAACGGCCCGAGTATCAGCGGGAAAACGCGAGCGGCAATGGTGACGGCGCTCTCCATGAACGACACGTCGGAGCCCATCATCGAGAAGAGCAGCGGCGCCGTCAGCGCCACGGCCACATTGCTGACCAGCGAATAGGTCACCAGACGCGGCACGCTTCCGCCCAGCATACCCGTGATGACGGGCGCGGCCGTGGCCGTCGGGCAGAATACGCAGATAAAGGCGCCCTGCGCCAGCACGCGGTTGACGGGCAGCAGAGCGCCGTACACGGCCAGCGCCCCGACCACCTGCACCGCCAGCAGCGCCCACGTCATCCGGGTGATGCGGAAATGCCGCGTGTCAATCTTGCAGAACGTGATGAGCAGCATGACGAAGATGAGTGCCGGCGCCAGGAACGCCACGGCGTCGATGACGGGGCTGCAGAAAATGCCCGTGACCATGGCGATGGGCAGCATCCACGGCTTGAGCCTTGACCTAAGCAATGCGAGCTTCATAATCTTTCTCCTCTATATTAGAAAACAGCCTGCAAAGGTACGAAAAAATCCTCTAACCCCGAAATCTTACTATTGCCGGGGTGTGTGTCGAGAGTGGTTGCTCCTAAGCCGCCCGATCTCAAATGACCTGGTGCAATGCCGGTGACCGGGCCCGCCAGCTACGCACGGCGTTCCCTGTCGCCGAAAGACGCCATAATTTGACGCCGGAGTTCCCCGACGTTGGTGTCGCGGGTGGACGGAGTTGGCGGGGGACGCGTAAATTTGGTTATTTCGCGCAATAGTGCTATATTTGCAGGGGCGAACGCGTGGACTCATCCACTCATCAACCCATCCACTCATCAACTCATTACTCATCAACTCATTACTCATCAACGCATCAACCTTAAATACTGAAATATCTTATGGAAAGAGACAACGAAATTTTTGAGATTATAGAGCAGGAGCACAAGCGCCAGCAGAAGGGTATCGAACTGATTGCCAGCGAGAACTTCGTCAGCGACGAGGTGATGCAGGCCATGGGCTCGTGCCTCACCAACAAGTATGCCGAGGGCTATCCCGGTCACCGTTACTACGGCGGCTGCCAGGTGGTCGACCTCGCCGAGGACCTCGCCCGCGAACGCATCAAACGGCTCTTCGGCGCCGAGTATGCCAACGTCCAGCCCCACAGCGGCGCACAGGCCAATATGGCCGTGTTCATGGCGTGCCTCAAGCCCGGCGACAAGTTCATGGGCCTCAACCTCAGCCACGGCGGTCACCTCAGCCACGGCAGCCCCGTCAACTTCTCGGGCCTTATGTTCCAGGCACTTGAATACAATGTCGACGCCGAAACGGGTCTCGTCGACTACGATCACATGGAGGAGGTGGCACGCCGCGAGCGTCCCCGCCTCATCATCGGCGGCGCCAGCGCCTACAGCCGCGAGTGGGACTATGCCCGCATGCGCCGTCTCGCCGACGAAATCGGCGCCATCTTCATGGTGGACATGGCTCATCCGGCCGGTCTCATCGCCGCCGGTCTCCTGGACAATCCCGTGAAATACGCCCACATCGTCACCTCCACCACCCACAAGACCCTGCGCGGTCCCCGCGGCGGCATCATCCTCATGGGCAAGGACTTCGACAATCCCTGGGGCAAGAAGACGCCCAAGGGCGTGGTCAAGAAGATGAGCCAGCTGCTCGACAGCGCCGTCTTCCCGGGCGTGCAGGGCGGTCCGCTCGAGCACGTCATTGCCGCCAAGGCTGTGGCCTTCGGCGAGGCCCTCCGTCCCGAGTTCCGCGACTATCAGCTGCAGGTCAAGAAGAACGCCGCAGCCCTGGCCGATGCCCTCATGAAGCGCGGCTACAAGATTGTCAGCGGCGGCACCGACAACCACTGCATCCTCGTTGACCTGCGTACGAAGTTCCCCGAGCTCACCGGCAAGGTGGCCGAGAAGGTGCTCGTCGACGCCGACATCACCGCCAACAAGAACATGGTGCCCTTCGACACCCGCTCGCCCTTCCAAACCTCCGGCATCCGCCTCGGCACGCCCGCCATCACCACCCGCGGCGTCAAAGAGGACAAGATGGAGACCATCGCCGACATGATTGACCGCGTGCTCTCCGCGCCCGAGGACGAGGCCGTCATCGCCGACGTGCGCCGTCAGGTGAACGAGATGATGGCCGATTATCCCATGTTTGCCTGGTGAACGCCCCCGATAACAAAGACATCGCAGTCATAGTGGTTGCCGCAGGCAGCGGCAGCCGCTTTGGCGGCGCCGTGGCCAAGCAGTTCTGCCTGTTGGGAGACCGTCCGTTGCTGATGCACAGCATCGACGCCTTCCGCAACGCCCTGCCGGGCTGCCGCGTCGTCGTGGCCCTGGCGCCGGAGATGCGGGGCGTTTGGGACGATCTCTGCCGCGAATACGGCTACGTCTCGCCCGCAGTCACCGAGGGCGGAGCCACGCGTGCCGAGTCGGTGCGCAATGCCCTGGCCGCAGTTCCCGACGATACACATATAATAATGGTGCACGACGCGGCGCGTCCCCTGGTCAGCCGGGCCGTCATCAGCGGGGTGCTCGCCGCTGCCGCCGAGCATGGCGCCGCCGTCCCCGTGGTGCCCGTCACCGACTCGCTGCGCCGCGCCGACACGGGTATGGCCGTCGACCGAGCCCCCTTCCGCGCCGTGCAGACGCCCCAGGCCTTTCTTGCCGACGTGCTCCGCCGCGCCTATGCCGCGCCCTTGTCGCCGTCGTTCACCGACGACGCCTCCGTGGTGGAAGCCGCAGGACACCCCGTGACGATGGTGGACGGCTCGCCCGAGAACATAAAAATCACCTGGCCCCGCGACATCGCCGTCGCCGCGGCGCTCATGAACGCCGCCGACGGCCCCGAACACTAACCGAGTCATGAACCGTCTGCGAAACGTCGAGATTAAGTTCGTCAAGGGCATAGGCCCCACGCGCGGCGAGCTGCTCAAGAGCGAGCTGAACATTGCCACGGCCTACGACCTGGTGCAGTATTTCCCGCGCACCTACGTGGACCGCAGCCGCACATACCGCATCGCCGACTTTGCCGGCGAGATGCCCGCCGTGCAGATTCGCGGACGCTTCGTCACCTTCAACACCCAGGGCGAGGGCGCCAAGAAGCGCCTCATCGGTCTGTTCACGGACGGCACGCGTACCATCGAGGTGCTGTGGTTCAAGGGAATAGCCGGTATTCAGAAAGCCTATCAGACGGGCACCGACTACTTCCTCTACGGCAAGCCCTCGCTCTACGAGGCCACGCGCACGTGGTCGATGATTCACCCGGAGGTGGACCCCGCCGAGAAGCCCGGCGCCGGCGAAGGCCTTCATGCCGTCTACCCGCTCACCGATCGGCTGCGCCAGCGCGGCGTCACCTCGCGGCATATTCATCAGTGGATTGTCAATGTGCTGGAGAGGTATCCCGACCTGGAGGAGACGCTGCCGCCGATGGTCCTCGGCGAGCTGAAGTTGCCGGGGCTGCGCGAGTCGTTGGTGGCCGTGCACTCGCCTCGCGACCCGGAGTCGCTGCGCCGCGCCCGCGAGCGTCTGAAAATAGAGGAACTGCTTTATATTCAGACAGATATACTGCGCACGGCACGCCGCAACAAGACGGAGAGCCACGGCGCCGTCTTCGCCCACGTGGGGCATTTCTTCAACCGTTTCTACTCGGAGCAGCTGCCGTTCGCGCTGACCGGGGCGCAGAAGCGCGTTATCCGCGAGGTGCGCGAGGACATGCGCTCGGGCCGGCAGATGAACCGCCTCGTGCAGGGCGACGTGGGCTCGGGCAAGACCTTGGTGGCGCTCATGTGCATGCTCCTGGCCATCGACAACGGCGCCCAGGCGTGTCTGATGGCGCCGACCGAAATCCTTGCCACTCAGCACTATGAGACCCTGCGCGCCATGGCTGCGCCCATAGGCATCGACGTGCGCCTCCTCACCGGCTCCACCCGCAAGAAAGAGCGTGAGAGCATCCACGCGGGCCTCCTCGATGGCTCGGTGCAGCTGTTGGTGGGCACCCACGCCCTGGTCGAGGACACGGTGCAGTTCCGCAACCTCGGCCTCGCCGTCATCGACGAGCAGCACCGCTTCGGCGTGGCCCAGCGCGCCCGCCTGTGGCAGAAGAACAATCCTGCCCCGCACGTGCTGGTGATGACCGCTACTCCCATTCCGCGTACCCTGGCAATGACCCTATACGGCGACCTCGATGTCTCCGTCATCGACGAGTTGCCGCCGGGACGCAAGCCCGTGGCGACGTATCTGCGCTACGAGGACAACCGCCTGCAGGTCTACAAAGGCCTGGGCGCTCAGCTGCGTGCCGGGCGCCAGGCCTACATCGTCTACCCGCTCATCGAGGAGAACGAGAAGCTCGATCTCAAGAGCCTCGAGGACGGCTACGAGGTCATTCGCGAGACATTCCCGCAGTACAAGGTGGCGTTTGTCCACGGCAAGATGAAGCCGGAGACGAAAGACTATCAGATGGGAACGTTTGTCAGCGGCGAGGCGCGCATCCTCGTGGCCACGACGGTGATTGAGGTGGGTGTGAACGTGCCCAACGCCACCACCATGATTATCGAAAACGCCGAGTGCTTCGGCCTCTCGCAGCTCCACCAGCTGCGCGGACGCGTGGGCCGCGGCGCCGACCAGAGCTATTGCATTCTGATGTCTAAGCACAATATCGGCCGCGACACGCGCAAGCGCCTCGAGCTGATGACGCACACCTCCGACGGCTTCATCATCGCCGAGGAGGACATGAAGATGCGCGGCCCCGGCGACATCGAGGGCACGCGTCAGAGCGGCCTGGCCTTCGAGCTGCGAATCTCGAACCTGGCAACGGACGGACGCTTCATACAGCTTGCACGGCGCTATGCCGAGCGCATCCTCGACGACGACCCGACGCTGACGGCGCCCTACAATCGCGTCTTCTCGCGCACACTTGCGTTGAACACGGCGCGGACCATGGACTGGGGCAAAATCAGCTGATACTTAGGGTGTTACTCAGAGCTTGACGGTTATCGAAACGGGGCAGTGGTCCGAGCCGAGGATGTCCGTGTGGATGTCGGCGGCCGTGACAGAGTCCATGAGCCGGCGCGAGACCAGGAAATAGTCGATGCGCCAGCCGATGTCCTTGGCGCGCGACTGAAAGCGGTAGCTCCACCAGCTGAACGTCTGCTTGTCGGGGTTTAGTTCGCGGAATGTGTCGGCGAAACCCGCGTCCAAAAGGGCCGTGAAGGCGGCGCGCTCCTCGTCCGTGAAGCCCGGATTGTGGCGGTTGGTCTTGGGGTTGCGCAGGTCGATGTCCTGATGGGCCACATTCATGTCGCCGCAGATGATGACGGGCTTGAGGCGGTCGAGCCCCGTGACGTATTCGCGGAAGGCTTCCTCCCAGGCCATGCGGTAGTCGAGGCGCTTGAGCTCCGTCTGAGAGTTGGGCACGTAGACACACACCAGGAAAAAGTCCTCGTATTCGAGCGTGAGCACGCGTCCCTCGTGGTCGTGCTCCTCGCGCCCTATGCCGCGCGTGACGGCCACGGGACGGCGCCGCGTGAGCACGGCCGTGCCCGAGTAGCCCTTCTTCTCGGCGCAGTTCCAAAAGACGGAGTAGCCGGGATAGTCGATGGTCACCTGCCCCTCCTGGAGCTTCGTCTCCTGGAGGCAGTACATGTCGGCGTCGGCCGCGGCGAAGATGTCGCCGAAGCCCTTGGTGAGCACGGCGCGCAGACCGTTCACGTTCCAGGAGAAGAGGCGCAGGGGTTTCTCAGCAGGCATGGCAGGCGATGTTGGAGTTTTGGTCGACGCCCAGTTTCACGCGCAGTTTCTCCACCATGTCGCGGGCCATGGCGTCGAGGTCGTACTGCGGACGCCAGTCCCACTCGGCGCGGGCACAGCTGTCGTCCAGCGAGTTGGGCCACGACTCGGCGATGCTCTGACGCAGCGGATCAACGTCGTAGACCATCCGGAAGCCGGGGACGAGCTCGCGGATTTTGGCCGCGATAATCTCCGGGTCGAAGCTCATGGAGGCGATGTTGAACGAATTGCGGTGGACCAGGCGCGTCGGGTCGGCCTCCATGATGAGGATGGCGGCACGCAGGGCGTCAGGCATGTACATCATGTCCATGAACGTGCCCGGGGCGATGGGGCAGCGGAACTCCTCGCCGCGCACGGCCGAGTAGAAGATGTCGACGGCATAGTCCGTAGTGCCGCCGCCCGGGGGCGCCACATAGCTTATGAGACCGGGGAAGCGCACCGAGCGCGTGTCCACGCCGAAGCGACGGGCATAGTAGTCGCTGAGCAGCTCGCCGGTGACCTTGGTGACGCCGTAGATTGTCTGCGGGCGCTGGATGGTGTCCTGCGGCGTGCCGTCGTGAGGCGTGTCCGGGCCGAAAGAGCCGATGGAGCTGGGCGTGAAGACCGCGCAGCCGTGCTCGCGGGCCACCTCCAGCACATTGTAGAGGCCGCCGACGCCTATCTTCCACGCCAGCTGGGGACGCGCCTCCGCAACAGCGCTCAGCAGCGCCGCCAGGTTGTAAATCGTGTCTATGTCATACTTGCGCACAGCGTCGGCGATGGCCGGCGCGTCGGTGATGTCTACCACGGCCGAGGGACCGCTTTCAGCAAGCTCTCCCTTGGGTTCCGCTCCGTGGATATACCCCGCAACTACGTGCGAATTGCCGTAGCGCTTCCTAAGTAGCATGGTCAGTTCCGAACCTATCTGACCCGTAGCTCCGATGATTAGTATATTTTTCATGTGCTGAATGGTTCTGAGAGATTATTTCGTCTGCAAAAATAGCATTTTTCTCAAAATTTATGCGTACTTTTGGGAGAAAATTTTTCGCCGAACATGAAAAGCTTTGTCAACACCTTAAAAATTCAGCAATAATATGTATACTAACTTCAAAAAACACCTCGAGACCGAGCTTCAGGGCATCCGCGACGCCGGCCTCTACAAGAACGAGCGAATCATCACAACCCCCCAGAGCGCCGACATAAAAGTGCAGGGCGCCGAGGGCGACGTCCTCAACTTCTGCGCCAACAACTACCTCGGCCTCGCCGACGATTCGCGCCTCATCGCCGCCGCCAAAGCCGCCATGGACACCCACGGCTACGGCATGAGTTCCGTGCGCTTCATCTGCGGCACCCAGGACCTCCACAAACAGCTCGAGCGCGCCATCTCCGAATACTTCCACACCGAGGACACCATCCTCTACGCCGCCTGCTTCGACGCCAACGGCGGCCTCTTCGAGCCCCTCCTCACCGAACAGGACGCCATCATCTCCGACGCCCTCAACCACGCCTCCATCATCGACGGCGTGCGCCTCTGCAAAGCCAAACGCTACCGCTATGCCAACGCTGACATGGACCAGCTCGAAGAGTGCCTCAAACAGGCCCAGGCCCAGCGATTCCGCATCATCGCCACCGACGGCGTCTTCTCCATGGACGGCAACGTCGCCCCCATGGACAAAATCTGCGACCTCGCCGAGAAATACGACGCCCTGGTGATGGTGGACGAGAGCCACTCCGCCGGCGTAGTCGGTCCCACCGGCCGCGGCGTCGCCGAGAAATTCAACCTCTACGGCCGCATCGACATCTTCACCGGTACCCTCGGCAAATCGTTCGGCGGCGCCATGGGCGGCTTTACCACCGGCCCCAAGGAAATCATCGACATGCTGCGCCAGCGCTCGCGTCCCTACCTCTTCTCCAACTCCGTGGCTCCCGCCATCGTCGGCGCCAGCATCGAAATGTTCCGCATCCTCTCCGAGAGCGACGAGCTCCACACACGCCTCATGGAGAACGTCGAATACTTCCGCACCCGCATGCTCGAGGCCGGCTTCGACATCAAACCCACGCAGAGCGCCATCTGCGCCGTCATGCTCTACGACGCCCGCCTCTCTCAGGAGTTCGCTGCCGCCATGCAGCAGGAGGGCATCTACGTCACCGGCTTCTACTACCCCGTCGTTCCCAAAGACCAGGCCCGCATCCGCGTCCAGCTCTCCGCGGCGCACACCCGTCCCCAGCTTGACGCCGCCATCGACGCCTTCATCCGCGTCGGCGGGTCAGCGGATTTTTCCGGTGGGTGGGGAAGGTGTCAGGAGTATAGTGTTGCCAGTCTGAACATGAAGAATTTGATGTCTCCTACTCCGCGGAATTGGGTTCTGAATGCTTTGATTTTGGCATTGAAGGATTCCGCAGATGCATTGGTGAGCCTCCGTTCGAAATAGTTGATTATTGTGGTGTTGTGGTTCTCGAAAGTCTCCAGGACCTTGTTGAATTCGTTATTTCCGAAAGCTTCCACTTCATTGTACCACCTGGCCAGATTCAGCCTGGCGACTCCGGCAGAGGTTTTCTCGTTGAATATATCCACGAGCTTTAGAAACAGACCGTATGCCTTTTCCAAATCGGGGAACAATCTGAACAATATACGGGCACGTATTTTCTGCTGCTCGTTCCATTTTGATTTGTGTTTGAGTATAATATGCCGGCTTCGTGCCATAATCTGCGGCATAGTCTCGCCGTTCTCCATCCTCTCGGGTTCCCATTGTCCGATCAGATCGCGTTCTTCTCTTGACTTTGCTTCCTTTCGCTTTTGACGATGCTCCCTGATTGCCTTGTTCTCGGCATCGAGGACTTCCCAACGGTGTCGTATCCTCAGTTGGTCAACGGCTTCGGAGATGAGCTGCTGGACATGGAACCGGTCATTGACAAGCGATGCGCCGGGGAACACGTTTCTGACGGTAAGCATCATGGCCGAAGAAAGATCTGTCGTGACGGTTTTGACCAAGAGACGCTGTTTCAACGAGACTTTTCTCAGTATTGCCGACACAGTGTCGCTTGCCACGCCGCGAACCATCGCCGCAAGAGCCCCTTTGCCGCCATGCGCGGCTTTATTGGTCAGTATGGTGTAGACATCGCCATTGCTCAGACAGGTCTCGTCAAGACTCATGTCCTCCCCGAAATTTTCAGGATACAATATATATTCCTCTGCATGGTCCAGCTGATCCCATATCCGGTAATCACTGATTATTTCCTTGTACTGTTTACGTAATGTCTGACCGTTTAGGCCATTGCGTGCGGCAAGAGTTGATATGCTGACGGGGGTGCTTTCAATCTCCCTCTTTTAAAAAAGCCACGAACTCGGCGTTAAGTCGTGTGCCGTCGAACTCGGATACATCCCATTCATAGCTGAATATCTCGCCGGTGGCCTTGTCAAGCCACTTGCGCTTCCGCACATGCAGGTATGTGGCCCGTCCACGTATCGGATAATCCTGTATGGTGCGGTAATCTCCAAAACCGTAGGAGATTATGTTTTTGTTGTACTTATCTTCGCTAAGTTGCTCTTTCTTCTCGTCAAGCCATATGTCAAAACGGGTATCGCTTTTTTCAAATCGATCAATGTCGAAGTTGTCTATCAACACTTCGGGGAGGATTGCTCTGAGTAGTTGGTCTGGTTTCATTTTGCAAAGATAACACTATACTCTGACATCTTCCCCACCCACCGGAAAAATCCGCTGACCC
>SFOH01000004.1 GCA_004552485.1 Bacteroidales bacterium | reverse complement strand
AAAAAATTGCGCGCGGCGTGAACCTTTTGGCAACGCCGCGCGTTTCCTTTACAAATGACCAGCCGTCACCGCGGAGTTTCAACGCTCCGTCGGGGCGATGTCAAGACCCTCGTTTCGGGTCACATGCCGGGCCTCTGTTGCCCGGCTTTTTTGTGCCCGTACGCGACGGCGCTTTCCCCGCCAACCATTTTCGGGAACGTGTGTTATAAAGTCATGACACAGCAATCATCACAACCACAAAAGCCGCAGACCGGCGAGTCTGACGCGCGGCGCTTCTACACGGACGCGGGCAAGGTGCTCCGCGTCGTCGTGCCCGTGTGCGTGACGGTGATTATGGTGGGATGGCTGTTCACGAAGATCGACTTCGGCCAGCTGCGCGAGATTCTGAGCCACGATGTTCACATCGAGTTCATCATACTGATGATGGCGATTACGGCGCTGTCCCACATGATACGCGGCATACGCTGGGGCATACAGCTGCGTGCCGCGGGCGTGCCGCGCATGACGGTGACGGCGGAGAGCGTGTCCATCTTCGGCGCCTACGCCCTGAACCTGCTTCTGCCCTACCTGGGCGAGGCCTGGCGTTGTGTCTTTGTCTCGCGCCGCGAGCGTGTGAAGCTGTCCACGGTGGTGGGCACCGACCTCGGCGACCGACTCTCCGACGCCGTGGTGGTGACGGCCCTGGCTGTCCTCGCCTTTGTGGTGGCGCAGCCCGTGCTCATGCGTTTCTTTGACCGCTACCCCGTCGGCGAACACATTCTCAGCATGGTCTCGCATCCGGCAACATGGATTACGGTTGCGGCCGTGCTCGCCGTGTTGGGCGTCGGCCTCTACTGCTTCCGCCGCACGCAGTTCGTGCATGGCATGATGCTGAGTGTCAAGCGTATATGGACGGGATTCGCCGTGCTGTTCACCATGAAAGGGCGCTGGGAATACCTGCTGCTGACGCTGGGTATCTGGACTTGCTATTTCATGGAGACCTACTCCTGCTTCTGGGCATTCGACTTCACGCGCGAGCTGATTCACCAGCCGGGCATGGCCGCCGGTTTCCTGCCGGGGCTGATTGTCTTTGTCTTTGGCTCGTTCAGCATGGCGGTGCCGTCGAATGGCGGCCTGGGGCCGTGGAATGTGGCGGTTATGTGGGCGCTGATGCTCTACGGCGTTCATCAGACCGACGCCGTGGCCTATTCCATTGTGGCGTGGGGCTTTCAGGCCATGACGCTCGTGGGCCTGGGCATCTTCTCGGCCTGCTACATCATGCGCGGCCGTCACTCTTCGCCGAGAATGAAGGCGGACTCCTGAGCGGTCTGCATAGCCAGGCGTCGTGTTAGCGCGCACTCGCGTGCGACTTCGGCTGCGGCTAAAGTCTTGGCTTTCTGAGGATTCTGACTGATGATGTTGAGCATGAGGCGCAGCGCAAGATAGCGCAGCAGCTCCTGCTCCGAGTCTTTGTAGCTGTCCACCATCTCCATCGCGAAGGGCAGACGGCGCAGCAGGCGGTGGCAAAGGATGTCGGCCTCCTCGACGCCCATGACGCTCCGGGCCATCGCGTCGGCTGTCTCCCGCGAGGTGGCGTCGGCGTCCATAATCAGCGGCGCCAGCAGTCGGCTCTCTCGCGTGGAGGTGTTCTCCCAAAGCACGGCGGCGAGGGCATTGTCGTGGCCGGTGGCGTCGGCAACCTCGCGCAACTGGGGCAGCGTCAGGCCGAAGATGATGCGGTGGGGGTCGCCGGCCTGTCGCAGCGTGTCGGCGACAATGCCGTTGCGCAGCGCGAAAAAGCGGCGCTTAACGTTCTGAAACTCATTGAACCGGGGGTCTTCTTTGCTGATGTCCATGCTTTCGGGTTTTATATTATTGCAAAATTACGCACTTTTCGCCGAACAGCAAAGGCCGTTGCGGTGTTTTTATTGCAGGACGGGTTGTTCCCGCCCCGGATTCTCACTGAAAATAACTAACATACAATACAGATATGAAACGAACAATGAGTTTATGCGCAGCCGCACTCGTGTGCGCAGCTGCCTTTGCAGCCGCCCCCGCTCAGGCCGGCGACAATGGTGTAATTATGAAAGACGGCGTGGCCGTGCCCACCGAGCCCATCGTCCTCAACGGCGGCCCCGGCATTGCCATCAGCGGCAGCCAGAATGCCGAGAATATGCCCGCAAAGGCATGGAACTTCCTGAAAGACAACTATAAGGACAATCCCGTTGCCAAATGCACCGAGAACTTCGTTAAGCAGACCTACCACGTTGTCCTCGCCGACAGCACCACCATCTCCTTCACCAAGGACGGCTCGGTCCGCGACCTCTACGAGGGCAACAACGCCTCCATCCCCGAGAAGGCTCTTGAAGCCATCCTCCCCGCCAAAACCGTCAAGCACCTGCGTGATGCCGGCGTCCTCGACGAGGTCAGCGCCGTCCGCAACGCCGGCAAGAATGGCTTCGGCGTCGTCCTGCTCAACAATATCCCGCCACAGATGATTTTTGACGTCGACGGCGTATTTGTAATGGTTGCAGGCTAAATATCTGATAGCCAACGCTTAATCTTGCGTAAGTGGTCATGTGAAACGAGAATATGTTATAAAACATAGTTTTTAAACACAACTTTTTGCCTCCTCATACGTTATAATAGTGTAATCAGAATTATAAAGGGTCAGTTCACTACGGTGCGACGCCGCTTATGACCCTGTTTTAGGTTTAATTTTTAAAACATCACTATTATGAGTAAATTGACGCAAAAAGTTTTTCAGTGGTACGGCATCGCCGGCTACTGCATGGCTCTAACGCACGATGACCTCAACGAGTCGGACAATCGTAAAAGCCATATCCGTGGATAAATAGAAAACAGAAGATTTATCCATCGACCGTTTTGCAAGACGGAAACAATAACACACACTTGCGAAACTTTTTCTTAAGCAAACCCCATTAAAAACCATATTCGCCGTGACCCCTCGCCGGGCCACGGCTTTTTTTCGTTGTGTAGGGTGGGGGATTAGCGGGAGAGGGCGGTGCGGATGGCGGCGGCGATGGCTGCGGAGTCGATGCCGCAGAGGGCGCGGAGCTGGGGCACGGTGCCCTGGTGGATGAATTGGTCGGGGATGCCTAAGACGGTCAGCGGCGCGGTGACACCGTTCTCTTTCATCCAGGCGGCGACGGCGCTGCCCAGGCCGCCGGTGCGGCTGCCGTCCTCGACGGTGATGACGGGTGCGCCGGAGGCTGTGGCCTCGGCAAGTATCTGTGTATCAATAGGTTTGAGGAAGAGCATGTCGTAGTGTGCAACGCTGATGCCCTCTTTGCGGAGCTCTTCGAGAGCCTTGGAGACTTCCTCCTTGATGGGGCCGAGGGAGAGGACGACGGCATCGCTGCCGTCGGCGAGCTTGCGGCCTTTGCCGCGCTCGACGGCGCGGAAGGTCAGGGCGGAGACATCGCGGTCGGCGCGGCCTCGGGGATAGCGGATAGCTACGGGTCCATCGGGCTGAGTGACAGCCGTATAGAGCATATTGCGGAGCGTCTCGGCATCGGAGGGCGCGGCGATGGTCATGCCTGGGATAACGGAGAGGTAGGCCGTGTCGAAGGCGCCGTGATGGGTGACGCCGTCTTCGCCGACAAGACCGGCGCGGTCGATGGCGAAGACCACGGGCAGATGCTGTATGGCCACGTCGTGGATGATGTGGTCGTAGGCACGCTGGAGAAAGCTTGAGTAGATGCCCACCACGGGCAACAGACCCTCGTGGGCGAGGCCGCCGGCAAAGGTGACGGCATGGCCTTCGGAGATGCCCACGTCGAAGACGCGCTCCGGGAACTTCTCCTGCATGACGGAGATGGAGGTGCCGGTGGGCATGGCGGCGGTGATGGCCACGATGCGTTTGTCGCGCTCGGCCAGCTCGGTGAGCGTTTTGCCGAAGACGTCCTGATACTTGGGCGGAGCGCCCGGTGCGGACTTCTCGCGCTCGCCGGTGGCGGGGTTGAATCGGCCGGGGGCGTGCCAGTTGGCGGGGTCGGCCTCGGCCGGTGCGTAGCCTTTGCCTTTGACGGTGCGCACGTGGAGAATCTTGGGGCCGTCCATGTCCTTCACCTCGCGGAACACTTTCACGAGCTTGCGCACGTCGTGGCCGTCGAAGGGACCGAAGTATCTGATATTCAGACCTTCGAAGATGTTCTGCGAGCCGCTGAGAATACTCTTCATGGCGTTGTTGAAACGGAGCACGAAGCCCTTGCCGTGGTCGCCGATGAGGTGTATGCGGCGCATGGCGCGGTAGACGCGGTCGCGCAGGCGGTTGTAGCCCTTGCGGGTGTTGATGTGGGTGAGGTAGGAGTGGAGCGAGCCGACGTTGTGGTCGATCGACATGTCGTTGTCGTTGAGCACAATCATCAGGTTGTTGGGCGTGTTGGCTGCGTTGTTGAGGCCCTCGAAGGCGAGGCCGCCGGAGATGGAGGCGTCGCCGATGACGGCCACCGTGTGGCGGTTGTTGCCGTCGCCGCTGAGGCGCGAGGCCACGCTCATGCCTAAGGCGGCGGAGATGGAGTTGGAGGCATGGCCGGCGGTGAATGTGTCGTAGGGACTCTCCTCGGGGTTGGGGAAGCCGCTGAGGCCGCCGAGCTTGCGGTTGTTGTGGAAGGCCTCCATGCGCCCGGTCAGCAGCTTGTGGGCGTAGGCTTGATGACCCACGTCCCAGACGAGGCGGTCGTCGGGAGTGTCGAAGACATAGTGCAGCGCCACGGTGATTTCCACGGCGCCCATGCTCGAGGCAAAATGGCCGGGGTTGCAGCTGAGCTCCCGGATAAGGTAGGCGCGAATCTCGGCGCACACCTCGGGGAGCTGCTCCACGTCGAGGCGGCGCAGGTCTTCGGGCGAGTGTATGGCGCTGAGCAGCGGATACTTCCGGGCATCCGTCTGCGCTTCCTTAGCAATATCAGTCTCGTGGTTCATCATACCGAATTGCAAAGTTACAAAATTTCCGCCACCCCTCCAAAATAAAGCGTCGCCGCCACGGTTTGCGCCGGGCCCGAAAAGAGAATCAGCAGCGGCGCGGACGGGCGCGTCGCTGCTGATTCTCTGTGATTTATGAGTTCGGTCAGTCGAGACGGAAGGTCAGGGGCAGAGCATAGGAGCAGGCTATGGGTGTGCCGTTCTGCTTGCCGGGCGTCCAGGTCTCTTTCAGCTCTTTGACAACGCGGAGGGCTTCGGCGTCGAGGCTGGGGTTGACGCTTTCGATGATGTGGAAATCGCTGAGCTTGCCGTCAGCGCCCACTGTGAAGCCGACAATGACTTTGCCCTGGATTTTGGCCTTTATGGCATCGGCGGGATATTTGATGTTCTCGCAGAGGAATTTCATCAGCGCGTTCATTCCGCCTGGGTACTCGGGGAGTACGTCGGGTTTGTCGACCGGTTTCTCGCTCGCGGCCGGCATTTCTGTGGCCTCGGACTCTTGCATCTGTGCGGATAATTGATTAACTTTGCCGGAAGTTTCCTGAGTGAGCGTTGCCGAAGACACTTCGGTCATGGCTTGGGAGACTGCGGGCACGCCGAGGAGTGCCATGGCGAGTGCCGCTGCGGGCACTGCCGCCAGCGCGCGCATACGGCGCACCGGGCTTGATTTTGACCTGTACATCATAGTGATACGTTTTTTGAGATTACTGTGATTCAGACTGTTGGCGAACGACTGGAATCTGAGGCCAACAGTCTTTTTTATTAGAAGCTGTTGATATTGGGTGATGTTCACGCCCGCATCGAGGACGGCACGGTCGGCCTGAAACTCGTGGACGGCTTTGAGCTCGGAGAGCATGAGCCATGCGGCGGGGTTGAACCACTGGAGGATGCACACGACCCGGGCCACGAGCAGGTCGGCGAAATGGCCGAGGCGAATGTGGGCGCTTTCGTGGCGGATTATCATCTCCATAAGCTCTTTGTCCTCGCCGTCGGCGACGATGATGAAGTGGCTCCAGCTGAAGGGTGTCATGCCGGGGCGGTTGACGGTGACCAGCGTGTAGCCGTCGAAGACTCTGCGCTCGCCCCCGGCAATGAGGCGCGCGAGCCGGATGTCGGCGATGATGGTGATGCCGGCCATAACGACGATACCGGCGAGGTAGACCCACAGCAGGACGGTGGCCGCGATGTCTACAGCGCCGCCCTGTGTCGCGGCCGCAAGCACGGCCTGCGGGGTGCCGACGGCGATATGGTCGGCGGCGGAGGCGCCGTGCGAGAGGTCGAGGCGAAACAGCGGGAGCACGAACGAGGCGGCGTAGACGGACAGCAGCATGGCGCGGTTAAACGTTGGCTGATTGTCGCCCGCGAGCAGCCATTTGTAGATCAGATAACCGGCAAGCAGGTATACGCCCGCCGAAAACATGTAGACGGCAAAGATTCCCATATCATTCGGATTTATGCTTTTCGACCATTTCGATGATTTGCTTGAGCTCGTCGACGCTGATTTTCTCCTCTTCGACGAGTGCAGAGACGGCGGCGGCGGCCGAGCCGCGGAAGAAGCTGCGGATGACGCCGGCCAGCGAGCGTCCGGCGAAGTCGGCGGGCTCGGCGACGGCGTGATAGCGGAATGAGCCGGCGACGGACTCGTGACCGACGTAGCCTTTGTTTTCGAGGATGCGCACTGTTGTCGACACGGTGTTGAAGTGAGGCTTGGGGTCGGGGTAGTGGGTGACCATTTCGCGCACGAATAGGGGGCCTTTCTCCCAAAGCATCTGCATTATTTCGGTCTCGCGTTCGGTGAGTCGCGGCGTTGACGATTTTTTCCTGACCATAGTTAGCGGAGGTTGTTAAAACTAAAAGATTAGTTGATGTCGCAAAGCTACAACTAATTTTTTAGTTGTGCAAGCTTTTGCGAAATTTTTTTCAAAAAAATTTCGCGGAGGGCCATCAGCGCCCTATTGGCCTAATTGGCCTAATTGGTCTAATTAGACTAATTGGCCTTAGGGCCCGGGGGGTTAAGAGATGCAAAAAGGGCGGGGGAGGAGGGTTGTTTCAAGGATTTTTTGTAACTTTGCGTGAACTTATGCGCGCACCGGCAAGGTGGTGCGCAGTACAGGTGTGCGCAAACGCCTGACAATCAGCGAGAACAGCGATGAAAGCCGCTCTGCCGTGAATGTCCGGCGCCCCCGCCGCCTACACATTCTTAATAAAGAAAGAAAACAGTTATCAACAATCATAAGACAAATCAAGAGAAAAAATGAACACTATCGCGCCCAAGTATGACCCCTCGCAGGTCGAGGACAAATGGTATGACTATTGGATGGAACACAAGCTGTTCCACAGCGAGCCTGACGGCCGTGAGCCCTACACCATTGTCATTCCGCCGCCAAACGTGACGGGCATCCTCCACATGGGCCACATGCTCAACAATACCATCCAGGACATCCTGGTTCGCCGCGCCCGCATGATGGGCAAGAACGCCCTGTGGGTGCCCGGCACCGACCACGCTTCCATCTCCACCGAGACCAAGGTTATCGCCAAATTGGCCGCCGAAGGCATCAAGAAGACCGACCTCACGCGCGAGCAGTTCCTCGAGCACGCCTGGGACTGGACGCACACCCACGGCGGCATCATCCTCAAGCAGCTGCGCAAACTCGGCGCCAGCTGTGACTGGGACCGCACGGCTTTCACCATGGACGAGAGCCGCTCTAAGGCCGTGACCAAGGTGTTCGTCGACCTCTACAACAAAGGCCTCATCTACCGCGGCCTGCGCATGGTCAACTGGGACCCCGTGAACCGCACCGCCATCTCCGACGACGAGGTGTTCTACGAGCAAGAGCAGTCGAAGCTCTACTATCTGCGCTACTACGTGGCCGACGACCCCGAGCACCGCTATGCCGTCGTGGCCACCACCCGCCCCGAGACCATCATGGGCGACACCGCCATGTGCATCAACCCCAAAGACCCCAAGAACCAGTGGCTCAAAGGCAAGAAAGTGATTGTGCCCCTGGTCAACCGCGTTATCCCCGTCATCGAGGACCGCTACGTCGACATCGAGTTCGGCACGGGCTGCCTCAAGGTGACGCCCGCCCACGACAAGAACGACAACATGCTGGGCAAGAAGCACAACCTCGAGACCATCGACATCTTCAACGAGGACGCCACCGTCTCCGAGGCCGCCGGCATGTACGTGGGCATGGACCGCTTCGACGTGCGCCGTCAGATTGAGAAGGACCTCACCGTGGCCGGCCTCATGGAGAAGGTCGAGGACTATGTCAACAACGTGGGCCTCTCGGAGCGCACCAAGGCGCCCATCGAGCCGCGTCTGTCGATGCAGTGGTTCGTGAACATGAAGCACTTCGCCGAGCGCTGCCTCTCGCCCGTCATGGACGACCTCATCAAGTTTGTTCCCGAGAAATACAAGAACACCTACCGCATCTGGCTGGAGAACATCCAGGACTGGTGCATCAGCCGCCAGCTGTGGTGGGGCCATCGCATCCCCGCCTGGTACTACCTCGACAAGGACGGCAACGAGCGCATCGCTGTGGCCGAGAGCGAGGATGAGGCTCTGGTTGTCGCCCGCGAAGACTCGGCCAATCCCGAGCTGACGCTCAGCGACTTACGCCGCGACGAGGGCGCCCTCGACACCTGGTTCTCATCGTGGCTCTGGCCCATCACCCTCTTTGACGGCATCAACAATCCCGGCAATCCCGAAATCAGCTACTACTATCCCACCACCACGCTGGTGACCGGCCCGGACATCATCTTCTTCTGGGTGGCCCGCATGATTTTCGCCGGCTACGAATACGTCGGCGACATGCCCTTCAAGAACGTCTACTTCACGGGCATCGTGCGCGACTCCATCGGCCGCAAGATGTCCAAGAGCCTGGGCAACAGCCCCGACCCGCTCGACCTCATCGCCACCTACGGCGCCGACGGCGTGCGCATGGGCATGATGCTGGCCGCCCCCGCCGGCAACGACATCATGTACGACGACAAGCTCTGCGAGCAGGGCCGCAACTTCTGCAACAAACTGTGGAACGCCTTCCGCCTCGTAAAGAGCTGGGAGACAGACTCCAAGCTCGAGCAACCCGCCGTGGCTGCCGAAGCCGGACGCTGGTTCGAGGCACGCCTCTCCGCTGCCGTCGCCGAAATCAACGACCTGTTCGAGAAATTCCGCATCTCCGAGGCCCTCATGGCCGTCTACCGCCTCGTGCGCGACGACTTCTCGGCCTGGTACCTGGAGATGGTGAAACCCGCTTACGGTCAGCCCATTGACAAGAAGACCTACGACGCAGCGCTCGGCTACTTCGACGCCCTGTTGCGTCTGCTCCATCCCTTCATGCCCTTCATCACCGAGGAGCTCTGGCAGCACATCGCCGAGCGTCGCGACGGCGAGAGCATCATGTACGCCATGATGCCCGAAGCCGCTGAGTACGACCCCGCTCTGCTCACTGACATGGCCACCGCCCAGGAGATTGTCACCGGCGTGCGCGGCGTGCGTGCCGCCAAGAACATCTCGCCCAAAGAGGCCCTGACACTCAGCGTGGTAGGCGCCAAGCTGCCCTGCCCCGGTCAGCTCGAGGTCATCCTCAAACTCGCCAACGTCAGCTCCGTCACCGAGAACGCCGAGAAGGACCCCGCCGCCGCTCAGTTCATGGTCGGCACCACGGTCTTCAACGTGCCCCTCACCGACAACATCGACGTTGCCGCCGAGCTGGAGAAACTCAACAAGGACCTCACATACTACCGCGGCTTCCTGGCCAGCGTCGAGAAGAAGCTCTCCAACGAGCGCTTCGTCAACAACGCTCCCGCCGCCGTCGTCGAGGGTGAGCGCCGCAAACAGGCCGACGCGCAGAGCCGCATCGCCGCCCTGGAGGCCTCCATCGCCGCCCTCTCCAAGTAAATTGCCCAATCGCCGCGTCGCAGTCGCCCGGCCCGCGGGCGTCTGCGGCGCGCTTCATCTCCCTCTCTGTTCTGACTAACACATAACTCTCTCATCCTTAATATATATGGTAAAGCGAATAACACTCCTCATCGTGGCCGCCGTGCTGGCCGTAGGCGCCGCCATGGCCCAGGACCCCATCCGCTGGCGCACAACGGTCAAGATGACCAACGACACCGAAGGCGTCCTCACCGTCCGTGCCCTCGTCGCCGACGGCTGGCATCTCTACGGAACATCACTGCCCAAGGGCGGTCCCAAGCCCACGGCTTTCAGCTTCGCGAAGAGCACCGGCATCAAGTTCATCGACAAGGCGTTCACGGCCTCCGTTGCGCCCGTCACCGAGTTCGACGCCACCTTCAACATGAAGCTGACCTACTGGCGCACAAACGTCACCTTCACGCGCCGGTTCCGCCTCACCGGACCCCGTGACAAAGCCTTCATCAACGGCACCATCACCTTCATGGGCTGCAACGGCGAGAACTGCCTGCGTCCCTCGACTATCACCGTCAACAAGCTCCGCATAAAATGAGAACACGCTTCCTGGCACTCGTCGCCGCCCTGTGCGTCATCATCCCCGCCGCCGCCAAGATAGTCGACCCCGTGAAGTGGACGGCCGAGGTGGTGCCCGCCGACGACCACTCCGGCAAAATCGTGTGGACGGCCGTTATCGAAGACGGCTACCACATCTACGACATGGAGGCCGTCAAAGACGGCCCGGTGCCCACCACCATAACTGTCGACGCCATCGACGGCGCCACGCTCACCGGCCCTGTGACGCCCTCTGTGGCAGCGCATAAGGTCGTAGACCCCGCCTTCGCCCTGGAGCTGAAAGAGTGGACCGGCACCATCACCTTCTCGGCGCCCTACACCCTCACCGACGGCAGCCGCGGCGCCATCATCAAGAGCACCGTGCGCTACATGAGCTGTTCGGACCGCACCTGCCAGCCGCCCAAGTCCGAGAACTTCGAGCTCACCGTGGGCGCTCCCGCCGTTCCCGAGGCCAAAGACACAACCACGGAAGCCGAGCCCCTGCCCGAGCAGACGCCCGTCGTGGCCACCGCCACCAACAACACCGGTTCGCAGCTGTGGACGCCCGTCGACATGGACAACAGCGATTTCGCCGTGCCCGCATCCTCCCACGTCGGCTGGTGGAGCCTGCTGATTATGGGCTTCTTAGGCGGACTGCTCGCGCTGCTCACGCCTTGCGTGTGGCCCATGATTCCCATGACGCTCAGCTTCTTCCTCAAGAAGACCAAGAAGCGCAGCAAGTCGCTTCTCGACGCCCTCCTCTACGGCTTCTCCATCATCGTCATCTTCCTCGGCCTCGGCATCGCCATCACGCTCATCTTCGGCGCCGGCAAGCTCAACGACATAGCCACCAGCGCCGTCTTCAACCTCATCTTCTTCGCCCTGCTCGTGCTCTTCGCCATCTCCTTCTTCGGCGCTTTCGACATCAAGCTGCCCAGCAAATGGAGCACGGCGACGGACGGCAAAGCCGAGCGCTCGAGCGGCATCCTGAGCATCTTCTTCATGGCCTTCACGCTCGTGCTCGTCTCGTTCTCGTGCACCGGTCCCATCATCGGCACCCTGCTGGTCGAGGCCGCCTCCAACGGCTCCATCATCGGTCCGGCAATCGGCATGGGCGGTTTCGCACTCGGACTGGCTCTGCCCTTCACTCTCTTCGCCATCTTCCCCTCGCTGCTGCGCGAAATGCCCAGCGCCGGCGGTTGGATGAACTCCGTGAAGGTCGTGCTCGGATTCATCGAGCTCATCCTCTCGCTCAAGTTCCTGAGTGTGGCCGACTTAGCATACGGATGGGGCATCCTCGACCGCGAGATATTCGTGGCCATCTGGATTGTGCTCTTCGTGCTCTTAGGCATGTACCTGCTCGGCAAGCTGCGATTCAGCCACGACGCCCAGCGCGGCCACACCACCGTCATCGGATTCTTCCTCGCCGTCGCCTCGTTCACCTTCGCCGTCTACCTCGTCCCCGGCCTCTGGGGCGCCCCCCTCAAGGGCATCAGCGCCTTCGCACCGCCGCTGTCCACTCAGGATTTCAACCTCTATGGCGGTGACTTCCAGGAGTTTGACGACTACGACGAGGGCATGCGCTATGCCGAGGAACACGACAAGCCCGTCCTCCTCGACTTCTCCGGCTATGCCTGCGTGAACTGCCGCAAGATGGAAGGCGCCGTCTTCGACACCGAGGCCGTCCGCGCCGTCATCGAGAAAGACTATGTCCTCATCAAGCTCATGGTCGACGAGAAGACGCCCCTGGCCAAGCCATTCACCGTCACCGAGAACGGCAAGCCCGTTGAAATCACCACCGTAGGCGAGGAGTGGAGCTATCTCCAGCGCTTCAAGTTCGGCATCAACTCCCAGCCCTACTACGTGCTCCTCGACTCCAAGGGCCAGCCTCTTTCCAAGCCCCGCGTCTACGACGAGAACGTCGGCGCCTTCGTGCAGTGGCTCAAGGAGGGCGTCAAAGCCTACGCCGACCGTCAGGCCGTGCCTTAAACAGAAACGTTTAACAATCAGATAATCAGACTCATGTCACATACCCGCGAAGAGAAACTCGCCGCCCTGGGTCGCGTCATCGACACCCTCGACATCCTGCGCGTGAAATGCCCGTGGGACGCCAAGCAGACCAACGAGAGCCTCCGCTCAAACACCATCGAGGAGACCTTCGAGCTCTGCCAGGCGCTCATGAACGAAGACAACAACGAAATCCGCAAGGAGCTGGGCGACGTGCTCCTCCACATCCTCTTCTATTCCAAAATCGGCGACGAGAAGAGCGCCTTCGACATCGCCGACGTGGCCGATGCCCTCAACGATAAGCTCATCTTCCGCCATCCCCACATCTTCGGCAACGTCAAAGCCGACACCGCCGAGCAGGTCAAGGAGAACTGGGAGGCGCTGAAACTCAAGGAGAAAGGCGGCAACCGCACCATCCTCGCCGGCGTCCCCGCGGCCCTGCCCGCCCTCATCAAAGCCTTCCGCATCCAGGAGAAAGCCGCCGACTCTGGCTTCGACTGGGAGAAACGCGAAGACGTGTGGAACAAAGTGCGCGAGGAAGCCTCCGAAGTGCATACCGAAATCGAGCGCGGCAACGCCGACCGCATCGAGGCCGAGTTCGGCGACCTGCTCTTTGCCGTCGTCAACGCCGCCCGCCTCTATGGCGTCAACCCCGAGAACGCCCTCGAGCGCACCAACCGCAAGTTCATCCACCGCTTCAACCACATCGAAGCCTGCGCCAAAGCCCGCAACCGCTCGCTCCGCGACATGACCCTCGCCGAGATGGACGTCTTCTGGAACGAGGCCAAAGCCTCCGAGTCAACCCCCGCCTCCGACCCCGAAGCATGAAAGTCTGCATCACAGAGAAACCCAGCGTGGCACGTGACATTGCCGCCATCCTTGGCGCAACGTCACGCCATGACGGCTTCTTTGAGGGCAACGGCTATTGCGTCACCTGGACCTTCGGCCACCTCTGCTGCCTCAAGGACCCCGGCGACTACACCCCCGCATGGCGACACTGGGACATCATGGCCCTGCCCATGATTCCGCCCAAGTTCGGCATCAAACTCATCTCCGACCCCGGCATCGAGAAACAGTTCCACGTCATCGAATCGCTCATCGCCAAAGCCGACGAAGTCATCAACTGCGGCGATGCCGGCCAGGAGGGCGAACTCATCCAGCGCTGGGTCATGCAGAAAGCGCAGACACATTGCCCCGTCAAGCGACTGTGGATTTCCTCCCTCACCGATGACAGCATCCGCGCCGGATTCACCGACCTGCGCCCCTCCGCCGACTACGACAACCTCTACCACGCCGGCCTCTCACGCGCCATCGGCGACTGGCTCCTCGGCCTCAACGCCACGCGCCTCTACACCAAGAAGTACGGCACCGCCGGCACCATGCTCTCCGTCGGCCGCGTCCAGACGCCCACCCTCGCGCTCATCGTCGACCGCCACCGCGCCATCACCGACTTCAAGCCCGAGAACTTCTGGGAGCTCAAAACCGTCTACCGCGGCGCAACATTCAACGCCACCTCCGGCCGCTACAAGACCCCCGAGGACGCCCAAAAAGCCCTCGAGGCTGTCACCGGCGTCCCCCTCGTCATCAACTCTGTCACCAGTAAACGCGGCAAGGAAAGCCCGCGACGCCTCTTCGACCTCACATCGCTCCAGGTCGAGTGCAACCGCCGCTGGGGATGGACCGCCGACGAAAGCCTCCGCCTCATCCAGAGCCTCTACGAGAAAAAAGTCACCACCTATCCCCGCGTCGACACCACCTACCTCACCGACGACATCTACCCCAAAGTACCCGACATCCTGCGGCGCATGACCCCCTACGCCAACGTCACCGCACCCGTCCTTGCCGCGCGCATCCCCAAGAGCAAGAAAGTCTTCGACAACTCCAAAGTCACCGACCACCACGCCATCATCCCCACCGGCGAGACACCCTCATCCCTCGTCGGCGACGAGCGCCTCATGTACCACCTCATCGCCATGCGCTTCATCGCCGCCTTCTACCCCGACTGCGTCGTCGACACCACCACCGTCCTCGCCCGCGCCGGCGAGACACAGTTCCGCGCCACCGGCAAAGTCATCGCCTCGCCCGGCTGGCGTGCCCTCGAAAAAGACAAGGACAGCGACAAAAAAGATCCCGACGAGCAGCAGACCCTCCCCGAGTTCACCCAGGGCGAGAGCGGACCCCACGAGCCCGGCCTCGCGGCGAAAACCACCCAGCCCCCCAAACCCTACACCGAAGGCACCCTCCTCCGCGCCATGGAAACCGCCGGCAAAACCGTCGACGACGAAGAGCTCCGCGACGCCATGAAAGAGAACGGCATCGGACGCCCCTCCACCCGTGCCGCCATCATCGAAACCCTCTTCCGCCGCCGCTACATACGCCGCGAGCGCAAGAGCATCGCCGTCACACAGGCCGGCATCGACCTCATCGACACCATCCGCTCGCCCCTGCTCAAGAGCGCCAAACTCACCGGCCTCTGGGAGAACAAACTCCGCCGCATCGAGCGCGGCCAGTACTCCGCCGCCGAGTTCATCGCCGAACTCAAGACCATGATCACCGACATCGTCCGCGAAGTCCTCGCCGACCGCTCCGCCACGCGCATCGAGGCTCAGCCGCCCGCCGCCGGGGGCGCCAAGGCCGCCAAAAAGCCCGCCGCCACCGCTCCCGCCAAACCCCGCGCCCCCCGCATCACACGCCTCGACCAAGTCGCCTGCCCCCTCTGCGGACAGGGACACATCCTCCGCGGACGCACCGCCTACGGATGCTCGCGCTATACCGAAGGATGCACCCTCCGCCTCCCCTTCGCCGACTATCCCGCCGACCTCAAACCCGGGGAACTCTCCCGCCGCATCAAGAAACAGTTCAAACGCCCCTGACCATTCACCCCGAATATAATACCCCCTCCCGATATGACAAACTATGAGTGGCAGATGACAGGAGTCGTGGCGATAGTCGCCGCCGCCATCATCGTGCCCATCATCCGCGCCATCCGCCGACGCATCCGCGGCCAACATACCTCCTCAATCTGCTCATGCGGCTGCCCCGGCTGCCCCGTCGCCTCCCAGTGCCGCGACCGCAACGCCTAACCCCCCACTCATCAACGCATCAACCCGATTATGAAAAAAGACACCAACATACAGCGCCCCGTCATCTACCAGCTCCTCCCGCGCCTCTACACCAACTATTGCCCCGACCCCGTTCCCAACGGCCCCATCTACCGCAACGGCTCCGGCAAACTCAACCTCATCACCCCCACCGTCCTCGACCATATACGCTCGCTCGGCGTCACCCACGTCTGGTACACCGGCGTCATCGAGCACGCCCACGACGCCGACTACACCCGCTACGGCATCCCCCGCGACAACCCCCACATCGTCAAAGGCCGCGCCGGAAGCCCCTACGCCATCTCCGACTACTACGACATCGACCCCGACATCGCCCAGGACGTCCCCGCACGCATGCGCGAGTTCGAACAACTCGTAGAGCGCACCCACGCCGCCGGCCTCAAAGCCATCATCGACTTCGTCCCCAACCACGTCGCCCGACAGTATCGCTCCGACGCCCGGCCCGCCGGCGTCCGCGACCTCGGCGCCGACGACAACACCGACCTCTTCTTCTCACCCGCCAACAACTACTATTACATCCCCCGCCAGCAGTTCGCCCCCGTCGGCGTAGACCTCGGCAGCGGCGACGACGCCTACGTCGAGTTCCCCGCCCGCGCCACCGGCAACGACTGCTTCACCGCCTTCCCCACCGCGGCCGACTGGTACGAAACCGTCAAACTCAACTACGGCTGGGACCCCGGCGACAACTCACGCCACTTCCGCCCCGAACCCGACACCTGGCACAAAATGCTCGACATCCTCATGTTCTGGGCCTCGAAA
Source organism: Bacteroidales bacterium (assembly GCA_004552485.1). GTDB lineage: Bacteria > Bacteroidota > Bacteroidia > Bacteroidales > Muribaculaceae > CAG-873. The sequence goes on along the minus strand of SFOH01000004.1, from coordinate 103,310 downwards.
GGCATCGACGGCCTGCGCTGCGACATGGTGCACATGGTCCCCGTCGAGTTCTGGCACTGGGCCATCCCGCAGGTCAAGGCCAAGTACCCCCACCTCATCTTCATCGCCGAAATCTACGACGTCGCCCTCTACCGCCCCTACCTCGACTACGGCCACTTCGACTACCTCTACGACAAAGTCACCCTCTACGACACCCTCCGCGGCATACAGACCTCCAACGTCTCCGCCGCCCGCCTCACCTCCTGCTGGCAGACCGTCGAAGACATCGCCCCCCACATGCTCAACTTCCTCGAGAACCACGACGAACAGCGCTACGCCTCGCCCCAGTATGCCGGCCGCGCCGACACCGTCCTCCCCTCCCTCGTCGTCGACATCGCCATGCCCGGCGGCGCCATGATGATCTACATGGGCCAGGAAATCGGCGAACCCGGCCGCGACGCCGAAGGCTTTTCCGGCGCCGACGGACGCACCACCATCTTCGACTACTGGAGCCTCGACACCCTCCGCCGCGACCTCGACCACGGCACCTGCTCCGGACGCCTCCTCACCCCCGACGAGACACGCCTCCGCCGGCTCTACGCACGCGTCCTCACCCTCCTCAACCGCGAGCCCGCCATCAACCACGGACGCTTCTTCGACCTCATGTACGTCAACTATCAGAACCCCGCGTTCGACCCCCATCGCCGCTACGCCTTCATGCGCGCCACCGCCGACGCCACGCTCCTCATCGTCGTCAACTTCGCCGACACCGACGCCCCCGACAACCGCGTCTACATCCCCGCGCACGCCTTCGAGATCCTGGGCACGCCCCAGCGCGCCTACCGCGCTACCGACCTGCTCAGCGGCCGCACACAGCGCATCACCCTCGCCGCCGACACTGCCGTCGCCGTCCCCGTCGGCGCCCACTCCGCCGCCATCCTCCGCTTCTCCCACCCCTCCGCCAAATAAACCCAATCTCCGCCGAGATTTATGCAAAAAAAGAGGCGCCGCTCTTGCACAGGTGCGCAATTAGACGTAACTTTGCATCTGAAAATTTTCCAATCAAACTTATCGCCTTTTCCGGCGGTCGAGTTTTTAACTCTGTTTGTGCCCACCACTTATGTATTCTGCAAACGCTCCCTTTAAAGTTTTCAGCGGCACCGCCTCCCGTTATATGGCCGAGGAAATTTGCCGCGACCTTGGTGTTGAACTCGGTCAGATGAAGGTCGACCACTTCGCCGACGGCGAATTCGAGGTCGTCTTCGAGGAGACGATCCGCGGCTGCGAGGTCTATCTCGTTCAGTCTACGTTCCCCAGCTCCGACAATCTCATGGAGCTCTTGCTCATGATCGACGCCGCCAAGCGTGCCTCCGCCGCACAGGTTGTGGCCGTTATGCCCTACTTCGGTTGGGCCCGCCAGGACCGCAAGGACAAGCCCCGTGTCTCTATCGCCGCCAAGCTTGTCGCCGACCTGCTCACGGCCGCCGGTGCCGACCGCATCATCACCATGGATCTCCACGCCGGTCAGATTCAGGGCTTCTTCAACATTCCTCTCGACCATCTCTACGCCTCCTGCGTCTTCATCCCCTACATCCAGCAGCTCAACCTCGAAAATCTCTGTCTGGCCTCGCCCGACGCCGGCGGCGCCAAGCGCGTGAACAGCTATGCCAAATACTTGGGCGTGCCCTATGTGCTCTGCCACAAGCAGCGTGCCAAGGCAAACGTGGTGGCGCAGATGACCATCATCGGCGATGTGCAGGACAAGAATGTGATCATCATCGACGACATGGTGGACACGGCCGGCACGATCACCAAGGCCGCCAACCTCATGATTGAGAAGGGCGCACGCTCGGTGCGCGCCATCGCCACTCACGCCATCATGAGCGACCCGGCCTCGCAGCGCGTGACCGATTCGGCTCTCTCCGAGATCATCTTCACCAACTCTATCCCCTACCGCGGCGACTGCGAGAAGGTGACCATTCTGAGCGTGGCCCATCTCTTTGCCGACACGATCCGTCGCGTTCACGCCAACGAGTCTATCTCCTCTCAATATCTCATAAAGTAATCCCCCCTCAAAGACTATGAAGAAATTAGCAGCCATGGCCGTGCTCGTGCTGGCCATGATCGTGACGGCCTGCTCGTCGTCGGTGAGTCCCGATGTTCAGCAGGTGTGCGACCTCATCACGGGCCAGGCCGAGAGTGTGGCCAAGGTGACGGACACGGACAAGATGTTCGCTCTGACAACCTCCTATCTCGAGAAGCTCGGCAAGTACTCCGACAACAAGACGGAACTCACCGACGCCGACCGCGAGGCGCTGCGTGAGGCCTACCGCAAGCTGGCCGAGGCTTCTGTCGCCGGCGTGGTAAGCGCCAACCCCGGCGTCCTCTCCGAGGATAACAAGGCCGACTATGTCGAGGCAGCTCTCACCGTGGTCAACGACAATGTCAGCAAGGCCAAGACGTTAGGTGAGGCCGTCCGCGTGATGTAACTGCGTTGAGGCGTTGATGCGTTGAGGCTCTTACGCCGTCGCAGGGCGCAGGAGCCGTTTTTTGCTCTGTAAATTATCATCCCCCAAAAAACAAATCAATATCATGAAAAGACTGTTTCTGACAGCCGCCCTGGTGCTGACGCTTGCGGTGAGCAACATCCTGGCCGCGGCTCCCAAGCGCGAGTTCCGCTCGGTGTGGATTGCCGCCATGGGCATCGACTTCCCCTACAAATCGGACTCCCGAGGCACGTCGGCCGCGGCCATCGCCAGCGCCAAAGGCGAGCTGACGGCCTACCTGGACAGCTACGAGCGCATGGGTCTCACGGGCGTCTGCTTCCACGTGCGTCCGAATGCCGACGCCTACTACAAGTCATCCTACGAGCCGTGGTCGGCCTCTCTCACCGGCACGCGCGGCAAGGATCCAGGCTGGGACCCCTTGGCCTTCATGGTGGAAGAGTGCCACAAGCGCGGCATCGAGTGCTACGCCTGGGTCAACCCCTTCCGCATCGCCGCCAAAGCTCCGACAACGTCGCTGAACACCGCGTTCGACAAGGAGTGGGACAGCATGGACGGCTGGATCATCTATTCGAAGGACGGTCAGTGGAAAGCCTTCAACCCGGCCAACCCCGACGCCATGCGCCACTGCCTGGACGTGATTAAGGAGATCTATACGAACTATGGAGTGGACGGTCTGCTCTTTGACGACTACTTCTACCCGGGTCCCGGTATGGCCGAGGACAGCTCGGCCGACGACTACGCTGACTATGAGGCCAGCGAGGGCGGCAAGGAGGCGGGCAAGAGGCTGTCTATGGCCGACTGGCGCCGTCAGAATGTCAACAACTTCGTGAAGACGCTCTACGAGGAGATTCAGGCCGCACGCCCGGACATGCGCTTCGGCATCTCGCCGGCCGGTGTGGCCGGTGCCTCCGGCGACAAATACGGCGTGGGCCGTCCCGCCATCAGCTCGAGCGACTATATGTACTCGAAAATCTACTGCGACCCGCTGGCATGGCTCCACGACGGCACCATCGACTTCATCTCGCCGCAGATCTACTGGCAGCAGACGCACGCCACGGCTCCGTTCGAGCCGCTCACCCGCTGGTATGACGGCGTGTGCAAGAAGTTCAACCGTCACCTCTATGTGGCCGCCGGCTCGTATCGTCTGGGCGAAGACTCTTCGTCGTCGACGTACATCGGCGGTAACACCGAGCGCGGCTGGAAGGAACTGGCCGCACAGGTCGAAATCACCCGCAAGCACAGCGAAAACGGCTCGTGCGGCATGATTTGGTACAGCGCCAAGTGGATTGACGGCCCGTACACGTCGGGCCTCGGCGACTATCTCATCAAGAACACCTACACGGCTCCGGCTCTCGTTCCGGCCGTGACCTGGAAGGGCGCAAAGGCCTACGCCGCCCCCGCCTCCGCCTCGCTCTCGAACGGCCGCCTCTCGTGGACAGCAACGAAGGGCGCCGCCGCCAACTCGATCATCCGCTACACGGTCTATGCCGTGCCCACGACGCTCACCGTCGAGAAGGCCACGGGCACGGACGGCATCAAGGGCGAGTATCTGCTCGGCGTCACCTACAGCCCGTCCTTCTCGCTGCCCGCCAACGTCACCGACACCTCCAAATACTGGTATGCCGTCTGCGTATACGACGGCTACGGCCTGGAGTCGGCACCCGCCCTCGTGAACTATCCGGAGAAAGACTCGCAGGCTCCCGCGCTCATCGCTCCCGCCGATGGTGCCGAGCTCGGCGACGAGGCCGAGTTCTCATGGTCGGCCGTGCCCGACGCGCAGTATGCTCTCGAGCTTTCGCTTGACAAAGACTTCACCAAGGTCTTCTACGAGGTCTCCGCTCTCACCGCCACCTCCCACAAGGTGAACCTCAAGGAGCAGAAGCTGACCTCGCGCGCACAGTGCTGGTGGCGCGTAACCGCTGCCCAGCCCAAGAGCCGCCCCGCCGAGTCGGAGGCGCGCACGTTCACAGCTCCCGAGCGCTCCGCCGCCGACTATGAGGAGGGTTACAGCGTGGTCAAAGACCCCGCCTCGTACAGCTCAGACGGCGACATCTCCATCGAAAATCTGTGGACGCGCTCTGTCGCCGAACCCTACGAGAACTTCACCGCCGAGAGCAACGGCTCGTTCAACCGCGGCATGACCGCCACCGAAAAGTGCGTGTACGTCAGCGGCCGCTCCGCCAACGCTGCCGACGCCGACATCTATCTCCGCGTCTATGACGCCGAAAGCGGCGCCCACATGCACGACATCAAGCTCGACACAAAGGGTCATTGCGCGTTCTATCCCTGCAACGACGTGATGACCGACAATGCCGGCAACATCATCATCGCCAACCTCACCAGCAACTCGTCCGCCTCGCCCGTGCGCCTCTTCAAGGTGAACGTGGCCGACGGCTCGCTCACCGACCTGGGCAACTTCGTCGCTACCGGCCGCGTCGACCACGTGGGCATCTACGGCGACGTCGACTCCGACCTGTGGTATGTCTTCGCCGGTGTCGCCGGCTCGCGCCGCGTGCTGCGCTGGACCGTCGAGAACGGCCGGCCCACCGAGGGCGTCTCCTATGACTTCAAGGAGTATTATCCCGCACAGTCAGGCCGCGCCACCGGCCTCGGCACCGCCCCGCGCATCCACCCCGTCAGCCCCGTCAAATTCTATGTCGACGGCGCCAACACCGCCTTCACCCCCTACGAGTTGACCGAAACGGGCGCTGTCATGCTCGGCTCGCTCGGCAAGTCGTCCGACGCCTATGTCACCAGCCCCGACTACACTGACAACGGCGGCGCCGTCTTCACCGTCGGCAACGCACAGTTCATGGCCTACAGCAGCGCATCTCCTTCGCTGTCAGTGAAATGGAACATCGCGCTCATGGGCAAGGAAGACCTCTCCGACCTCAAATATCTGTGGACCGTGCCCGCAGCCGGCCTCGGCACCGTCAAGTCCGGCACCGCCGGCGCTCCCGTGGCAACAGTGCCCATGGGCGAAGGCGTCACCAACGTCTACTTCTATAGCCCCGGCAACGGCCTCGCAGCCTACGCCGTGCGCAATGCCAACGCCTCCGCCGACGACATCATCGCTCCCGACACCGACGCCCCCGCCGAGTACTACACCCTCCAGGGCGTGCGCGTCGACGGCCGCCACCTCACCCCCGGCCTCTACATCTGCCGCCGCGGCACCGCCGTCACCAAGACCCTCGTCCGCTGACACCCTCCCCGGCAGCCCTCGCGCCGCCGCACAATAGCCTACGATTAAGCACGTGGACCACCACGTTGCACAACGAATAGCCAACGCCTCATGAAACGACTCTTCCTCATCATCATAGCGGCCGTGTTCGCCGCCCTCGCCGCTGCGGCCCAGGACGCGAGGGTGCGCAGCTTTGAGGCCGCGCCCATGGATGTCACCGCGCAGAAGCTCGCGCGCCTCGACCTCCACGGCGAGAAGTGCGCCCTGGTCAAGGTTCAGGTCATCGCCACAGGCCTCGAGTTCTCCGGCAACGTCATGGGCGATGTGGCCAAGCACGGCAGCGAGTACTGGGTGTACATGACCGACGGCACGAAGATGCTGAAGATAACGGCCGACACGTTCCTGCCCATGATGTACTACTTCCCGGGACCCCTCCGCGGCGGCGTCACATACGTGCTCACCCTCGAGGCGCCGTATCCCTTCGCCCCCGCCCCGACGACGCCCGCTCCCGCCGAACCTTATGCCGCCGACATCCCCGTCACCGAAAAGTACGAGCGGTTTAAGGACGAAGCATCCGGCAAATGGGGCTATAAAGACCAATCCGGAGCGGTCGTTATCCCCGCAAGATACGAAGACGCCTCCAACTTCAACGAGGGCTTGGCATGGGTCACAATCAATGGCCGAAGAGGCTATATCGACAAAACGGGCACCCTCGTCATCCCGGCACGGTACGATGCCGCAATGCCGTTCCACGAAGGCCTGGCGGCAGTGAAGCAGAACGGCCTCTACGGCTTCATCGACAAGACCGGCCGGCTCGTTATCCCGGCCAAATACAACGATGCCTTAATGTTCGGAGACGGCCTGGCCGCCGTCAAAGTCTATGGCAAATGGGGCTTTATAAACAAAAAAGACATCTTTGTCATCGCCACCCGATATGATGGTGCCGGTGCCTTCAGCGAAGGCCTGTGCGAAGTCAAGATAAATGGCAAGTGGGGCTTTATCGACCGCACCGGCACGCTCGTCCTCCCCGCCATCTACGACTCCGTCTGGAGCTCCTTCCGGGATGGCAAAGCCAACGTCAAACTCAACGGCCACTGGCTCTTCATCGACCGCTCCGGCAACCGGGTAGAGTAGGGACCATGCCCGAAAATACAACAGCATTTCAGTGAAAAAGTTACTCGTTATAATATTATTGGCAGTGATTGGAGCTGCGAGAGGAGCCGCCCAGGATGCCAAGGTGCGCAGCTTTGAGGCCGCGCCCATGGATGTGACCGCGCAGAAGTATGCGCGACTCGACCTCCACGGCGAGAAGTGCGCCCTGGTCAAGGTGATTGTTGTGGCACAGGGAGTTACTTTTCAAGGCAATGTGATGGGCGATGAGCAGAAACATGGCAGCGAATACTGGGTGTACCTCATCGGTGGCACGAAGATGCTTCGCATAATGTCCGAGAACTTCCTGTCGATGATGTATCACTTCCCGGAGCCGCTGCAGGGCGGCGTTACGTATGAGCTGACGCTTGAGACGCCGTATCCGGTTGCTCCTCAGCCCGCAGTTCCCACTCCCGCACCCGCTGTTGCCGCCTCAAAACCGGCACCCGCGCCTGTTGCCCCGTCCCCGGCGCCGACGGCAGCTGTCACGGATAGCGTTCCGGCCGTGAAATATTATGTGTTCGAAGAACCGGCTACAAAAAAAAGTGGGTATAGTTTCAAAGGAAAGGTGGTCATCCCTCCAATCTTTGACGCGGCACGCTATTTCCGCGACAACGGCCTCGCTGCTGTGAAGACCGGCGGCAAGTGGGGCTTTATTGACAAATCCGGAAAATTTGTCATCCCGGCCGTCTATGAAAATGTAGGCTATTACCACGAAGGGTTGGTCAAAGTGATAGTTGATGGAAAATCCGGTTTTATTGATGAGAAAGGCGCGATGGTCATCCGGCCTCAGTTTGACCAGGCTACGTATTTCTGTGATGGCCTTGCCATAGTCTGCATCAACAAGCAGTATGGATATATTGACCATAGTGGCGAACTCGTCATACCGGCCAAGTATAAGTCGTGCGGCGATTTCCACGAGGGTTTGGCAGCGATTCGTAAAAAAGACAAGTGGGGCTACATTGACAAGACGGGCAAGCAGGTCATTTCCGACAAGTTTGTGCAGGCCAACTTTTTCAGCGAAGGTCTTGCCGCCGTTAAGGTCAGGGCAGGCTGGGGCTATATCGACCGAAAGGGCAAGATGGTCATAGCCCCGGCCTATGACACAGCCGCCGAGTTTCACGAAGGCATGGCGCGAGTGTATGACGACGGAAAATGTGGTTTTGTCGACAAGAAAGGGCGGCTTGTTGTCCCGACGGTATACGATGATGCCTGGCATTTCAGCGAGGGTCTTGCCGCTGTGAAAGTGAACGACAAGTGGGGCTTCATTGACTGCACAGGCACTCTTGTCATTCAGCCGATGTTCAGCCGGGTCTGTGACTTTGATAACGGCAGGGCATATGTGCTGGGTATCGTCCGCAGCGCAACTTCTACATCGACCGCAGCGGCAAAGAGGTGAAGTAGGCCGTGCGAAGGCGGGGCGGAGCCGCCTGAAATAGAGAAATTTTTACTTAATTGCGGGTAAATCGGCGTTTTTCAGCGGTTTTATTAGATTATGTGGATTTGTTTTCCATAATGGAATTTACCGCTGCGCAGATTGCCGCCTTTGTGGACGGCGCGATAGACGGAGATGGCAACGTCAGAATCACAAACTTTGCCAAGATCGAGGAGGCCGGTCCGTCCGACCTGACTTTCCTGGCAAACCCGAAATATACTCATTTTATATACAGCACCGACGCCGGTGCCGTGCTCGTGCACGCCGATTTTGAGGCCGAGCACCCGGTCAAGGCCACTCTCATCCGCGTGGCCGACCCCTACAGCACGCTCTCACAGCTGATGACTGTTGCGGCGCAGGCTATGGCCCCGCAGCCCGTCGGCGTGGAAGAGCCCAGCCATGTGGCCGAGGGCGTCGAGGTGCCCGAAGATGCCTACATCGGCGCGTTCGCCTACGTGGGCAAGGGCGTCACGCTCGGTAAGGGCGTGAAGATTTACCCGCAGGCTTACGTCGGCGACGGCTGCGTAATCGGCGACGGCACAGTGCTTTATCCCGGTGTGAAGGTCTACCACGGCTGCCGCATCGGCGCCCGCTGTGTGCTCCACTCCGGCGCTGTCATCGGCGCCGACGGCTTCGGATTCGCTCCCGATGCCGAGGGCCGTTACCACAAGATTCCCCAGCTCGGCATCGTCGTCATCGAGGACGACGTGGAGGTGGGCGCCAACACCACCATCGACCGCGCCACTATGGGTCAGACCGTTGTGGGCCGCGGCACCAAGCTCGACAACCTCATCCAGCTGGCACACAACACGACGGTGGGCGAGGACACGGTGATGGCCGCACAGGTCGGCGTGGCCGGCTCCACTCAGATCGGCTCGCACTGCATGGTGGGCGGCCAGGTGGGTTTTGCCGGACACATCCATGTCGGCGACAATGTGCAGATTGGCGCCCAGTCGGGTATCGCCCACGGCGTGGAGTCGAATCAGCGCATCATGGGCAGTCCGGCCGTCGACGCCCGCCAGTTCATGCGTCAGGCGGCGCTCATCAACCGCCTCCCTCAGTTCGCCGACCAGCTGCGCGAGCTCTCGCGCTCCGCAAAATCAGACAAAACAAATTGACCAATAAGATATGAAGCAGTTAACGCTTAAAGACTCTTTCACCGTGAAGGGAAAGGGCCTGCACACCGGCCTTGAGATAGAGGCCAAATTCATGCCCGCACCCGAGAACCACGGCTATGTCATCCAGCGCGTTGACCTTGACGGCATGCCCGTTATCGACGCTGTGGCCGAGAACGTCGTGGCCACCACCCGCGGCACCGTCATCGCCAAGGACGGCGTGTCGGTGAGCACCGTCGAGCACGCCCTCGCCGCCTTCTATGCCGCCGGCGTCGACAATGTGCTCATCCAGTTGAACGGCGGCGAACTCCCCATCCTGGACGGCAGCGCCGCCGAGTATGCCGCCGGCATCGAGCGCGTCGGCCTCGAGGAGCAGCACGCCGAGAAGGAATTCCTCATCATCCGCCACAAGATCGAGGTGGAAGACGAGGCCACCGGCGCCAAAATCGTCGTGCTCCCCGACGACAACTTCAACGTGGACGTGAAAATCAACTATAACTCGCCCGTGCTCTCCAACCAGTATGCCACCATGGAGAACATCGCCGAGTTCAACAAGGAAATCGCCCCGAGCCGCACCTTCGTCTTCGTGCGCGAAATCGAGGGCCTGCTCCACTCCAACCTCATCAAGGGCGGCGACCTGGACAACGCCATTGTCATCTACGACTCGCCCATCGGCCAGGAGCAGCTCGACCACATCGCCGACATGATGGGCGCCCCCCACAAGCATGTCACCGAGTTCGGCTTCATCAACGAAAAGCCCCTTACCTCCGAGAACGAGCCGGCACGCCACAAGCTGCTCGACATCATCGGCGACATCGCCCTCATCGGCCGTCCTCTGAAAGGCCGCGTGCTCGCCACGCGTCCCGGCCACACCATCAACACCAAACTCGCCAAACTCCTGCGCCGCGACGTGAAGCGCATGGACGTCATTGCCCCCGTCTATAATCCCAACCTGCCGCCCATCATGGACAACATCCGCATCCGCGAGCTGCTGCCCCACCGCTTCCCCTTCCTGCTGGTGGACAAAATCATCGACATGGGCGACAACTACATCGTGGGCGTCAAGAATGTCACCAACGACGAGCCCTTCTTCCAGGGCCACTTCCCCCAGGAGCCGGTGATGCCCGGCGTCCTCCAGGTCGAGGCCATGGCACAGACCGGCGGCATGCTCGTGCTCGGCAGCGTCGACGAGCCCGAGCGCTATTCGACCTACTTCATGAAGATTGACAACGTGAAGTTCCGCCAGAAAGTGGTGCCCGGCGACACGCTCATCTTCCATGTCTCATTCCTCACCGAGCTGCGCCGCGGCTGCGCCATGATGAAAGGCCGCGCCTTCGTGGGCGAGAAGCTCGTGTGCGAGTGTGAGTTCATGGCCCAAATCATCAAGAACAAGTAAAATATGAAACAGCCATTAGCATACATACACCCCGGAGCCAAACTGGCACCGAGTGTGGTGATCGACCCGTTTGTCACCATCGACAACAATGTGGAAATCGGTGAGGGCACGCGCATCGGCTCCAACGTGACCATCATGGAAGGAGCGCGCATCGGCAAGAACTGCACCATCTTCCCCGGCGCAGTCATCGGCGCCATCCCCCAGGACCTCAAGTTTCGCGGCGAGGATACCACGGCCATCATCGGCGACAACACCACCATCCGCGAGTTTGTCACCATCAACCGCGGCACCGCCTCGAAGGGCAAAACCGTGGTGGGCAACAACTGCCTCATCATGGCCTACAGCCACATCGCCCACGACTGCGTGGTCGGCAACAACGTCATCATCGCCAACGCCAGCCAGCTGGCCGGCGAAGTGGTCGTCGACGACTATGCCATCATCGGCGGCGGCACACTCGTGCACCAGTTCTGCCACCTCGGCTCGCACATCATGATCCAGGGCGGCGCCCTGGTCAACAAGGACATCCCTCCCTACGTGAAGGCCGCCCGCGAACCCATCTGCTATGCCGGCGTCAACTCCATCGGTCTGCGCCGCCGCAACTTCAGCTCCGAGACAATCCGCGACATCCAGGACATCTACCGCTTCCTCTATCTCAGCGGCCTCAACGTCACCGACGCCGTCGCCCGCATCGAGGCCGAGCTGCCCGCCACGCCCGAGCGCGACGAGATCATCCTGTTTGTGCGCAACGCCAAACGCGGCATCATCAAAGGCTATCTCTAAAAACGAACATATAGGGACCGGGGGTCCGTCGCGCGCCGACGTTATGAGCGGCGTGAGGAAAGTCCGGGCAACACAGAGCACCATACCGGTTAATCTGCCGGCGGTCGGCAACGGCCGAGCAGCGTGACAGAGAACGACCGCCGCCCCCGAGGCGGCAAGGGTGAAAAGGTGGGGTAAGAGCCCACCGGGCGTCATGGCAACATGGCGTGCCGCACGTCTTATGGGTTGCAAGGTCAAGTACACCGGCATTTAAGGGCTGCTCGCCCATTGCCGGGGGGTAGACTGCTTCAGACGCCGTGAGAGCGGCGCCGCAGATAAATGACGGACGGGAGCTGTTGTCTCCGCGCTCCGCCCCCGGGCGGAGATGCGCCGATAGTGACGCGCCCACATAACCCGGCTTATACCCGGCCCCTTTTTTCTTTTTTTCGAGAACAAACGTTCCCGGCACGTCCTTGGCAGAATCACCGCTGCTGAGGATGCCTATAAATAAGCTTATGGAAGAGAAGGACACAAGACACGGCGAGTGGTGGACCGCCCCCGCCGAGAGCGACGACGGCCGCCTCATCATTGTCTCGGGGCGACAGGATGTGGAGAAATTCCGCAGCAATCCACGCTTTCACACGCGCCTCACCGTCACGTGGACATACTCCGACGCCCCTGCGGCCGCCATGCCCGACGACGAGACAGCGCGCCTCATGGAGCAGGTCACCGACCTGCTCGACGCCGAATTCGCCCGCGACCCCGTGGCCGTGATGACCGGCATTTACACCGGCGCCGGCATCCGCGACTGGGTCTTCTACGTCACCTCCGTCCACATCTTCACGCGCAAACTCAACGAGTGCCTGGCCCCGCTCCCGCTCCTGCCCCTGACGCTCTCCGCCGAGGAAGACCCCGACTGGGCGGAATACGACGAGATGAACGAAGCGAAAATCGTGTGACCTCTCCGCGCAAGGGTCTTAACGCACTGCAATATAACCGTTTATGCAGACCGTGATAGAGATAAATCCGGCATTTCAGCCCGCTGTCAGCCGCGAGGACATCCTCGCCGTCGCCGACAACTTTGACGGGGTGGGGGAACTCATCTTCTCCGGCCGCAACCGGCTGCGCCGTGTCACGGTCGGCGGCGCCGATGTCGTTGTCAAGCGCTACAAACGCTTCAACGCCGTCCGCAAAGTCACGCGCCGCTTCCGACCCTCCAAAGCCCGCCGCGCCTATCACAACGCCCTGCGCCTCATAGAGTTAGGGATTAAGACGCCCGCGCCGCTGGCCTACGTCGAGAAGCGCAACGCATGGGGGGCGCTCACCGATTCCTACTTCATCTGCGCCTATGCGCCTATGCAGCCGCTCAAGAGCGTGATGCACGACCGCCGCGCCATCGAATCCTTCGCCAACTTCACCGCCCGTCTCCACAACCTGGGCATAATCCACGGCGACCTCAACCGCTCCAACGTCGTCTTCACACCCGTTGCCGACGGCGCCGAACTGCCGCAAGAGATTGACTGGCAGCTCATTGACATCAACCGCATGCACTTCCGCGACAGCCTCACACTCACGGAGCGCCGCGCCAACACCCTCCTCTTCTCCGAGCCCGACGAAGTCTACGAAACCTTCGCCCGCGCATACCTCCGCGCCTCCGGCCTCCCCGACACCCTCCTCCCCTCCTTCATCCGCGCAAAAATCCTCCGTGACCGCCGCCGCACCCTCTTCCGCGCCATCAAACACCCCCTCCGCACCCTCCGCCCCTAACCACAAGCGCGCCTCTGATCCACGTCGATTAACGTCAGATTAACGTCAAATCAACGCCAAATGGCGTTAATGAGAAGAAAAAGTGCGAGAAAGTGGAGGAATTGGGAGGGAATAAGGGGAAAATGTTGTATATTTGTGGTGTGGATAATAAATCAATTTAATCACGTCAGAGAAATTAATAAGTAGTTTAGAGAATATCTCGGAATAATAACTTAGGAAGACGGGGCGAGGCGTCGAGGCGCCCCCCGCCCGGCAGATATCACATTATGTCAAGATTCAGGTTTTTAGTTGTTTGGGCGGTGCTGCTTGCGGCGCTCCCCGCAATGGCTCAGATTATGACTCCCGTGAAGTGGAGTCAGAAGATTGTTATGAAGGGCGACGACAAGGGAGAGGTGGTTTTCACCGCCACTATCGCGCCCGGCTGGCACATGTATTCCAACGATGTCGACCCCAACATCGGGCCGTCGCCGCTGTCCATCTCGTTCCCGACGCTGAAGGGCGTGAAGCTCGACGGCGGTCTGCGTCCGTCGGCCAAGCCGCATGTTCAGTACGACGATATGTTCGAGGCGGAGCTGCGTTGGTGGACGAATTCGGTGTCCATCAGCCAGCGTTTCACGGCCACGGAGCCCGACTTCAAGATTGCCGGAAACATTTCATTCTCAGCATGTAACGACCAAAACTGCATTCCGCCGTCCAAGGAATCGTTCTCTCTCAGCGGCAAAGCTAAGATAAAAGCCGACAAGGCCAAAGAGGTTGATGAGGCCGATGCCAAGGCCGCCGATACGGCCGAGGTGCCCGCCCGGGCTGACTCTGTAGCCGCCACCGACACGGTTGCGGCTGCGGTAGCCCCCGCCGTCGCCATTCCCTCTGACTCGGCCGTCATCACCGACCTGTGGGCGCCCGCCACGGCCGAGGTGCAGCAGGCTGAGAGTCAGCAGTCTACTTCGCTGTGGTACATCTTCTTCACCTGCTTCCTGGGCGGTTTCGTGGCGCTGGTGACGCCGTGCGTGTGGCCCATGATTCCCATGACCGTCTCGTTTTTCATGAAGAAAGGCAACGGCGCCAAGTCGCGCGGCGACGCCTTCGTCTACGGCCTCTCAATCATCGTCATCTACGTGGCCATGGGTTTGATTGTGACGCTCGCTTTCGGTGCCAGCGCGCTCAACGCCCTGTCGACCAACGCTATATGCAACATCATCTTCTTCCTGTTGCTCGTCGTTTTCGCCATCTCCTTCTTCGGCGCCTTCGAGATTACGCTGCCCGCGTCGTGGAGCAACAAGATCGACAACGCCGCCGGCAAAACCACCGGTCTGCTGAGCATCTTCTTCATGGCCTTCACGCTTGTGCTGGTGTCGTTCTCGTGCACGGGTCCCATCATCGGCACGCTGTTGGTGGAAGCCGTCAGCACCGGCGACACGCTGGGTCCGGCCGTCGGAATGTTCGGCTTCTCGCTGGCGCTGGCCATTCCCTTCTGCCTCTTCGCCCTCTTCCCGTCGATGTTGGCGAAGGCGCCCAAGAGCGGCTCGTGGATGAACACGGTGAAGGTGGTCCTCGGCTTTGTCGAGCTGGCGCTGTCGCTGAAATTCCTGAGCGTGGCCGACCTCGCCTACGGCTGGCACACCCTCGACCGCGAGGCCTTCCTCGTGCTCTGGATTGCCATCTTCCTCATGATGGGTCTCTATCTCATGGGTCTCTACAACTTCAAACACTACGGCAAAGCCAACTCCAGCATCGGCGTCTTCCGTTTCTTCCTGGCCATGATTTCCATCGCCTTCGCGGCCTACCTCGTTCCCGGTCTGTGGGGTGCACCCCTCAAAGGCGTCAGTGCATTCGTGCCGCCGCTCTACACCCAGGATTTCAACCTCTATGGCCGCGCTCTCACCGAGTACAGCGACTATGACGAGGGCATGCGCGCCGCCGCCGAGCAGGACAAGCCCGTGCTTCTGGACTTCAGCGGCTATGGCTGTGTGAACTGCCGCAAGATGGAAGGCGCTGTCCTCGACAATGACAAAGTTCACGCCATGATTGAGAATAACTTTGTGGTTATCAAGCTGATGGTGGACGAGAAAAAGGCGCTTCCCGATCCCGTGACCGTCAGCGAATACGGCCGTGAGGTCATCCTGGAGACCTATGGCGACAAGTGGAGCTACCTCCAGCGCCACAAGTTCAACGCCAACGCCCAGCCCTACTATGTCATCCTCGACCCGACGACCGGCGCGCTCCTCTCCGGGCCTTTCGTCTACGACGAAAACATCGCCGCCTTCACGCGCTTCCTCGAGCGCGGTATGGCCAAATAGCGGCCGTCCCCACCAAAAAACACTCAGCGTCCCGCCATCCTCTCCGTGAGGTTGACGGGATGCTGCTATGTTATTATTACTGTCCGAATAAGGTGCGGGTGGAGGTGGGACGGCAGAGCCGTCCATTAGGGTAGCCAGGGTGTGCAGGCTGCGCAGAGCGCTGCCAAACCCCTGGTAACAAGCATTTTAATATAGAGGGCACCGCATAGCGGTGCGTTAGAAAAAATCAACCGGTGCATGTTCTGCATCTGATTATCTATTGCACCGCTATGCGGTGCTGCTCTGTGTGGGGGTACCATATCAGGGGTTTGGCAGCGCTCTGCGCAGCCTGCACCACCTGGCTACCCTTATCGCCTGCTGACTGGCGTTCCCTGTCGCATGTGGTATGGATGAGATTATTGTGGGCTTTGAAATCAGAAAAACAGACTCGACTGCCTTAGAATCAGCAGTCGAGTCATGCGTTTATGCTGTTCTCAATTTTTATCGGACAGCAATATTTTGTAATGGCCGGGTGTCGTTGTGATGGGACTGAATTATTTCTAATCCTTAGTCACAACCATGCTTTTTACGCTTCGGGGGCGGCAGGTGCGGGAGCGGGTACGGCGGGGAGGGGCTTGGCTTCCCAGCCGAGGGCGGAGGCACCGAGGACGGCGGCATCGGCCTCTTTAAGCTCGGAGAGGAGGATGCGGGCTTTGCCTTTGAAGGTCTTCATGACGTTGCGCTCGTAGCTCTCGCGCAGCGGACGCAGCAGCAGCTCGCCGCTCTTGGCGAGGCCGCCGAAGAGGATGAATGCCTCGGGCGAGGAGAAGGCGGCAAAGTCGGCCATGGCCTCACCCAGCATGTTGCCGGTGTATTCGAAGATCTCCTTGGCCATCTTGTCGCCGTTGACAGCGGCGTCGTAGACGTCCTTGGAGGTGATGGTCTCGATGTCGATGTTGCGCAGCAGCGAGGGCTCGTTGCGGAGTTCGAGGAACTCGCGTGCAGTGCGTGCCACGCCCGTGGCCGAGCAGTATGCCTCGAGGCAGCCGGTGCGTCCGCAGCCGCAGAGACGGCCGTTGTTGCGCTTCATGGTCACGTGGCCGAGCTCGCCGGCGAAGCCGTCGTGGCCGTAGACAACCTGGCCGTTGATGACGATGCCGGAGCCTACGCCGGTGCCAAGGGTGATCATGATGAAGTCTTTGAGACCGCGGGCGGCGCCGTAGGTCATCTCGCCGATGGCGGCGGCGTTGGCGTCGTTGGTGGTCATAACGGGGATGCCGAATTTGTCCTGCATCTTCTGCACCAGGGGTATGGGGGTGGGCCAGGGCAGGTTCACGCCGTCGGCTATCTCGCCGGTGTAGTAGTTGGCGTTGGGGGCGCCGATGCCTATGCCGTGGATTTTGCCCTCGGCGTCGTTCTCTTTGATGAGCTTGGTGACCTCGGTGTAGAGCTCGTCAACATAGTCGTCAAAGTTGGCGTGTTTTGCTGTTTTGATAGAAGAGGATGCGATGACAATACCGCGGGCATCAACAATACCGAAGACGGTGTTCGTGCCGCCCATGTCAATGCCGATAACGTAAGGTTTCATTGGTAATGGTTTATGAGTAAGAAATGAGTTGATTGACAAAAATTTCGAGGGCAGACCGCGGCCGTTTCGGCGCATGGCCCGCGTCAACCGCAAAGTTAACAATAATTTGTGAGAATGCAAAACGCAAATACGTGCGTCGGCGGTAAAATATTGCGGGAAAAGTGGCGATGACGCGCCACGAGGCTTAGATGACGAGGCCGTTCAGGACGCGGGCATGAGGAAGAGCCGCGAAGAGGATGGCGGCGAGGATGTCGCGCGTATTTCGGTTGGCGACGGATACTGCGTTGAGAGAGAATGAGTTATGCGCTACATTGCTGATGGTGCTGGAATCCGCGCCAACGAGGATTAGGCGGCATCCGTAGTCGGTGACGACGGGGAATCGGCGGTGGTGGTTGTCCCAGACGTCGGCGATGACGTTGGCAGTGTCCGCGTCCATGTCAATGACGAGGTCGGTGTCGCGCCAGGCTTTCAGCAGCGACTCGAAGGCTGTTCGGAACGATTCGGTGTCGGTTGTGTCGAGAAGGTAGCGGCGGAAGCGGGAGTCGCCGTCTGCGTCAGCGGGGAGTGCGGTGGCAACGCGGCAGCCCAGGTCGGCGAAGAGGCCGGCGATGTCGGTGGCGCAGTTCGTGGTATTGCCGGCGATGAATACACGGCGTGGCGCGAAGGGGAGGATGGCTTTGCCGGGGACGGCTAATGCGTCTGGGCATCGCGTGTTGATGCCCGAGGTGTGTGCACGGCTGCGGGCGCGGGGACCGGTGGCGCCGTCGCGGCCGGAGAGGTGTTCCTCCATGCGTCGTTCAAGATAGTTGTCTGCCATAGTGCTGTCGCTGTTTCTTTTTGCAAAAGTACCAATAATTCCGCACGTGGCAAAAATAAAGCGAGGCAGACGCCGCATTGAACGGGTCTGCCTCGCCGGGCTTATAATTGAGTATACCTCTCTTTCGATGGCTTTCGTGGGGCGCGGACGCCCGGAGGGGTTAGTAGATGACTTTCTGAGCCTTGCCTGCGGTGATGCGGATAAGCAGCTGTCCGTGAACGGGATTGGTGACGCGGACGCCGTTCAGATTGTAGTAGACGGGTTTGGCGTCGGCCTCGGCAGTGATGTCATCGACGCCGCTGGGGATGTCTACGGTGAAGATGGTGACGGGCGAAATCTGGGTGGAGCCGTAGAAGACGCCGCACATATACTGTTTGCCGGATTCACCCGCGGAGAAGGCGCCGGAGAAGGTAACAGTTTGCGTGTCACCGCCCTGGAGGAATACAGTCTGGCCGGGCAGCGAGCCAACGCTGGTGACTGACGAGGTGGAGTAGGGGAAGATTACCAGGGTGAGGGCGCCGCCGAAAAAGCCGGAGGAGACGGTGACCTCGGAGGTGACCTGCATCTTCTGCGGGTCTACGGACGAGGCGTTGGCGACAACCGGAGCCGAGGCACGCATTGAGGTGCTTTCGGCGTCGGCGAGCTCAATCTCTTGGAAGTCAGAGAGCCGGGTGCCCGTGGACGGGTCCATGAAGCAGATGTAGTGGGTGCCGGCGCTGAGTGTTGCGCCGTTGACGGCACTGAAGGCCGAGACATATTCGATGTCGGCGGACTCGCCGGCCATGATGTCAAGAGGATAGGTGGCGCCAAGGCCGACTACGGTGCCGGTGCTGTCGACGAGCGCGAGGGCCACGCCGCCGTAATACTCTGTGGCGCCGGTGTTCTCCACAGTGGCTTTGACGTTGAATTCGGTGCCGATGTAGAAGGGAGTCTGAGGCTCAATATCGGAGACGGCGATGGAGGGTCGGGTCTGGCTGAAGGTGATGATGTTGCCGTTGACAGTGGCTTTGGCGGTGCCGGCATAGGCGATGTATGAGGGTATGTCGCGCCACAGGCCGTCGGAGGTTCGGAAGCAGGGAATGACGGAGTATTCGCCGGCAGCCAAGGAGGAGGGTATGCCCACCTCCCAGCTGCTGAGAGCGGCGCCGCTGGGCATCTGCGAGAAGCGTGCGCCGGTGGCGATGATGGAGTCCCCGCCGGCCACGGGCTTGAACTTGAGGGAGATGACGGAAGAGAGTGCCAGCGGCGTGGCGTTCATGACTTCCATTTCAATGTAGAGGCCGGAGCCGAGGGTGGTCTGTGCGGCGGAGAGGGTCATGGACGTGGTGCCGAACATTTGTTCGTAGACTTTGCTGTCGGCCTTGGGTGTTGTGACGCCGTAGATGATGTCCTGGGCGTAGTTATAGCCGGAGGTGGAGCCGCCGATGCCCTGGGTCTCCGGGTCGAGGGCCGTGAGGAGGAAGTATCCGTCGGACATTCCGCCCCAGCCCCAGTTGATGTGGAAATATCCGTCGGAGCTGTAACCGTCGCAGACAAATGAGTGGCCCCCTGACTCGCTCTGGCCGGAGTATTGCACGGGGCCGTATGTCACGAGGTTTTCATAGACCAGGTCCTCCCAGTCATAGAGGCCGTAGAGGTCGCGGGGGATGTAGCGCATGCCCTTGTCATAGTTGAAATAGTTGATGAGGGCCGCGGGGACGGAGAAAGAGGCCGACGAGCTCTCCTGCGCCGTGTACTGCATGTCCACTGCCACGCCGCAGTTGAACATGAGCGTGGCCACGGCGGCGTTCTGGGCAGCGGTGGCCGAGGAGGTGTAGACGTCACGCATATTGGCCCAGTCGTAGGTGGTTTTGGCGAAGTCGGCAGAGATGGTCTGACCGTTGTAAGTATACGAGTGCGAGGATGTTCCGTGCTCGGGCCAGTTGTGATACTTCATCACCTGTGCCAGCGCTGTGGCCACACATCCGGTGACGGAGCGCTCGCCGTTGATAACGGGACAGTCGTTGTTGAACGGAGCATCCTGGTTCCAGCGTGTGGCCACCATGGGGGCGATGGCGGCGCGGACAGGACGTGCTTTGGCCGGGACCTTGACGGTGTTGGACTGAGTGCGGGCATAGGCAACCTGACGGGAGTATTCCTGGAGCCAGTATTGCAGGGCCGGAGCCATGGCCTCGCCGGAGAATTTGTCTTTGTCGCTGTAGCCGAGGAGGGCGGGACAGGCGTCGTCGGCTGCGGCCACCAAGTAGCCGCGTGTGCCGTTGGCGAAGACGTAGACAGTGGGCTGACCGTCGGCAGCGAGGGTGAGCTTGAGGTCGGGGCGGATGGTGGATGGCGCGGCCGGACGTGTGGAGCGCGGCATCAGTTCGGAGGCGCGTGCCAGAGCCGCCTCCGGGGTGAGTGTGGCGGCATTGGCGACAACCGCGCCGACGGCCAAAAGTGCAGTGAGTAGTGTGTGTTTCATATTCTGATATAGTATTATGACAGGCTATATAATTGTACGCAACCGGATTACATTCTTTAATCATGCCGGCTCCTGGCTGATTTTGGCTGAAATTTGGTGGTCCGCTTCTGTTTCAGCCTTACCGACCAAGTTTTAATCCTTCGCACGTGGGGTAAGGGATGCGCCGCGGGTACTGATGTTCCCGCCCGGAGAGGCCCATGTTTCATGTGTGTTTTATTGATAACAAAGAACCGCGCCGTTTTGCTCACGACGCGGTTCTTTTTGTAACGATTGAGGAATAGATGCTCTGTCAACGATTGACGGAGACAAGGGTGATTATGGCTGCAGTGTCAGTTGCGCGGACCCACTGGAGGGGGGCCGGGCTTGAAGGGTCCGACGGTGGGGTTTACGGGGCCGCGGTGGCTGTTGGAGCGAAGCAACTCGTAAAGTATGCCACCGACGTCAACGCCGATGTCGGCGCCGGGGCCGAGGTGGAAATAGGGAATCACTGTGGGGCGCACTTCATGACGGCCGGAGAATATGCTCTGTTGCGCGGTGGCGCCGACCTTCACGCCCCAGCATCCGGCGAAGCGCCAGTCTATGTATCCGCCGAAAGAACCGACGGGCATGACCTCGCGGATGGCGGGGTTGGGGATGCCTGAGGCACGGGTGTAATAGCTGCCGAAGAGTGTGAGGGACACGGTGGGGCTGAAGGTGTAGCTCAGGGCGCCGCCGAAGCCCCACTGTGTGGTGAGTCCGCGGTAGTAGCCGGTCTTGACGGCGGCGGAGTAGGCGGTGATGTTGAGGGGCCCGAAGTCCTGCGTGAAGTTGAGTCTTCCGGCCTCTGTGGCCATGAGGCCGACGGTGCTGCTGCGGCTGCCGGAGGCATAGACGCCTCCGCCGTGCCAATGGGTTACGGGTGCCGCGCCGGGCACGAGCGATATGCCGGGGATGATGATGCGGTGTAGCCACGGTGGCAACGGCGCCGGCTCCAGCATGAATGTTGAAGGCGACCACTGCGGCGCTGCGGTCACGGCGCTTCCGGCGGGGGCGAGGGTGTCATTCCGCAAGGGCCGGGAAGGCGTGGTCACTTCGCCGGTGATGACGGGGTCTGGCCGTGGAATGACAATGCGCACACTGTCAGGGCTTTCGGCCCCGGCAATGTGCGCAGTGATTACAACGAGCAAGAGCGCCAATACATGGACGCGTACGCGTTGCCCGGATGTTTTGGGTGTCATTGTTTTTTGATGCCGTCGCGGATGAGGAGAGCGTCGATGGTGGGCTCGCCTCCGCGGAAACGGCGGTAGAGCTCGGCGGGATTCTCGCTGCCGCCTTTCATGAGGATGTTCTCCTTGAAGGATTTGGCGGTGGCGGGGTCAAAGATGCCGTTGCGTTTGAACACTGAGAAGGCGTCGGCGTCAAGCACTTCGGCCCATTTGTAGCTGTAATAACCGGCAGAGTAGCCGCCGGCGAAGATGTGGCTGAAGGTGGGCGAGGTCATGGAGTTGGCCTCGGGCGCAAAAATCTGCACGTCCTTGATGGCGTTGTTCTCGAAGGCCACGGCATCGTCGACGGGCTCGGTGATGGTGTACCAGGCCATGTCGAGGAATCCGAAGAGGAGCTGGCGCATGCAGGCGTAGGCGGCGCCGTACTGTGCCGAGGAGATGAGGCCGTTGACGAGGCTGTCGGGGATGGCCTCGCCGGTCTGATAGTGGCGGGCGAAGGTGTTGAGGTATTCGCGCTCATTGAGGTAGTTCTCGTTGAACTGAGAGGGGAGTTCGACAAAGTCGCGGTAGACGTTGGTGCCGGAGAGCGACTTGTAGTTGCCGTTGGCGAGGAGGCCGTGGATGCTGTGGCCGAACTCGTGGAGGAAGGTCTCGACCTCGTAGGGAGTGAGCAGCGAGGGTTTGTCGGCGGTGGGCTTTGTGAAGTTCATGACGATGGAGACGTGGGGACGCGAGTCCTTGCCGTCGGCGTCGCGCCACTGCTCCTTGAAGTTGGTCATCCATGCGCCGGGACTTTTGGAGGCGCGGGGGAAGAAGTCGGCGTAGAGGACGCCGATGAATTTGCCGTCGTTGTCGGTGACGTCGTAGGCTTTCACCTCGGGGTGGTAGACCTGGATGCCGGGGTTCTCCTTGAAGTGGAGGCCGTAGAGGCGTGTGGCCAAGCCGAAGACGCCGCCGATGACGTTGTTAAGCTCGAAATAGGGGCGCATGGCCTCTTCGTCGAAGGCGTATTTTGCGGCACGGTGCTTGTTCGACCAGTAGCTGTAGTCCCAGGGCATGATGGTGAAGGGAGCGCCGGTCTGCTCGGAGGCGAAGGCGGTGAGGGCGGCCATCTCGGCGTCCTTGGCGGGAGCGTAGGCGTCGCGCAGCTGGTTGAGGAGCTTGTAGACGTTCTCGGGGTTCTGGGCCATGGTGTTCACGAGCGAGTATTCGGCGTAGGTCTTCTTGCCGAGGAGGTTGGCGATGCGTCGGCGCGTGTCGGCGATGTTTTTGAGGACTTCGATGTTGGAGTATTCGCCGGTGATGTTGCGGCCGGTGTACATACGCCACATCTTTTCGCGGAGTGCGCGGTCGTCGGCATATTTCATAAAGGCCATGTAGACGGGAGCCTCCAGGGTGAAGAGGTAGCTGCCTTCCTTGCCGGCGTTTTTGGCGGCGAGGGCGGCGGCGTCAATCTGGCTCTGAGGGAGGCCTGAGAGCTGGTCGGCGGTGAGGATGAGGTTATGTGTGGGCAACTCTTTCTTCACGTTCTGGCCGAACCGGGTGGTGAGGGCCGAGAGCTGGCTGCTGAGGCGGCGGAACTCGTCGCGGTCGGCGCCCTCGAGGGTTGCTCCGGACTGGGCGAAGGAGTCGTAGGTCTTCTGCAGGAGCATGGAATCCTCGGGAGCGAGGTTCAGCGATGCGCGGTTGTCATAGACCGACTTGACGCGCTTCCATAGGTCCTGGTTGAGGATGATGGAGGTGGAGTACTCGGAGAGCAGCTGCGACAGCTCCATGCTCTCGGCGAGCATGGCCTCGGAGGCGTCGGCGGAGAGCAGGGCGAAGTAAACGCCGAGCACGCGGTCGAGGTCGGCGCCCGTCTTCTCAAGGGCCACGATGGTGTTCTTGAAGTCGGGAGCGGCGGGGTTGGAGGTGATGGCGTTTATCTCTTTGTTGGCGAGCTCAATGCCGTGCTGAACGGCGGGTTTGTAGTGCTCGTTCTTGATTTCGGTGAAAGGCGCGGTGCCGTGGGGAGTGTTCCAGGGCTTGAAGAAGGGATTGTCCTGTGCGTTGGCCATAATTGCTAATGATGCTATTAATGGTAAAATAAATTTTCTCATTGAATGGGAAATTTAGTGATAATGAGTTGTTATGTAAAATCGCTTGTGGATTACAAAGGTACGAAAAAAAGCGCTTATGACAAAGCGCTTTAAGTGAGTTTAACTAAAAGGGCGGCGGCGGTTTTATTCCGGTCGGAACGAAGCGCGCCAGGCGCGGTAGCGCTGGTTCATGCGCCGGCGTACGCGCAGGCCGATGATCAGGCCGACGATGCCGCCGGATACTCCGCCCCAAAAGAGTGCGCTGTCGCCGCTCAGCCACAGGTAGTAGAGGATGAAGGCGACGATGACCATCGCGCAAGTCATGCTGATGGCGCGGACGGTGCGGTGCAGGCGGTGTAGGCGCGAGATGCTCTCCACGGCTTCCATAACTGGGAGGTCGACGTAGCGGATGCCGCGGACACGGTGAGCAAAGTAAAAAAGGATGGCGGCCATGACCAGGCCGTAGAGGCTGTAGACGGGTATGATCCATTCCGCTCCTTCGATGGAACGGAAAGCCATCGACAGGAGTGGGAAGCACAGACCCATGACGGCCAGGCGCAGGTAGGCGCGCTGGAGTCGGGCCGGCTCGGTGAGGCGCGCGGCGGCGCGGCGTGCGGCGTCGGGAGAGGGACCCGCCGAGGCGTTCCCCATCTTCTTCCAGCGTGCGTGCAGGCTCTGCAGGTCGCGGTCGGCTATGTTATTTTCTTCTTCTTTCATCATGATTCAAGTTCTTTTGTCATGGTTCTGAGACGCTCCTTGGCGCGGTGCAGACGCACAGCCACATTGTTGCGCGTCAGGCCGGTCACGGCGGCTATCTCGTCATAACTCTTCTCGTCAAGCTGCATCATCACGATGGCCTTGTCCAGGGGGTCAAGGCGCGAGATGAGGCGGTACATGGTGCGCATGAAGGCGCGGTCGTCGGCATCGTCGCCGGCCACCAGCTGCACGGCCTCGTCGAGGTCGGCGTGGCCGGCATGGCGGCGGTTGGTGCGTATCCAGGAGATGCACGTGTTGACCGTCACGCGATAAATCCAGGTGGAGAGCCCGGAGTCGCCGCGGAAAGTGTCGAGGCTGCGCCAGAGGTTGGCCATCGTCTCCTGGTAGAGGTCGTCGAAAAGGTATTCCGGGCCGGCATACATGAAGCAGACACGGCGCACGACCCCGTCAAACTGACTGAGCACGTCCATAAATCGCTTTTCCTTGTCTGCCTTTGCGGCCATTGCCTTCAATAGATTTGTTTAATTGTTTATAGGGTTAGACGCAGCGACTTCCCAAAAGTTACACTTCGCCGTAAAAATTTTTGCGCAGGCCGCCGGCCAAACGCTGCGCGTTTGCATATATGGCTGAGATTTCGTATCTTTGCCGTGGAGACCTCCTAAATGATAAACGGCCATGGTTGAACAGCAAGTAGATTATCCCATCGGGATTGAAGATTTTGAGAAAATAAGAAGAGAAGGATTATTATATATTGATAAGACCGAGTTTCTGCACAGTATGGTGCGACGCCCGGGCTACTATCTGCTGTGCCGTCCTCGCCGCTTTGGCAAAAGTCTGTTTCTCAGCACGGCCGAGGCTTTCTTCCGGGGCAAACGCGAGCTCTTTGAGGGGCTCGCTATCTCCAATTATGACTACGACTGGGAGCCGTCGCCTGTGCTCCATCTCAATCTTGTGGATGCTGACCCGGCTAATGTCACTGAGTTCAAGAATGCATTAGACAATCAGTTCGCAGTGTGGGAGCAAGAATTTGGTGTGGAATTTATCTCACCATCGCTTTCGGTCCGATTCAAGAACATCATCACCGCAGCCTACCAGCGTACCGGCAAAGGAGTCGTTATTCTCGTCGACGAATACGACAAACCGCTTGTCTCGCATATTGATAATGAGGCTCAGAAGGAAGAATTTCGTAATATCCTTAAGCCTATCTACGCCAACCTTAAGGGTTGCGACCGATATATACGCCTGGCGATTCTCACGGGAGTAAGCCGCTTCTCCCGCCTCAGCATTTTCTCCGACCTAAACAATCTCAGAGACATCTCATTCAGCGAGCAATATGCGGCTGTCTGCGGTATCACTGAGCAGGAGATGCTTGACAACTGTCGTGCGGGCATTCAGGCTCTCGCTAACAAAACCGGCGTAAGCTATGACGAGGCTGTCCAAAATCTGAAATCCAACTACGACGGCTATCACTTCACCCGCAACTGCCCCGACATCTACAACCCGTTCAGCCTACTCAGCGCCCTCCAAGAGTCCAATATCTATGATTTTTGGTTTGCAACGGGCACGCCCACGTTCCTGCTAAAATCTATTCTTCATAACGGGATAGACCTGCGCGAATATCTGAGCACAGAAACAGATTTGACCTCGCTTTCTTCGATTGACTCCTATACCGATGACCCGGTGCCCATGCTGTTCCAGACGGGTTACCTCACCCTGAAAGGCTATGACCCGGAGACCGGCGACTACAAGTTGGGCATACCCAATCGCGAGGTGGGTCGCGGGCTTTTCCGCGGACTGATGCCCTTGTGCACAGGCCTGAACGAAACGCGGTCGCGCTCGTTTATCCGCAACTCGGCGCGGATGTTGCGAGAGGGCAATGCGGAGGGATTTCTGAAGGGGTTGCAGACGCTGTTGGCCGGCGTGTCGTATGAGCTGACGGGCACGAAGTCGGAGATTTTCTTCGAGAACAATCTCTATGTCATCTTCACGATGTTGGGCTTCGATGTGCAGACGGAATACCACACCTCCGACGGACGCATCGACGTGCTCATCCGCACGCCCAGATACGTCTACATCATCGAACTGAAGCGCGATTCCACGCCCGAGGCCGCCTTGGCCCAAATCAACTCCAAGCACTACGAATATCCCTTCCGCGCCGACGCCCGCACCATTGTCAAAATCGGCGTCAACTTCTCCACCGCCACCCGCCACCTCACCGCCTGGCTCATCGAGCAGTAATCGGACGCCGGGCTATATAACAGCGCTGACGGCAGTCCCCGGAAAAGTCCGGAGGCTGCCGTCAGCGTTGTTTCGCGGGGCGAAAAGTCGGCGGGGATTACTGGACGCGCTTTACGTAGCTGCCGTCGCGGGTGTCGACCTCAATCTTGTCGCCGGTGTTGACGAAGAGGGGCACGCGAACTGTGGCGCCGGTCTCAACAGTGGCGGGTTTGAGGGTGTTGGTGGCGGTGTCGCCCTTGATGCCGGGCTCGGTGTAGGTGATTTCGAGGGTCACCTTGGTGGGCATCTCGGCGTAGAGGACTGTGTCGGTCGAAGCGTCGCTGACAACTTCCACGATGTCGCCTTCTTTCATGAAAGCGGCGCCGGTCACGAGTTCCTTGTTGATGGGAATCTGCTCGTAGGTTTCGTTGTTCATGAAGATGTCGTCACCGCCTTCGGCGTAGAGGTACTGGTAGGGGCGGCGCTCCACGCGAACGTCTTCGAGTTTCTCACCGATGTTGAAGCGGCGCTCGATAACGCGGCCGTCCACAACGTCTTTGAGTTTGGTGCGCATGAAAGTGTTGCCCTTGCCGGGTTTTACATGGAGGAACTCCACGCAGAAATAGAGACGGTTGTCCATGCGGATGCAGGTGCCGTTTTTGATGTCCTGAGCGTTAATCATAACTGTGTTGTATTATTGTATTTTGAATATTCTTTAGGATGCCGCGCGGGGGAGCGACGGCCGATGCGAAACGCGGTTAACTGTTTTGCGACCGCGAAGTTAGCAATTTTTTCTGACTTCCGCAAATTTTTGGCGCCGCGGCCGTCAGATTTTGCGGATGCGGTAGATGGTGCCTTCGATGAGCGAGACGTAAATGTCGCCGGTGGTGGGGTCGATGTCGATGCCGTTTGTCTCGGAAACGCCCACGGGAATACTCCACAGCACCTTCTGCGTCGCGGGGTCCACGGCGGTGACGATGCCGCGTCGCGAGCCGGCATAGACCACGCCGTCTTTCTCGACCACGATGCACGGGGCGTGCTCGTAGCCCAGGCCCATGTCCACGGTCCACAGCTCGCGGAAGTCGGGCGACGCGGTGTCCACGGCCACCAGTTCGCCGTCCATGGTCTTGGCATAAGCGCGCGTGCCGTCTTCGCTGACACCCAGCGCCTCGCGATAACGGTGGGCGTTGTTGCGCCACAGTTGCTTGCCCGTCTTGCGGTCGAGGGCCGTCATATAGCGGTCGGGCGCCACGATGATCACCCTGTCGGCGGTCACCACCGGCACCACATTGCCCGGGCCGAGCATATTGGCGCTCTTGCCGTTGTTCCACTTCCAGTTGAGCCGGCCGCTCTTAAGGTCGACCGAGCGCAGATACGTGTCCCAGGCGCCGAAGAAGACCTCGTTGCCGTCCACGACGGGCGCGGCCTGGGCATAGTTGTTGAGCGAGTCATAGCTCCACACCAGCTTTCCTGAGCGCGGGTCGCGGCGTTCGAAGCGCTTGTATCCGCCCTGCAGGTATGCCTTGCCGTCGGCCGAGAGCACGCCGTCGGCCACATACGGCCCCTGCTTGCTCTTCCAGTCTTTGACGACCTTGCCGTCGCGCGTGCCGAGCATCATGATGCCGCCGGAGTAGGGGACGGCCACGCGGCCGGGGGCGGTCACCACGGGACGCGAGAAGAGCGAGGCTCCCGTCGGCGTGCTCCACACGAGGTTCCCGGAGGCCTTGTTCACGGCGCGGGCCTGACCCAGCGACGTGCCGAAGTAGACATTCTCCTTGTCGAAGCCCAGACGCGTGAACACCGAAGCGCTGTCGGCCCACACGCGCGTGATTTCGAATCCCTCGGGCTGCTTCCATGCCGTGTCTCCGGCCGCCTTCAGAGGCTTGTGCTCCGTCTTGTTGGCGAAGGCGAACATTGGCACGGCCTTCTCGCCCGTCACCTTATTATACACGTACGTCCACTCCGGCGTAACCTCCACGATGGAGTAGCCCGGACGGCCGTCGCGCATGTCGAGGGCGCGCACCATCACCGCCGGAATCGAGCCGATGTTGTACTGTTGGAACGAGTGATAATGGCCGTTCACATGGCCTATCACCGGGAAGTCGAGCAGAATCGACGCATAGTCGCGCCAGTTGTCCAGGTCGTTCTCGCGGATGGGATAGTGGTTGAACGAGAGCACGCGCTTGCCCGGCGTGGCGCGCTCCTCGAGCGTGCGCCGCAGCCAGTGCAGGTCCTCCTGCTTGATGTGGCCGTCGCCCATCTTCATGAACGGGCCGCAGTTGATGCCGATGATGACCAGCGAGTCCGCCTCGGTCACAAAACGGTCGTTGCCGAACGTGTCGATAAACGTCTTTGTCGCGCTCTGACTCCAGTTGTTCTCATGGTTGCCGGGCAGCACGAACAGCGGATGCGTGATGCCGCGCAGAATGGCGCTGACATTGGCCAGCTCCGCGTCCGAGCCCTCGTTGCTAAGGTCGCCGTCCACGACCACCAGGTCATAGTCGCCGCCGTTAATCTCTTGCACCGCGTCTTTGAGCGCCTGCTCGTTGGCGTTGCCGGGCGTCACATGCACATCGCTGAGCACCGCGATCTTCTGCGCCGACGCACCGGCCACGCACATCGCCACGGCCGCCGCCAGCAGCGTCATTCTCTTCATAAAGTTCATACTCATTATAGATTTTTAGAAGGATTACGTTAAGGTCAAATTTCCTTTTTGCAAAGATACACATTTTTGGGCGCAGAAAAAGCGAAAAATTGTGTATATTTGCAGTTGCAATGAAAAAGATAGACCGAGAAACAACCCAGCGCATCCTCGATGCCGCTGATATAGTGGAAGTTGTGAGCGACTTCGTCACGCTGAAACGCAGCGGAGCCAACTACATAGGCCTCTGCCCGTTCCACAACGAGCGCACCCCCAGCTTCTCAGTCTCGCGCTCACGCAACATCTGCAAGTGCTTCAGCTGCGGCGTCGGCGGCTCCCCCGTCAACTTCCTAATGAAACTCGAGTCCATGACCTACCAGGAGGCCCTCCGCTGGCTCGCACGCAAGTACCATATCGAAATAAAAGAGCAGGAAGAGACCGCCGAAGAACGTGCCGCCCAGATGGAGCGCGAGTCCATGCTCGCCGTCAACCAGTTCGCCATGGAGCACTACCGCCACATCATGGCCGACACCGAAGAAGGCCGCAACATCGGCCTCAGCTACTTCCGCGAGCGCGGCATCAACGACAAAAGCATCGAAAAATTCCGCCTCGGCTACTCCCTCGAAAAAAGCGACGACCTCTACCGCACCGCCCTCGCCGCCGGCTATTCCGAGAAATACCTCCTCTCCACCGGCCTCTGCCAGCGCAACGACCGCGGCGCCTACGACCGCTACCGCGGCCGCGTCATCTACCCCGTCTTCTCCCTCTCCGGACGCGTCGTCGCCTTCGGAGCACGCACCCTCCGCAAAGACAAAAACGTCGCCAAATACATCAACTCTCCCGAGAGCGTCATCTACAAAAAGAGCCGCGAAGTCTACGGCCTCTACCAGGCACGCAACGCCATCTCCCGCAAAGACAAGTGCATCCTCGTCGAAGGCTACATGGACGTCATCTCCATGCACCAGGCCGGCGTCGAAAACGTAGTCGCCAGCTCCGGCACATCACTCACACAGGAGCAAATCCACGCCATCCACCGCTTTACCCGCAACGTCACCGTCATCTACGACTCCGACGCCGCCGGCATCAAAGCTTCCCTCCGCGGTATCAACATGCTCCTCGAACAAGGCATGAACGTTCGCGTCCTCTCACTCCCCGACGGCGACGACCCCGACTCCTACGCCCAGACCCACACCAACACCGAAGTCGAAGAATATCTCGCCACACACGAAGTCGACTTCATCCACTTCAAAACAGACATCCTCCTCCGCGGCGCCGGCGACGACCCCCTCCGCCGCGCCGCCGCCATCAACGACATCGTCGGTTCCATCGCCGTCATCCCGGATCCTATCACACGCAACGTATACATCGAAGAGTGCGCCCGCCGCTTCAACCTCCGCGAGAGCGTCATCTCCCTCAGCGTCGACTCCCTGCGCGAGAAGATGAAAGAAGAAGAGTGGAAAAAACGCGAGCACGCCCGCATCGACGCCGAGCGCCGCACCGATACCTCCCGGCCCGACCAAACCCCGGGCGGCGATGCCTCACAGACCGACACCACCGTCGCCGGTCCCATAAAACCATCAGACTTCTCCGCGGCTCAGTCCACCGCCACAACTCAGGGCAACGCACCCGGCGCGACGGCCGAAGAGGACGACGACGCCTACCTGCGCCCCTTCGAGCGCGAAATACTCCGCTACGTCGTCCGCTACGGCGTCCTCCCCACCGTCGAATACGAAACCGACAACGGCGACACCGCCCTCCTCAACGTCGTCCAGTACATCGACTCCGAACTCAGCGTCGACGCCATCACCTTCCGCACCCCCCTCCACGTCAGCCTCTGGAACGCCGCTGTCCGCCTCGCCACCGAAAGCTGGCCCTCCGACTCCCAAAAGCACGAAGAAGCGCTCAGCCGCGAGCGCGACCGACTCATCTCCGAAGGTACAGAAAAAATACGCCGCGAGGCCACCGACCTCGGCGACATCCACGCCCGCGAACTGCGTCTCAAGGAGGACACCGACGCCGAAATAGAGCGACAGCGCGGCGAGTATGGCCGCTACTACCTCGAGCGTGCACTCCTCAGCGACCCCGACGACGACATCCGCCAGCTCTCCACCGACCTCGCCGGCGACCGCTACACCCTCTCCAAAATCTACAGCAAATACTCGCACGTCCCCTCCGAGCAGGAGCGCCTCTCCGAGCTCGTGCCCCGCGCCATCGGCGAACTGCGCCACGCCATCCTCACCACCCGCATCCGCGCCGTCAAACGCCGCATCTCTGCGGCCGCCTCAGCCGGTGATGCCTCAGCCATGCGCCTCGCCATGCAAGAACTCATCGAACTCAACACCCTCAAATCCGAGTTTGCCACCTACCTCGGCGACCGCATCGTCACCCCGCCCCACAAATCCTGACGCCCCCGGCGCTTGGATGAAAGAAAAGTCGGCTTTGAGCAGTCCGGCGCTGTTCCACACGTATTGGCCGGTGCCGCCCCGGTGGCTGAGGGGGTAGCCCGGACGCCCGTAGTAATCACTGCCTTCTCTTTTGGCTGTCACCGAGGTCAGCAACATGCCGTCCCCGTTTCCCATAGCCATACAGCAATACGCAACGCTGCGTATGCCCGGCAACTTGGATTTATTAGCGGTCATGTACGGGTTCATGGTTTGCGCTTTTTGTTTTGGCTTAGCATAAACTGGTCAATCGAACAGGTTTTTGACAATGTATTTGAATTCCATGGATCATAATACTTATAAAAACAGATAATCTTGTTGCCTTTGGCAACACATTTCCATTCAGACGGCCAAAAACTGTAACTGGTTAAATCATAACACTGTTCATCCATTGATGCTAATGACGGAGGTTCGGAGCCAACTCTATATCCCCTTAATTCAAAAGAAGGGTCGTAAGTGACAAACTTGCAAATATAGTTGTATTTTTCTATCTTTCCTGCATCTGTTCTGATGGTGTCAGTATCAAGCATTAACAAGTATTCAATGCCACGTAACGTGGCCGTTATATATGGGTTGGTAATGGTCTCTCCTGTGTGCAGACAAACATATGACTTTTTCTGAGCCATGCCAATATTTTGCACCTCATCAATCTTCCTAATATCATCGTTAAGATCAACCGGTACGGAATCGGCTTCAATGTAGTTATCAAGGATTAGTCTTCTAAAACCCAACTTGCGATATGCCTGTTTGGTCTGAATGCTTGTTGATCTATGGTGGCGTCTAGGATTAAAACATAATATCATAATATCACGGTAAGGATTTTTGCGCTTTGAACGCCTTATTTCATCTTCATATCTTTTTTCCCATATGGACCAGGCGTTTCTAATGCTGTCTGCCCGCACTGAGTCTATCGGTTCTCTCTCACCATAACTTAGGGTGGAGGTATGTGTCCAGTTTGCAAGCATTACGTGGTCAATCATAAATTTAGGGACATTTGTTTCTGTAAAGCGTTTACAACTGCGGGAGAACATTATTATTGTGTCATTACGCACAATAAGTTCCCACCGCCCCCAAGGGCCAATCCTTTTTTTAACAACATTATCATTGTTTAACCGTTTAATGCTACGCTGGCCAGTAGCCTGTATGCTGTCCAAATTCACAATATCTCCAACGTGATACCCACCACATTCAAACTTGGGGTCGCGTGTTGAAATATATTTAGCCACACTGCCATCGTCGGGTAATTCGCTGTCCCAGTCGTCCAAAATATACTCTATATCTCCGAGTCTTGCGCGGGCATAGGAATGCTTATCCTCATATGAATCTAAATATTTATACCATTTCACCTTGTCAATACCCGGCACTTGTGACCATTTCCGGCACCGCCTATGGTATACTTTATCAAGATTCAGCACCCGTTCGTCATTTAGGTTATCTTCAAGATTAAACGCAAATGACATTAGCTGAGCGCTACCCGGTTTCCAAACCAGCCCCAGAAGCGCCACCACAATGAATTGACTAATATGTCTCAAAACTATTTTCATGTCTTTGATCTATTTATTATTAGATTCTTGCTTTTTTTTCGCGATATATTCATTAATCAATTGAATGGCTAAATTTTCCAATTTCCATTTTTCTCCCTTCTTCAAGGGTCTGTCAACGGGTGTTTTTTTGTAGACGCTTGTTTCGCGATATCCTCTCTTGTTCTTATTATAAGATTCTGTTTGGGGTTTGGCATTCGACATTTTTGCATCCAATTTATAGTCTCCGTTATTATCTTCGCCGGCTATTTTTGCAGAGTGAGCATATATGAGGTCACCACTGCCAAATTCAGCGGGATTATCATCTGTATTCTCTGTTTTATAGACCACTACATCCCCTGCTTCAATAAGGTCAGGGTTGCTAATCGGCAAATATTCAGACAAAACTGCATCAACACTGCTTTCTGAATTAATCCAATATTCCCCATTGAGGAAAGTATATCCATGACAGTTTGAGGTATAATCAAAACCTGAAGGCGTTAGTTCATTTGTCTCTTTTTTATCAGTTAATTGAAGAGCAATGAACGGCACGCCGGCTGAAGTAAACAAGCAACAAACATTATACGTGGCTTCTTCTAGGTCCTTTTCATTGCTTTTGATTAATTTATTCTCCGGTATTGAAACTGGTCGACCACAGGAATACTGAAATGGGACGCCATTTTCAGTAATGATTTTTCCGGAGGGGTCGGTGTAGCGGATGGGGTTGGCGGCGCAGTAGATGTAGGGGTTGAGGGGGGTGTAGGTGAGGGTGCAGGGGTCGGGAGTGGACCACAGGCAGAGGGCGGAGTTGAGGCAGCGCGCGGTGAAATCGTAGTCATTGAGGGCACCGTCGCGCCGGCGCTCTTTGCCGGCGAAGAGGTTAGGTTGTCCGGAGGGTTCGCGCCACGGCTCGCCGTAGGGGTAGTAGCCGTTGTGCTGCTCAATTTCTCCGTGGCGGTCGGTGACCATGGCGATGTTGCCCCATGTGTCGGCATGGCGATAGTGCACCTGTCCGGCGCCGTCGAAGTATCCTCCGGGGAAGTTGGCGTAGAGCAGCGAGTCGCCCTCATAGACACAGTTGCCGGCGTAGGTGCGCTCGCTGACTTTTTTGAGGCGGCGCGTGCCGGGGATGAGGCTGTAGGTGATGAGTTGGTGCAGTGTGCCGTCAGCGCTCGGCTTTGAGCAGTCCGGCGCTGTTCCACACGTATTGGCCGGTGCCGCCCCGGTGGCTGAGGGGGTAGCCCGGACGCCCGTAGTAATCACTGCCTTCTTTTTTGGCTGTCACCGAGGTCAGCAACATGCCGTCCCAGCTGTATGTGAGATTATCAAGGACGTTGA
The DNA here is from genome assembly GCA_004552485.1 of Bacteroidales bacterium. Taxonomy (GTDB): domain Bacteria; phylum Bacteroidota; class Bacteroidia; order Bacteroidales; family Muribaculaceae; genus CAG-873. Next base: position 68,723 of record SFOH01000004.1, on the reverse strand, counting down.
AGGTTTCATGGCGGACATTGGTCTGTGTGTTGGTGAGAACGGCGGATATGCCCATTCTTTTCACGGTGAGCGGGGCGCCGGTGGAGTTGTAAGTGTACTCGGTGGAGAAGTCTTCGCCGCTGTTGTCAGCCGGGGTGTAGTCAGCTTTCACAAGTCGGTCGTGTGTGTCAAAGACATAGTCATATCTGCCGCCGAGTGTTGGCTGATGTGCCGATGGAGTGCCATTGTAGCGTGGATGCGGAGAGTCGTCATACCACACTTTTTCTGTATAGTCGATTTTCAATTTCGCTATCATTGAGTCCGGTATGGAATCGGTGGTGTTGCCTCCTGTCATGGCACTGTTATAAAACTGTTCACTGACGCCGTTTTTGGGTGAAATGACAATAGGATGATCTATCATTTGGGCAGTAGGGATGGAGGTGGTGGCGTTGGTGAGCCAACCGTGGCAGTCATATTCAAAAGCGCGCTCTACGTTATTGCCGAGCTTCTCGGATTTCATCTTGCCCATGTGGTCATAAGTATATTGGGCCGAGGCTCTGCCGTCACCGAATGTTGTGACCCATGACTTGATGCGCGCGGCGTTGTCGTATGTAAAGGTTGTGGTCATGGTCTGCGACCCTTTCTTGCCGGGCAGTGTTTTTTCTGTGACAGACAGGGTGTTTCCGGCGCGGTCAAGGGTATATGTCATGGCAGAGGCGCCTTCGTAACGTGCGATGACGCGTCCGTAGTCATCATAGATGAGCGCATAACGGCCTGTCTCCGCATCATAACCTCCTGTTTGCAGCCCGGGTCTGTTTTTGAGGGTGACGGAATCCGGCAGCCATGTGACATTCCCCAGGAAATCGTAATTGTCAAAATAGGCAGCGGAGTAAGGGACATCAACAGGGAGGCGTGGCTCGGGCGTCAGTTTGTATCCGGCATAGAAGTCCATATAGGCGACGTTGTCAAATTCTGCCGTTGAGAAATTCTGCGTGAGCCATTCAACTTCGGTGTCCGTTATTCCGTTGAGGGCGGTGTAACACAGACGCCCTTTTCGGTCATAGAAGTTGATCGTCCAATTGTTTGGCGCCATTGCGGCAGTCTGTTCTGCAAGAACACGTCCGGCGCGTGAATAGGCAGTTCGTTTGGCTGCGGTGGCGCCGGCCAGACGCACATAGTTCTGCCGTCCGAATTTGTCGTAACGTATCTCATGGCAGTTCTTGATGAAGGAATCATCTGTGGCGCTGAAATTGCCGTCGGCAAAGGCGGGTGTGAGGACAAAGCGCAGACGTCCATAGTCATCATAGATGTTACGAGTCCGAAACATCTCGCCAAAGCCATCGCCTTCCTCGGTCATGACCGTCAGGCCGTTTTTGTTGATGTAGGAGCGCGTGACGTGTCCGTCTTCATCAGTGGCTTCTTCAATGAGCAATTGCCCGGCCGTATAGTTGCCCGAGTGCGCGACATTGCCGTCGGCACCAATCCTGTAAAGCGGTGCTGAATAATTGCCGTCGCTCAGGTTGGCAAAGGTGCGCACAGTTACCTTTTTACCGTTCTCATGCCATGCCTGCCCGTTCTTAATTGATGAAGATATTACACCGCGGGGACTCTGTTCGTAGCAGATAATGGCATAGTCATAATCCTCGGAGGGCTCGTTGGCAGAGGGAATGCTGGTGGCGTATGCGCGGCCCATGGCATCATACTTGATGTGGCTTGATATGCCTGCCGAGGTGTTCTCTGACTTTATTTTGCGGCCAAGATTGTCAAAATAATCAGTGGCAACAAGTTTGCGATTGTTGTCAAGCCATGTTTCCGTTGTTATTCTGTTGGCGTCAGGGGCTATATGGTAGGCAATGGACTGCATCTTGCCCAGGCCTGTGATTTCTGAGCCGACAAGTCTGTTTAAGTTGTCGTAGTGGAAGGTGGTGGCGGCACCGAAGGGTTGGGTAATGCTACTCAATCCCACCAGGTTCTTGTAGTGGAAACGGGTGATGATGCCGTCCTGAATTTTGAGCACGGGGTAAAGGGCGGCATTGTCCCAGGTCCAATCCACAATTATGCTGTCGGCATCAATTACACGAGTGAGATGTCCCAGTCGGTCATAGTGGCATGTAGGGGAATAAAGACTGTCCTCAGTGGCGCCAAAAGACGTTGCAGTGCGCAGCTGCCGAAAAGCACCGGAGCCGGTGGGCGCGTATTGCGCAGTTATGTCGGTGACAGCGGTGCCGCGTGTTATATTCTCCTTTACGGGCACGTCGACAAAGTTGGCGGCGACCATGGCGGCTTGTACATTGCCCCGGCTTTGGTCCGGGTAATCAACGGTGACTGTGGATGTGAGGTCCTCGGAGGTGTCGGTGACAACTTTTGTAAGAAGGCCGGTGTCTGGTTTGTAAGAATATTGTTCTGTGGTGGTGACATCTCCGGTCTCTGTATGGACAGTGTGCGACTTTGCTATCAGATATTTGGCGTAGGGGTATATTACATATCGGCGTGATGCATAGCCGTTTTCCACGACAGCATAGGCGCCGCTGGCTTTAGAGCCTCCGTGAATTTTGCTGCCGTCTATGAGGTCCGGCGCATTCATTTCCATATCGTCAATGTACACCACGTTTCTTTCTATATGGTAGTTGCCGGGTACGTGACTGCCCATGCGTGTCTCGTATTTGAAAGCCGTGGTTTCTACGGGTGTGTAATTGTTTCCGTCCGTGCGGAAGATCACTTGTTTGGTCATGACGGGTGCGCCGTCAAAGACATGTGTCATGCTGTTGGGCAGACGTGCACCAAAACTTACGACCGGTTTCAGATAAGACTGCGGCAGTACGTCCTGAAAATACGACTCGGTCTTTCCCTCGGCCCATATTGTCGACACATGGTCATACCACAGCGGTGTCACCCCTATGTCATATCTCATGTAATCGGAGACTGGCGATATGTTCACCAATCTCATCCGTGAGACCGGGTCATCCGTATACGCGGGTACATCCGGCATGGTAAAGACCACATCATAAGCCTCCACGAAGGTGGCCGCTGAAGGAACGGCGCGGACGGTTGCCAAAGGATACTCATATCTGACCACCATGTCATTTTCTCGCGTTCCGGCCGAGGTTGTTATTGTTTTCACTCTCAGACCGCCGCCAACACTGAGATATGGGTCGCTTTCCGGGGCAACTTCCCCGTCGCTCTCGGCACGCGCCGGGGCAAATCGGTGAGGCTCATACTCAAACTTTGATGTGCCTCCGGTGGGCCACGTCACTTTGGTTAGGATAAGTGCCTGCATGGCAGTGGTGTCGACGCTGCGGTCCGCATCGCCAAGGTGCTCTTTATAGGTGCCGGTGGTGTTGGTGGTGCTGTAATAAGTCTTGACTTTCAGGTCAGGTGTGAGACTGGCATTATCCTTGCCGTTATAATAACCCCACCAGTCCTGAGCATGCCAGTTGCTCCATGAACTGTGTGGATTTGTGCCGTATCGGGTGTTGTAATCAAATGTGTATTTGTTGCCTGCGCCACCGTCTATTTCTGTGAGCAGAGTGCAGTAATCATCGGCATATCGAAGTTTATAACTTTTTATTGTTTCATCTGCCGAGCAGACATTCACTGCCTTCAGCATGTATCCGGATGCTGCGGCGTATTCATAGCTGAATGTTACGTTCCCCCCGGGAAAGGTGACACTGTCCAGACGTAAAAAATCAGTTGTCTCGCTGTTGCGGGTGAGAACGCCATTGGCAAAGTTGTCATTCTCAAAATCTTCCTGGCTTTTGCCTGAGTTGCCCCACTGATACAGGTCCCAGCGATCCATGAAAGAATGACCGCCTATCCATTTCCGATTCATGACGGGATGTTTGCAATGGCTCCAACTGAATGTCACTATGCGGCCATTGTCAGTTACTATCTTATAGAGCGCCCACGCCGTGCGCATGAAAATGTCGTCCCTGTCGTAACAGCCCTCGTACTCGGCGCCGAAATAATATCGCATGCCTGAGGGGTCAGTGACAATAATGGTGTTCATGACACTGTCAGCCTCCACTTTATATTCAGAGTCACAGGCGCTTATAAATCTGATGGTGTCCGGGGTGACATCTATAACGCGTGTTAGCGTTCTGTCCGGCAGGGAGATGTTGATGATGTCATGTTCTGAGTCGTATCGCTGCGTGTGTGTGTATGACGGCGCCAGGGGCGAAAAGCTGCACATATAACACATTGCATTTGGCTCAAGGGCTTCATTGGGGTCCCCGCTGAACCGGAATTTTTCGTCAGGGCGACCAATGGTCCTTGTAATGCGGAGCGCGGGCTGCAATGACCACCCATAGCCCACGGGAGCCGGGTCGTCAAAGACTTTTATGCCGTTGCTGTGATATTGCAATGTCACGGGACAACTGAAATTGTCCACGGCTATGGTATAGACGGGGATACATAGATTGGCAGCGCCGGTCATGAGTTCAGGCTGAGGGGCCTGAACTTCTATCAGTGAAGAGGACTGAGGCGAAGGAGGTGTTATATCACTCCGCACCGGAGTGATATATGTCTGGGCCTCCGCAACAACAGCCGTAAATACAAAATATATGAGAGTCAAGAAAACCTTTCTCATGGGGCTGTTGTTTCTATTTTGTAACCAACACTTTACGGGTATAGTTATCAGCGCCGAGCGCCACGAGTTACACAACGTATGTGTTATGCGGAAGTGAAGAGGCGTCCAAGACAAACTCGGTGCGGTGTCCTGACACTGTCCCATACAAATTGCCGGCAGCATCCATGATAAAGGCGTAAACATCCGTTGCCGCATCCAAGGCCACGGTTATTACGCCGTTTCCTTGAATTATCCGGGCATTGTCAATCAACTTGATTATTTCTTCTTTTTCCGCCTTCTCGCCGTTATCCTGCTCAACGTCAGCGATTGCATCGTCATAACAGGCATAGAGAACGCCCTCAGTCTGCACCGCCACAGGCACCTGTGAACCCGGCGCATACCAGCGGTGCACAACACGCTCGACAGAGTCATTGTCAGCGTAATCAACGGCGTGAATCAAGGCGCGGGACACCTGCCGCATGAGAGTGACATTGTGTATTGTGTCACCTGACATTGTTATTACATCCCCACACCCAAGCATCCGCCAATCACATCGGCCGGTCTCCCTGATATGAGTGCTTACGTTCAGTTGGCCTGAGGCTTGATAAAAGGATAAAGAGGCGCCGGCTTGCAAATTCTCAGACTGAGAAACCGGCACCGGCGCATCCATCAGCATGCCCAGCGAGCGTCCTATGTTATATCCAGTCCACAACACCGAGTCATTGCGATAAACATAGAAATCGCACCTGTCAGCCATGCCTTCAATGTGAAAGTTGTCACCCGCAACAATCCGGCCACCTTGCCGGTCCAACATTTCACGTCCGGCAAAACGCCACACCTTTTCGTCCAGTTCATTTGCCGTTAACCCGTTGACAGCTGTCAGTTCCCTGACCGATGCATAAGCGCCCAAAAACATCACACATAGCCCGGCCACCACGCAGGCCGCGGCCAGCCTCACGTGCCGACATAAGCTATAATGCTGAGAATCGCAGGATGCAGACATAGGACAAATGATTCGCCGGTTATAAAGCGTGAAAAAACGAGGCAACACGTTTTCTTTACAAATATACGTGTTAGAAATGTAACTGCCAAAAGAAATGAATGTGAAAATGGTTAAATTTTGTTATAAACATTGGGCGGGATTGTCGAGGCGGGGATGTTGCCGGGGGAGAAAAGCGGATGGCTAATTTATAGAACCTGTTTCAAATTATTCCGCCGGAAGCACAGCAATAACGGGTGCGTTGCTTTGTGCCTCAATGAAGAAAAAAAGAGCGCGGACCGGGGAGGCTCGCGCTCTGTGAGAGGTGGGCTGTCAGTCCGGGGAAAGGGACTGACAGCGTGGAAAGGGCGGGGATTAGCGGAGGGCGACTTTGACGCCGTTAATGATGTAGATGGCGGGGGTGAGAGCTCGGAGGGCGGCTTTGTCCGTCGTGGTGATTACTTGCACGCCGGAGAGGTTGTAAACGCGATACTCTTCGTTCTCGTCAGCTACGATGCTGCTGATGGAGCCTGTCTGGATGATGTAGTGGAGCTTGAAAGCGGGAGATGCATCGGGGGTGTCGCCGAGGTTGAAGTAGCCTTCGGGGAAGGAGATTACGTAGTCACCTTCTGTGGTGTACTTCTGCCCGAGGGACTGAATCATCTGGTTGAGGCCTTCGCCCCACTGTGCGTCGGGGAGCTGGATGGGTTCACCGCCATCGATGGTGAGGGTGGCGTGGCCTGAGCCGCCGTCGGCTGACATGTAGTCAGTGAAGGTGAGGACGATGCTCTCAATTTCTTTGACCTGTCCTTCAACGGGGTCGGTGGTGTAGTTGAGCTTGGCGGGAGCTGCCTTGACGGTGTAGTGGAGCGAGAAAGCGGGCGAGGGGTCGCCGTTGTCGCCGAGGTTGAAGTAACCTTCGGGGAAGGCGATGACGTAGTCACCGGGGTCGGTGGCTGAGCCGCCCTGCGTGTTGAGTTTCTGCACCATCTGGTTGTCGGCGGCGCCCCATTCGGCATCGGGGAGGTTGACGACATCTCCGGAGGGGAGGGTCATGGTAGCCTTGCCGGAACCGAGGCTTGCGCTGGAGAAGTCGGGGAAGGTGAGGGTGAGGGTCGAAACCTGCTCAACTTCGCCTTCGGCGGGGTCGACGGTGAATTTGAAAGTCGAGGGTGTGGGCTCACCGCCTTCGATGGAGAACTCGAAGGTGCGCTCGGCCGAATCCTGGGCGTCGAATTCTTCTTCGATGATGAGGTAGCTCTGGGGGAGGATGAGGACGTAGTCGCCGCCCTCGGTGATTTCCTTATTGAGCTTGAGGGTCATGGTGGTGGCGCGCTGGCCGTATTCGCCTTCGGGGAGGACGCGTTCGGCAACGGTGGCAACGACTTCGCGGAGTTTGTTCATGACGACGGCCTGGTCGTCGGCGACGTTCCAGTTGGCGGATACGCCGCGTGAGGCCGACACGAGGAATTCGCTGACGGTCTTGACGGGGGCAGTGCCTACGACGCTGATTTCAAAGTCTTCGGCGAAGGCTCCGGCATAGGGGTAGACGTAGTAGAAGCATGTGTTGGCATCTTCGCCGGTGTTGCCTTTGACGCGGCGGCCTTTCATGTCGACGGCAGCGAGGCTGAGGTCAAGGGGTGCCTTGAGTGAGGACATGTAGGACTCGGGAACGACGAGCGTCCAGATGTTGGAGTAGGACTTGCCGGTCGAAGTGTCGGGGTCGGTGGGAGTGATAGACTCGAAGGCGACGGTTGCGCCCATGCCCCGGTTGATGAATGAGGAGGCAGCTTCCATGTTGACCATGCCGGTGAATTCGACAACGACGGTGCGGTTCCAGTCTTTGGCGAGTGTGGTGCCTTCGGCGGGGTCGATGCTCTTGAGCTCGATGTCGCTGTAGACGTAGGGGGCTGAGGTGCCGTGCCACTCGACGTATGCGGTGGCGAAAGCGCCCTTGCCGCCGAGCGAGTGGGAGTCGGCCTCGGTCTCGTAGGCGGTGATGTTCATGCGGTAGGTGTGGCCGGTGAGGAACTTGTAGTTGCCGTAGATGGTGGCCTGGTAGCTGCCGTCGGTCTGACGGGTGAACCATGACTCGCTCTTGATGATGGTCTGGTCGGCGTTCTCGGCGTTCATGTCCGTGATGTCATAGACGATGTACATCTCGGGATAGACGCTGTCATAGTTGGTGGTGATGGTGATGACCTGGTCTTCGTTGAGGCCGGCGAGGTCGGCGCCGTTCTGGGGGTCGCAGCTGGTGATGACGAAGGTGTCGTACTGAGCCATGACGTCGGAGGCGTGGTCGTAGCCGTCGTTGCAGACGAAGTCGGCGAGGGTGATGGTGACGCCCTTCATTTCTTTGACAGCGGCGGGAACGGGGATGGTCCAGGTCTGGTCTTTGGCGGCGGCATTCTGTGCGACGGTGCAGTCGCTCTTGCTGACGACGACGTTCTGGGCGTTGCCCTGTGCGTCGGTGTATGAGGGTGACGTTGTCGACGCCGCTGAGGCTGGTGCCGTTGGCGGGGGTGAACTCGCTGGAGATGGCTACGCGTGAGAGTTCTAAATTGTTTCATTGCTATGTGAGATTGGTTAGAAAATAATGAAAACTATTCTGAGTTATGGTAGGACCTTCCCCGTCGCGGGAATTTTCGCGACGGGGAAGACCGGAGATGAGTTTAGCGGATGACGACTTTGGCGACGGCGGTCTTGTCGGCGGCATCGGTGGCGCGGACGATGACCATTCCGCGGTAGCCGTTGAGGTCGAGGCTGATGGCGCCCTCGCCGGCGGCTGTGGCGAGCATGACGCCGTCGACGCTGTAAGCGGCGGCCTGCAGGGTGCCGTTGCCGGTGACGGTTACGTTGCCGGCTTCTTCGGCGATGGCGGGAGCGTCGGCGGGAGTGGCGATGATGTCGTCGACGCCGGCGTTAGTGCCGTTGAGGGGGCAGCGGTTGGCGTTGAGGATGCGGCCGGTGGCGGCATCGATGAGCATGAGTGTCACGAAGCAGTTCTCGGGTTTGTCGAGGGTTGCGGGGTAGAGCATGTTCAGCGTGCCGGTGTACTCGCGGCCGGCCTCGAGGGTGGCGGGCACGAGGCCGCCGGTGCCATTGAAGGTGGTGCCGTAGGCATAGCGTGCGACGTTGCTTATCTCAAAGGGATAGATGAAGTTGGAGCCGTAGATGCCGTTGGCTCCCCACTTGCCGAGGTCGGGGTCGGTGCTGGCGTAGACGTTGCTGGTCTGGTAGGTGGAGATTTTGTCCTCGGTGATGACGGCGAAGACGTTGACGGCGGTGCCGGTGAGGTTGAGGGCCGACTTGACGCTGAAGTCGACTTTCACGGATTCGCCCTCGACGTATGACGAGGAGAAGGTGATGTCGGCATCGGATGGCTCGGCGAACTCGTCATTGAATACGTCGAGCCAGGTGGTGAGGGGTTCGCCGGTTTCGGAGTCGACGTATCCCTTGCCGGAGAGCATGTAGTCGTCGCCGTTACGCACCATGGGCGAGGTGACGGGACCGCGGTTGATGCGTGCGGAGGGAGCGCCGGAGAATGCGAGGAAGGATGTGTAGCTGCCCATGCCCGAGGTGAGCACGTCGCTGTTGTATGTGCGCAGGATGACGGGGAGGACGTTCTGCGGATAGAGGCTCTCGATGTTCTCGAGGGCGGCGAAGCCCATGGGGCAGTTGGAGCACTCGGCGCCGGAGTATTCCTCGACGACGATGCGCTTCTGAGGCTCGAAGGTGAGGTTGCGCACCTCGTTGCTGACGGTGGTGGTGCGGTCTCCGAGGGTGATGTCGACGCTGTATTTGTTCACCTCGCCGAGCACGAGGGGCAGGGGCTTGGCGAAGGCGAACTCAAAGACGTCGTCCTTCTTGAGGCTGAGGCCCGTGCGGCTGATGCGGTCTATCTCGGCGCCCGCGGCATTGCGGAGCACCATCGTGATGGCGTCGTAGGTCTCCATCTCGGTGGCGATGGCGACGGTGCCTTTGACCTCGGCGCTCTCCTGAGCTACCACGCGTGTGGGAGTCTGGAAGGAGGCGAGGTAGCGCATGTCGTGGATGACCTGCACGTTGTCGATGAAGATGGCGCTGGCGTCGGTGTTCTCGTTGACGAAGGCCACGTAGACGTCCTTGCCGGCGAAGTCGGCGAGGGGGATGGAGACGGTCTGCCAGTCGCCCTCGAGGTCTTCCTCGGAGGCGCCGGGCGAGAGCTGCTTGTCGAAGACAACCACGCCGTTATCCTTCAGGCTGGAGAGGAAGCCGTTAGTGAATGAGTCATAGACGTTGTTCGAGGCGAGGACGATGACTTTGAGGCGGTCGTTCTTGCTCTTGAGGTAGCTCTGGGCGTCGAAACGCAGGTAACAATCCTCGTCGGGAATGAAAATCTGAGGCGTCGACATCCAGTCGTTGGAGGTGCCAGCGGGGGTGTACATCGAGTGCGAGGCCAGGCACATGTCTGACGACTCGACGGTGCTGCGTGTCAGAATCCAGGGGTAGTCGACGGTGAAGCCCCATGAGGCGGGAATCTCGGCGGGGGTGTTGTGGTCGCCGTCGTAGAACATGAAGTCGGTGTAGTTGTCGCAGGTTGAGGAGAAGAGCAACTTGTCGTCGGCGGAGACGGTGCGGACATACGAGCCCTTGTAGCGGAGCGTGATCTCCTCGTTGTCGCCGGCGCCGGAGAGGTCGGTGACGGTGCCGGCGGGGATAACGACCTTATAGTCGGTGCCGTTGTAGAGGTGCTGGCCGGTGAGGGGATAGACCAGAATTTGGTTCTTGGAGCAGAGCACGTTGAGGTTGCAGTAGGGCGCGCTCTCGCCCTCGCGGTAGAGGTAGGTGGTGGCGGGCGAAGCCTTGAGCTTGAGGTTGGCGTCGAAGGTCAGGAGCATGGGATTGGTGGTGAGGTCCAGTCCGGCAACTGAGGCTCCGTCTTCGGGATAAGCCCGGGTGAGGGCCACGGCGCCTGTGCCGCGGCCGGTGAAGCTGAGCTTGATCTCGGGCGAGGTCATATTGCGGTCGCCCTTGACGCGCACCAGGCCGGCGGGAATGGTGAGCGTGTAGTTGACGCCCTCGCGCATCTGACGCGTGCGGAAGACGATGACCACCTGCTTGTCCTGGGCCACGAAGCCGTTGCCCTGGACGGGTGTCCACGACTCCTGACCGTCCTCGGAGACGCACGTGATCTTGTTGTAGAGGCCGTTGGTCTCAACGTCGCGGTCGAAGGTGATGCGCACCTCGCTGAGGTTTGTCATCTTCGAGCCGGAGACGGGTGCAGCGGTGTAATTGCCTAAGAGATTGACCTTTGCGGCAGCCTCGGCGATGGGCTCCTTGAACTGGATGAGATAGGTCTCGTCCGGGGCGTAGCTCATCAGCCAGGTGAGGCCGTCGGCCGAAGAGGCGAGGGGATAGCCGGTGTTGGTGATGTTGGTGACGGCCTTGAAGTCGATGTTGTAGACCTGCTTGAGAATCTGCTCCAGGGCGATGTAGTAGTTGCCGGAGCGGATGTAGCAGTAGGCGTAGGGGTTGTTGGCGGGGCTTCCGCCGATGATGGTGCCGTCGTTGAGGACTGCCGAGCCTACGATGTCGGCCTCGCCGGCCTTGTCATAGACCACGAACTCGTCCTTCTCCACGTCGTATTTGTAGGTGGCGCGGAATTCGTTGGGATACTCGCTGCCGGGGATGGGCTCGACCATGTAGGCGCTGCCGGTGATCCACTTGCCGTTGTCGGAGATGGACGGGCGCTCGACGAAGTGGAGGTTGTCCCACTTGGGCGTCCAGGCCGCGGTGGCGTTGTCGTCGAAGCCGAGCATGCGGTATGTGGCGTTCTCACGGTCGTAGACATAGGCGCAGAGCGAGGCGGGCATGAGGTAGCTCTCGGACATGGCGCAGGCCAGATAGCGGCCGTCGGCGGAGAGTCCGTAGACGCAGTTCTGGCCCTGGTCGAGGTGGGTCATGTCGAGGGTGGGGATGTTGGGCAGGTCGATGAGCTTGCCGGTGGTGAGGTCGTACATGATGGGGTAGGCCAGCCAGCCTTTGCCCTCGCGGTCGCCGTAGCCGGCGGCATAGTGACCGTCGGGGGTGACGCAGTTGAGGCGTCCGAGCACCATGCCTTCGGGGAGAGGCAGGGTCACCCAGTCGCCCTTCTCGCGGCTCCAGTAGGCGGGCAGGTTGGTGCACTCGCCCACGACGATGTTGCCGTCGTCGGTGACGTCCGAGACGCCGGAGCGGCCGCTGGAGTGGGAGATGTCGAGTTCTTTCTCGGTGGCCACCTCGATGATGGTGCCGCCGGAGGGAGCCAGCTAGCCATCAACCTGTGAGCCGCGCTGGGCAACGGCCCATTTGCCGTTGTCGGAGATGCGGGAGTACTCCGCGGGAAGCACCTTGATGACGGGTGCGTTGCTCTGTGCCCCGGCGCTGAGTATGGCGGCCGCGGCAAGAGCCGTGAGTAGAGTGGGTTTAAGCATTTCTTATGTGATATGAGGTTTTCTTGAATTATATATGATTGGCTCAGCGAGAGGCGGAACGTCTCTGCCGGTGTTTATGCCTTGTCGGGGACGGTAGGCTGCGCTGATTCTTTACCTGTCGAACGGGTGGCTCTCTCCGCCACCTTTTTCCCATTGTGCGGTGCTTGTGCAGATAAACTGTCGGGCGGTCTTTCGCTATATATAATAATGTGAAGGGGATTCGGAACGTGTCACCCGGTCACCGTATTTTCTCTTTAATCTTTGATTCTGTAAGCGTTAATTGCTCCTAGCCTTAAAAATTGTAACGTACAAAGGTAATAACAATTCTTCAATTCGCCCAAAGTTTTCCGATTTTTTTTTAATCATTCTTATGAAAATTCTTTTTAACTTTCACATAAAATGTGTATCTTTGCCCCGTAATTAAAAACAAAGTTCAAAAGAGGAACTGACATTTTGGCTCAAACGCCTTATCCGGTCATTATCACTAATCAAACATTACGAGATGAAGATTAAACATTTGCTGTGCATGGTTTGCGTGGCGCTGGCCGCCATTACCGCCTCGGCGCAGCTCCCCTCCGTGCAACTCAAGACCCTCGACGGCAAGGTCGTGAATACCGCCACTCTCTCCAATTACGGCAAACCCTTTGTAATCAGCTTCTTCGCCACATGGTGCAAGCCCTGCAACCGCGAGCTGAAGGCTATCAGCGAGGTCTACCCCGACTGGCAGGAGGAGACGGGCATGAAGCTCATCGCCATCTCCACCGACCAGGCTCAGAACATGAGCAAGGTGAAGCCGCTGGTCGACGCTGAAGGCTGGGAGTACGAGGTGTTGCTCGATCCAAACTCCGACCTGCTGCGCGCCCTGGGCATTCAGATGATTCCCCACGTGCTCATCATTGACGGCAACGGCAACATCGCCGACTCGCGCTCGGGCTACACCGAAGGCTCCGAGCAGCATATCATCGAGAAAATACGCGAGCTCGTAGCCGACAAATAAATCCCTGAGACCATGCAACTTAACCGCAAAATCCTGCTGCTTACGGCACTCGGCGCCGCCACCACGCTGTGCGCTCAGAAGCCCGGCGACGGTGTGCCCGACAAGGTGACCGTGCACGGCAGCGTGCAGGCCGACGTGCTCTTCCCCGAGGACGACTACAAGATTGGCACCGAGCATTACAGCGACGACATCCTGGGCAACTTCTACGGCAATGTCGGCGTGTTCAGCAAATATGTCGACGGCGGCGCGCGCATCGAAAACCTCGAGCATCCGCTGCCCGGCTTCGAGAAAGCCTTCAAAGGCTGGGGTCTGGCAAACGTCTATGCCACAGGCAAATACAACGGCATGGAACTGACCCTCGGCGACTTCTACGAGCAGTTCGGCTCGGGCTTCATCCTTCGCACCTACGAGGAGCGCTCGCTGGGCATCGACAACTCGCTGCGCGGCGCGCGCCTGAAGGTGAACACCGTGCCGGGACTGAGGCTGACGGCCTTAGGCGGCGTGCAGCGCTGTTTCTGGGACTGGAACATGCACTCGAAGGTGGCCGGCGGCGAAGCCGAGGCATCGCTCGAACAGTACATCCCCGCCCTGCGCAACCGCAACATCATCTGGACCGTCGGCGCTTCGTATGTCTACAAGCACGAGCGCGACGAGTCGATAACGGTGCCCGGCACAAACTATCGCCTGCACCTGCCGCTGTCGGTTAACGCTTTCGACGTGCGCACCCACTTCAACCGCGGCCACTGGGACTTCACGGGCGAGTATGCCTGGAAAGGGCCCGATCCTTCCGCCGACAACAACTACACCTACGCCAACGGCAACGCCGTCATGCTCTCCGGCTCGTTCTCGCGCAAGGGTGTCAGCGCCTTCCTCCAGGCCAAACGCAGCGAGAATATGTCGTTCCGCTCGCGCCGCTCTCAGACGATGACCGCAGCATTCATCAACAATATGCCGGCCTTCGCCTACCAGCACACCTATGCGTTGGCGGCCATGTACCCCTACGCCACGCAGGCCGCTCCGGGCGAGTGGGCCTTCCAGGGCGCCTTTGCCTACACCTTCCCCCGCAAAACGGCGCTCGGCGGCAAATACGGCACCAAACTGCGCGGTAACATCAGCTATATCCGCGGCATCAAGCGCGAAGACCCCGTCCTCTTCGCCGGCTCAGAGTTCGGCACCGACGGCGGCAAGACAAAGTTCTTCGGATTCGGCGACAACTACTATCAGGACTACAATCTCCAGCTGGAGAAGAAGTTCTCGGGCTCGTTCAACCTGAACGCCATGTACATGTGCCAGCGTTATAATCAGTATGTTATCGAAGGCCATGGCGGAAACGTCTACTCGCACATCGGCGTTGTGGACGCCAAGTACAAGTTCGACAAACGCTTCACCCTGCGCGGCGAGGTGCAGTATCTCCACACCCGCCAGGACAAGAAGGACTGGTGCTACGGCCTGCTGGAGCTCTCCGTGCTGCCATACATGATGTTCTCCGTCAGCGATATGTGGAACCACGGCGACACCCACGTCCACTACTACATGGCCACCGTGACCGGCAACTTCAAGTCGAACAGACTGATGATCGGCTATGGCCGCACCCGCGCCGGCTACAACTGCTCGGGCGGTGTCTGCCGCTATGTGCCCGCCAGCCGCGGATTCCAGATGTCCTACTCTTACAACTTCTGAGCAACTGACAATGAAAGGATTGAAATACATACTCATAGCGTGCCTGGCGCCGCTGGCCTGGGCATGCGACACGATAGACTCCGACGACCGCTACATCGAGATGGAGCCGGTGAACCCTCAGCGCGCCGTGCTCATCGAGGAGTTCACGGGCCAGAACTGCACGAACTGCCCCGACGGCCATGCCGCCATAGCCAAGCTCGTTGAGCAGTACGGCGATGCCGTGGTGCCCGTGTGCATCCATGCCGGGCGCCTCAGCGACCCCACGGGCTTCGACAAATATCAGGGCCTGGCCATTCCCGACGGCGAGGTCTACTATAAGGAGGCCGGGTCACCGAACATTCCCTGTGCTGTCATCGACGGCGTGGGCGAGCCGTTGCTGTGGAGCGAGTGGGCCGACGCCGTGCGCGTTCAGCTCGCCAAGCCTGCGCCTGCCGACATCGACGTAAAAGCCTCGTTCTCAGAGGGCAAGATAAACATCACGGCTAAGATTCTCGCAGCCAAAGACCTGAGCTGCCGCCTGCAGGTGTGGCTCGTTGAGAACGGCATCGTCACCTATCAGCAGGACCACAACGACTTCCGCCTCGACTATGTGCACAACCATGTGCTCCGCGGCGTGGTCAACGGCGTGAATGGTCAGGAAATTGCGCTGAAGAACAACGTGTATGCCGATTACAGCTTCGCTGTCGAGCCGCAGGAGAAGTGGAATGTCGGCAACATGGCTGCCGTCGTTTTCATCGAAAATGCCGACGGAGTGCAGCAGGCTGCGCAGGCCAAGGTGTTAATTGACTGAGAATTACGAGCGCGTGAGGTTCTCTTGCGCTAACTGAAAACGAATAAGAATTCAAAAATATAATGTCTATGAAGAAAATCTTTACCACACTCTTTTGCGCCGTGATGTGCACGGCGTCGTCGCTCGCTGCCATCACTGTCACCGCCGGCGGCAAAACCGTTGAGAACGGCAGCGAGATTGTTCTCACCAAGGACGATTTCAAGGTGATGCAGCTCGGCCCCACGATGTGCCGCATCACTGCCGCCGTCGAGCTGCAGGTGAGCACCACGAATGCGCCCCTCGACTTCACGGCACGCACCGACAACGCTCAGCTTCAGTGCTGCCCCGAGCAGTGCATCGAGTTCGGTGATACTCCCGGTGCCGACGGTTTCTACACCGGCACAAAACACGTGAACTCGGCCTCCGTCACCTGCCCCGTTGACGTCGCTTTCATGCAGGCTTCCAATGAGATACCCGTCATGAAATCGACCATGATTGTGGAAATCAAGGACGGCGCCTCCTCAACATTCCAAGTGCGCGTTGTGTTCAATACCAAGGACGCCGGTGTTGATGCCGTTGAGAAAGACGCCGAGTCGCTTACCGTCAGCGGTAATGTGCTGAACTACAATGTCGAAGGCGAGCAGGTTGTCAACGTCTACGACCTCTCCGGCAACAGCGTTTTCAGCGCTCCCATCGCCGGTGCCGGCTCGCTGAGCCTGGCTTCTCTGCCGGCCGGTCTCTACATCGTCTCGACTCCCTCCCGCACCATCAAGGTCACCCTGCAGTAATCAGGGTTTCTTCCAAATACAAACACGCACCGCCCGCTTGGGTGGTGCGTGTTTGTATTTGGGGGGTACGGTTAGTGGCGTTTATCGCGGAGTTTTGTGAGCCAGAAGTCGAGGAAGCGGCGGGTCACTACGTCGACGGCATTGTGGCGCAGCACGAAGTTGCGTGAGGCGCGGCCGCGCGGTGCTATCTGCGCGGGGTTGAGGACGATGCGCTCGAGCGTGTCCGTGAGGGCGTCGAGGGTGAGCGGCGCGTTGATGACGGGGCGGTTTTCGTGCTCGCCGATGAAGTCGTAGTAGGCATCCTCGCCGCCGGAGACGACGTTCAGACCGTAGGCCATGGCCATGAGTGCCGTGGTGGCCGGTGTGTAGCTGTAGACCTGGTCGAGCACCACGTGGGCGCTGCGCATAAGCTCCACAAACTCCTTGTAGGGTCGGTTCTCCACAATCACCAGCTCGGCGCGGTCCGGGTATTTCTCGACCACGCGCCGTGCCGCCGCCTCGAGCAGGTCGGAGCCTTTGATGAGCAAACGCCGCGGGTCGCGGCCGAGGAAGAATTTCACGCGGTCGATGCGGTCGGGCAGTTGCACCGGCTCAAGGGCCTGTGTGTCAATGGGTATGCCGCCGTATGCGGTGCGGTCGCGGCCCAGTGCGCGCTCCATGCCCATCTGATACTCGTAGAGAACGGAGACGGCACCGTCAATCTCGCTGAGCGCATGGCGCTGATAGTCAACGAGATGTGGTTCGTGCCACTCCTGCCAGCTCTCGGGGTGGGCCTGCATGAGTCGCGAGGGCATGCCGTCCACGAACCATTCGCTGTACCGGATGGGCGAGTCGGGTGCCTCGAGCATGTCGAGGAATGCGATGTCCGTGCCCATAGCGGTGAGGAAGACGGCGCCGTTCTCGCGGCGGAGGCGGTCGAAGAGCGGATGCAGGCGGTGAGGCTTAAGCGTGACGAAGTTGGTGTCGTTGATGGCCACGATGTCGTTGCCGCGCAGGGCTTCGCGCAGGCTTCCGTGCTTCAGACGCCAGAGAAGCTCGAGACCGCCCAGTTTGCCGGGGCGGCGCGAGATGTCGAGGTCGCGCTCCGTGTCCAGGTAGTCAGAGCCGTCGGAGACCACGGTGACGTCACAGCCAAGGCGTCGCAGCCCGGTGGCCAGGGAGCGGTGGCAGTTGCTGTAATCGCCGAGGAGGAGTATCTTTGGGCTCTGAGTCATTGTGTGGGTCAGCGGGTGAGGATGAGGGCGGAGGTGGCGGGCACGGTCAGTGTGCCGCCGCGGCTTTCGCCCAGGCCGGCCGGGTCAATGCGGCCGTCTTCGGCGACAATGGTCCACTTGCCCTTGGGAACTTTGACCGTGACGGGCTTGGTGTTGCCGTTGAAGATGACTTTGATTTCGGCGGCGGGGTCGGAGTTGGCGTGATTCTTGAGCGAATAGCTGATGACACCGGGCTCTTTCACGTTGTCGAACACGAGGTTGCGGGCGATTTCGGAGGCATCGGACATGCGGAAAGCGGGGTGGGCTTTGCGCAGGGCGATGAGGTTGCGGTAGTATTTGTACTGGTCGGCGTTCTTGTCGAGCAGACTCCAGTCGATGGCGTTGATGGAGTCGGGACGGTTATAGGAGTTGTGCACGAGTTTTTTGGAGCGGAACACTTCCTCGCCGTTGAACATGAAGGGCGTGCCCTGGGAGGTGAAGACGATGGTCTGGGCCAGGCGAGCGGCGCGCTGGCGGTCGGCCTCAGTGGAGCCGGGCATGCTGCGGTAGAGTTTGTCGGTAAGGCAGAGGTCGTCGTGGCAGCTGACATAGTTGATGACCTGTGAAGCGGATTTAGCGTAGGGCTTCTTGGAATTGTTGCCCTTTGAGTAGTCGACCTGGGGATGGGCAGTGGCGCCGACGATGCCGATTTTCACCGTCTCCTCGTTGCCGTGTTTGCCGGTGGCGAAACCGGGGTCGTCCTCGCGTGAGTAGTGGCCTTTGACGGCGTCGCGGATGTCGTCTGAGAAGACGGCCACGCCGGGCATCTGATAGGCGTGGTCCTTGAGGGCGCGCTGTGCGACGGGCAGGGGCGAGTCGCCGGCTGTCCAGCCCTCGCCGTAGATGATGATGTTGGGGTTGATGGCATGGAGTTCGCGGGCAACGCGGTTCATGGTCTCGATGTCGTGGATGGCCATGAGGTCAAAGCGGAAGCCGTCGATGTGGTACTCTTTGGCCCAGTATTTCACGGAGTTGACAATGAAATTGCGCATCTGCTCGCGCTCGGAGGCTGTCTCGTTGCCGCAGCCCGAGGCGTCGGAGTAGGAGCCGTCAGGGCGGTGGCGATAGTAATAGCCGGGAGCTGTCAGCGAGAAGTTGGAGTCATCGTTGACGGCAGTGTGGTTGTAGACAACGTCCATGATTACGCCCAGGCCGGCGTCGTGTGCGGCCTTCACCATCTCCTTCATCTCGCGCACACGGGTGGCGGGGTCGGAGGGGTTGGTGGAGTAGGAGCCTTCAGGGGCGTTGTAGTTGACCGGGTCATAGCCCCAGTTGTAGGTGTTGGCGGGGAGGTTGGTCTCGTCCACGCTGTTGTAGTCGAATGAGGGGAGGATGTGGATGTGGGTTACTCCCAGTTCCTTGAGGTGGTCGATGCCGGTGGCGATGCCGGAGCCGTTGACGGTGCCTTTCTCGGTGAGTGCCAGGAATTTGCCCTTGTTGGCGATGCCCGACGAGGGGTGTACGGAGAAGTCGCGGTGGTGCATCTCGTAGATGATGGCGTCGGTGTAGCTCTTCAGCTCGGGGCCGTGGTCTTTTTCCCAGCCCTCGGGATTGGTTTTGGCGAAGTCGATGATGGCGGCACGTTTGCCGTTGATGCCCACGGCTTTGGCCCATACGCCGGGCGTCTCTTCGAGCCATTTTCCGTCGTGGAGGACGGAGAAGGTGTAGAACCAGCCGGTGAGGTCTTTGCGCGATGAGCCGCGCCATACGCCGTGCTCGTCCTTGGTCATATCAACGTAGTAGTTGGACCCGTAATTGCGGCCATCGCGATAGAGGTTGACGCGGACATCCTGAGCCTGGGGGCTCCAGAGGGCGAAGTGGGTGCCGTTCTGATCGACCAACAGTTCCAGGTCTTGGCCGTCGTAAGAGGGCAGGGAGTTATAACCTTGGTCCATAGCGCTTTGAGCATTGGCATGGGGCGTTGCGGCCAGGGCACTGGCGGAGAGTGCCGCGGCGGCGAAGATGGTTTTGTGTATTGTCATGTGTAAATCTTGAATTTCAGGATGGGATCTGAATGATTGGTGATTGGGTGTTCACTGCGCATGGCGCCGGCAGTGACGACGTAAGAGATGCGGGGCATCCTGCGGGGATGTCTGTCAGAGAAATGGGGATTGTGTGGTTGGGATTGTGTGTGCCACATTCCGGGACGGGGCAGAGACGGCGGTCGGTTAGCGAACGATCACGCGCTGTGAATGGCGGTCGCACTTCACAATGTAATAGCCGGCGGGAAGGTCGATGACGGTTACGCCGGGTGTTGCCACGACGGTGCGCACCACCTGACCGGTGAGAGCGAAGACGGTGACCTGACGGTTCTCGTCGCCGGGGAGGTGAATCTCCACGTGGGAGTTCACGACTTTGACCACGGGCACGGCAGCCACCTCCACCCGCTGCTGGGGCGCTTCGGCGCCGGCAGGCATGGCGCAGACGGCGTCTGCTGAGAGCAGGAACATCGTGACTGCGAGTATGTTGCGGAGTTTCTTCATCGTGCTTGTGTTTGATATGTCTCTGAAAAAGTTGGGTGAGAACCGGGCCTCAATGAAAAGGCAACGAGTCTCTGTGTGATAAGAATGTGTTTGTTGCTTCTTATGTCAGTATGCAAATTTACACCTTTTTTCTTTTATATGCAAGAAAAATAGAAGAAAAATTTCAATGCCCGCAAAATAAAATGTGTTTCCGCCCGTTGACCGTCGGACGAGGTGTGGAGCGCTGCTCTCATTGCGCCGGAGCACCGGAGCGCGGGACGGAGCGGGCGGACGGTCGACGGCGGTCGGCGAGCTGGAAAAAGGAGCCGGCGGCGACAGACGCGGGTGTTGGAACGCGTCTGCCGTCGCCGGCTGTGATATTGATGAGTGTGGATTAGAAGCGGAGTTTCACGCGGCGTACCGAACCGTCAACGGCGGTGACGGTGACGATGTAGCTGCCGGAGGGAAGATCGGCGACTGAGCACTCGTTGGCGTGGTCAGCGTAGGCGACCATGGCGCCGGAGATGCTGTGGACGCGGATCGAGGAGGCTTCGGCACCGCGGACAACCACGTTGCCCTGACTGTAGTAGACCTTCATGCCGTAGGCGGCGAGGTCCTCGGCGCCGGTCTGGCCGTAGCCCTTGAGGAGCACGTCATAGTTGTTCGTGCCCGGAGTGGCTACGTAGAAGTTGCTCTCGTAGTAGCCGGTCTTGGTGGGCTTGTGGGTGACGGTGACGGTGCCGTTGAGCCATGCCATGAGAGGCATTTTGACGGTGGTGCCGTTGATGCCGTTCTTGGCGCGCTCGGCGATGGCGCCGGTCGGAGCGGCGTACCAGGCGCCGTTGATGACGATGGCGTCGTCGGAGATTGTGCCGTCGCCGTTGCTGAACGAAACGGCATAGTCGAGGTCACGTTTGGTGGGGTTGAAGGTGTAGTGGCAGTCGCCGTTGGCGTCGGGAGTGAGTTTCACGCCGGGCCAGTCGCCGGTGATGTTCTGCCAGGGATCGCCGTTCATCCAGATGTGGGCGTAGACGTTGTCCCACTTGGTGCGTGAGTTCTGGAAGTGGATGGTGGTGTTGTCGGTGAGGCCCCATGAGTTGTAGATGGAGAATTCGCCGGTGTTGTCGCCCCAGAGGCCGGAGCCGAGCCAGCTCTTCAGGTCGTAGGCGTTGACGGTGAAGCTGTGGGTGTTCGTTTCGCCGACGCTGGTGCCGAAGTTGTTGTCGCCTTCAACGGTGATGGTGGGGTTCTTGTAGCCGCGGCCGTGGATGTCGATCCAGGCGTTGTCGGTGCCGGGGGTTGCGGCTGTGATCCAGATCCAGTTGTAGTCGTAGTCGGTGGGAGTGTAGGTGAGGGTCACTTCGCCGGGTCCGTCGAGGTGGGTGGGACTGAGCGAGTACTTGGAGACGTCAGCGTCGTTGTGCTGACCGCCGGCAATCCAGAGGTCGATGCCGCCGCGGAGGTTCTCGCCGGTGACTCCGAATTTGCGTGTGACAGGCGTGCCCACGAGACCGCGCAGGTCGATGTCGCGCTCGGTGAACCATACGGAGGGTTTGATGCAGGTGCCTTTGAGGACTACGTCATAGTTGTGGGCGATGCCTTCGGTTGAGACGAAGTAGTTGCTCTCCTTGTAACCGACCTCGGTGGGCTTGTGGGTGATGGTCATGGTGCCGTTGATCCAAGCCATGAGAGGCATTTTCACGATCTTGCCGTTGATGCCGTCCTTGACACGGTCGGCGATGGTGCCGGGTGCGGAGGCGTAGGTGGCGCCGTTGACGACGGTGCCGTCGTCGGTTTGAGTGGCGTTGCCGTCGGAGAAGACGATGCCGTAGTCATGGCTCTTGTCGGCGGGGTTGAAGGTGAAGGAGCACATGCCTTCGGCGTTGGGCTCGAGCTTGGTGCCGGGCCAGGTGCCGCCGGTGTAGTTGGTGCCGTCGGTCTTGTCCCAGATCCATACGTAGACGTTGCCCCACTGGGCGCGTGAGTTCTGGAAGTAGACGGTGGTGTTGTCGGTGAGGCCCCACGAGTTGTACTGTGAGAACTGGTCGGAGTTGTCACCCCAGATGCCTGAGGTGAGCCAGCCCTTCATGTCGAGGGCGGTGACATTAAAGTTGCGGGTCGTCTCTTCGCCGAGGTAGGTGGTGAAGGCGGGGTCGCCCTCGACGGTGATGGACGGGTCTTTGTAGCCGCGGCCGTGGATGTCGATCCAGGCGGTCTCGGCGCCTTCGGAAGTGGCGGAGAGCCATACCCAGTCGTAGTCATACTCGGTGGGAGTGTAGGTGAGGGTGACTTCGCCGGGGCCGTCGAGGTGGGTGGGCGATACGGAGTATCTGGCGCAGCTTTCCTTGCCTTCGGGACAGCCGGCGACGGCGATGTCGATTCCGCCGCGCAAGTTGGTGCCGTTCACATAGAGCGTCTTTTTGGTGGGTTCGCCGACTTTGGCGCGCAAGTCGACGTCCTTTTCGGAGAAGGAGATGACGGGCGAGGCGGTCACGGGCGGGTTGCCGTATTTGAAGTAGGCCATACCCTGGTTGGTGGAGAGCACCCATCCTTCGACGAAGTTCACCTCGTCGGTGTTGATGATGCAGTCGCCGGTGCCGTTGGTGTTCTTGTCGGTGCCGAGGCCGTCGGAAGGCATCTCCTGGATGCGCTCGACGGGGCGGAAGTTGCCGTTGGGGTCGTGTAGGATTCGGAGTTTGGCGCTTGTCCATGCGTCGGAGCCGCGGAAGACCATGTTGGCGGCATACTTGTGGCCGTGGTAGTAGAATTCGTGGTGGTTGGCGCCGCCGGCGTGTGTGCCTTCAACGTAAACGGAGGTTACGAAGACAGCGCCGCCCTTGCTGTCGTCCCATACAACCCAGCAGGGGTCGCACTGGTTGCCGTCGACCCACCATCCTGAGCCCTTGGGGTAGGCGCGGGATGTGGTGCCGGTCGGCAGACGGGTGCCGTCGCCTTTCAGCACTTTGGTGTACTTTGGTGTCCATGTCGAGCCGGTCTGGTGGTATTCGACGATGCGGCTGGTTGAGTTGTCGTCATTGGCGAAGGCATACCAGGCATCGGTGCCAACGTTGCCCACAACCTCCATGGCGTCGCCGATGCGTGGAGCGCCCTGGAAGTCCTGAGTGTCGAGGATGCACGAGGGAGCGGCATCGTCGTTGTCCCACTGGTAGATGCGCAGGTGGTCGCCATTGCCGGCAACGGCCAGGTTGCAGGCCAGAATCTTGTCGGAGCAGACGGTGACGTCGCAGAGTTTGAGTGTGCCGCCGTCAACGCCGTTGGTGTTCAGCGATTTGATCTTCTCGCCGGTCTGGGCGTTGAGCACGAGAATCTCGTTGTGGTTGTATACGCAGTAGAGTTTGCCTTTGAGGTATGCGAAGTTGCGGATGTTTGCGGCGTCGTAGCCTTTGTTCCAGTTTGAGCCGCGCTGTTTCGAGAGGTTCCAGCCCTCGGAGAGGTTGCCGAGGTGGTCGCCCGTGACGGTTCCGGAGCAGTAGATGACCTGTTCCACATTGCCGCATTTCACATGCACGTTCTGAGCCTTGTAGTGGTACCAGCCCGTGGCTTGGAAGGTGATGCGGAATGAGCCGCCGCCGCTGCCGAGAGAGCCGGTCGAGACGGAGAATTCGTCGGAGTTGTCACTCCAGATGCTGATGTTGCCGGAGAGGTTTTTGCCGGTGACGGTGATGTCCTGATAGGGGTGCTCGTCCTTTCCGCAGGTGAAGCTGACGTTATTGGTCGAGACTTTGATCTCGGGGGTGTTGAGGTTTGTGGGGTCGTCGAGCGCGCCTCCCTCAAAGGTGTTGAGGTGGTCGCGGAAGCCCTTGAGGTGGCCGTTGACCCAGCCTTTGAAGCCGGCCTTGTCGTTGGATTTGATCATGCCCCACTCTGTGGGGTTGTTCACGAACAGACCCTCGGTGAGGATGGCGGGGATGGATGATGAACCGGTGATTACGGTCCAAGCCTCGTTCTTTACGCCGCGGTTGGCGCGTCCCAGGTTGGCAACCAGCTGAGCCTGCACCTTTTGGGCCAGAGCATATGAGTTACCGGTGGTCCAGTAATACCAGGTCTCGGTGCCGACAGCGGTGTTGACGCCGGCCGAGTTGAGGTGGATCGAGCAGAAAATCCATGGGTCGTAAGCGATCGAAGCATTCTTTCGCGCGGACAATGACACATCGTAGTTGCCTGTGCGTGTGAGTTTGTAGTTACAGCTCACGGCGCCAAGACGTTCTGCTATCGCGTTCGCGCAACGCAGGGCCAGTTCTGCCTCGTGAGGAGCTGAAGGTCCCTGTGCTCCGGGGTCGCTGCCGCCGTGGCCGGGGTCAAGCATGATGCGGTAAGAGCTCCAGTTCTTGGCGATGGCGGGCATGCCGCACATCAGAACAGTGAGCAATACGGTCAGTAAGGTTAACTGTTTTTTCATATCTTGTGTTAAGGTTTTTGTTTATTTCTGAGCTAAGATTGGTTGACACTTGGGTGAGAAGATGCCGTTTTGAAAACCGGGGAAACCGGCGTTGTGAGACTGCCGGAGAACAGACTCTCGGACAGTATGCCCCGTCATAAAGGTTGATATGCTGATAATCAAGCGCTTAAGTGAGAGAGACGTGCAAGGTTAACAGACGTAAGGATATGGCAAGGCCATTATTATGCAAAGGTAATGAAATATTCTTATTCTTTAAGACTTTTTCCTTTATTTAACAAAAATTGACACAAAAATTGTGCTCTTTCCGGCGAACCGCTTGCGACTCCGGGTCGATGAAGCGGCGGGAGGATTATTGCAGGAGGCCGAGGGCCATGGAGCGGCCGAGCAGGTCGGGGAGGATGGCGGCGGTGTCGGCGGGACTGACCTCGGCGGCGGCGATGGTGAGGGTGGGGGACTGGACGGCGCCGGTGCGGATGAGCGTGCGCAGCAGCGGGTTAATGTCGCGGTGCCACTCAGTGGGCGTTTTGGCGGTCTGCGCATACCAGTAGTAAAGCATTGAGGCGCAGTAGGTTATTATCAGCGGGAAGTGCTCGCGTGCTTCTTCGCCGGAGAGCTGCGCGGGCACGGGGTCAGTCTCGGCCAGCGTGTTCAGCGCCATGCAGGCCAGGGCAGTGAGCTCGAGCATGAGCTGCGGTTCGCGGCTGTCGGCGTTCTCCATGGCCAGGGCGGCGATGGCGGTGACGGCCACGGCATAGGCATCCTGTGCCAGGACAGCGTGCAAGAGCATTTCGGCATGGCAGACGGCCATGGCGGCCATGTCGGTGACGGGCTGTTTGGGAGACGGGGATGATTCGGCGGGGGAGGCTGAGCGGAGCCGGGCATTGTGGGCGCGGCGCCAGAGATTGTCGAGGCGTGCGAGCTCTTCGCCGGAGAAGCGCACGGCGTCTTCAAGGTTGCCTTCTTCGGCCATCGCGCGGGCCTCGTCAATGCTGTTCTGTACCATTGTGAATGAGGGGATTATGTCTCCCGGCAGCGTATCAAGGATTCTCTTCTCGGGCGGCTGATTCCCCGGCAGGCGCTTCGGCCGATTCTGTGTCAGGAGCGGCGGTGATTGAGCCGCGGCTGCCGCCGGGCTGGCTGTTCATGAGCGCCTCCATCTCGGCCGAGACGACGAAGATGTCCTCGGGACTTGTCGGGCGCAGGGTCGCATACCACTGGAACTTAGGCAGATAGAGGATGGACTTGCGCGCCAGGAAGAGCGGAGTGGCCGTGCCGTTGCTCTCCGGCCACAGCTTCATGCGTTTGAGTTTGCCGTCGAGGAAGTCGGCGGTGAGGAACGACGACTCGATCTGCACCACCTTGTTGATGGTGGAGTCGTTTTCCTCGGGGAAGAAGATGGCTTCGACGTTGCCGTTCACGTCGAGCTTTTTGAGTTTGCCGTTGTCGATGTGGGCGATCATCTCCTTGCCGGACATCTGGTTGTAGTATTCGGGCTCAATCTCCTGGGCCGTGAACCCGAAGTCGGGGAGGGTGACGAGGTCGACGGTTGAGTCGTTGAGGTGCACGTCGATGACATTGCCGAAAATCTGGCGCTGGTCGCTCCATACGATCGGGCTGCGGTGCATGTGGAGCGTTGAATCGCGCTCGACGAAGGCCATGGAGTCGCAAAGGCCCTGGAGGTCAGAGCGGTAGAAGCGCACGCGCGGCCAGCAGCTGATGATGTGCGTCGAGTCGGTGACCATGTAGCCGGGCAGGGAGTCGATGGGGTTGGGCACCTCGATGTCTTCAATGCGGAGGACGGAGGTGATTTGGCGGCCGTGCATGTAGAGCGTGTCGCCGCGTGAGTATTCCATGGCCACGGCGCGGCCGGTGACGTAGGCCGAGTCGGTGACCTCGTTATAGAATCCGTAGTTGCCTTTGAGCGTTGACTGGCGCACGGAGTCGATGATCATCATGTTGCCGAAGGCCTCGCCGCGGCCCTTCTTGCGGTCGTAGACGAGGGTGTCGCCTTCGAGGGTGGTGCCGCGTTTGGTGATTACGCGCGAGTGGTCGAAGAGCTCGGCGTATTCGGTGGTGGTGTTATAGCTGCCGTCGTAGGAGACGATGTTGCCGTTGCCGTTGAAAATCTCGGTGTAGGAGTTGAAATCGGCCACGTGTGTGCGGGTGTTGTAGAAGAGCGAGTCGGTGTAGATGTCGAGGGTGTCGCGGGGACGTATGCTCTTGAGGTGCACCTGGGTGTAGAAGTTGGCCTCCTTGGTGGCGGGGATGTATTCGCCCTCCTGGGATGTGAGGCGGTTGTGGGTGTCGGTGAGAGTGCCGCCGGTGTTGTAGTAGCCGAATTCGCGGTAGAGGTCGTAGGTGAAGACGTCTGTCTCCAGTTTCACGTCGCGGTTGATGAGGCGGACGGGGTCGGCGCCCTCGTTGCTGTAGAGGTAGGCAATCTCCTGGGGGCCGTCATAGTTGAGCTCGTCGCCGTAGACGAAGAGGGTGTCGCCCTGCTCCATGCGGATGCTTCCGAAGGCGTCGAGCGAGCCCTCGTCGGGATAATAGTGTGCGCTGTCGCAGAACATCTGCATTCCGCCTTTCACGAACTTGACGTTTCCGGAGACGACCATGTAGGGGTCGTTCTCGGCACGTGTCAGCACATCGGCATGTTCGAGGATGACCTGCGAGTTGTTGCCGCGCGGGGCCTTGGGCACCTGAGGAGCGATGACGGCGTGGGGGCGCTTGATGTGCTGCTGCTGTTTCTTGTTCTGGGCATACATCGAGCATAGAACTGACGAGCACACCAGCAGCGCCAGGAATGACAATATGATGTTTCTACTGTTACGCACGGGGCTGATAAACAGGGGTGTTACGGATTATTCGAGCACGGGTCTTGTGAGGTCGGGGATGTCGTTCTCGTTGACCGGCTCGGCGGGAGCGGCAGGCGTGGCCGGAGCGGCGGGAGCCGCAGGAGCTACTGCGGGAGCGGGAGCCGGTGCTGCGGCAGGTGCTGCGGGTGTTTCAACAGGGGTTTCGTGGGTGACGACGGAGGCGTCGCCGGCATTGCCGTGGCTCTCGCCTTCTTTGATCCAGCCCTTGTGCTCGAACTCGCAGCCGCGCCAGCCGTCCTCGATGCGCACGTAGGTCGAGGCAATCTTTTTCTCAATCCAGTCGGTGAGAATCTTCTGCTTGGTGGCGTTCTCGTACATGTCCTTGATGAGCTGATAGTCCTCGGCGAGGTTGGCGGCGTGGGGCTCGTAGCGGTCTGTGAGTTTGACCAGGGCCACGATCTCGCGGTCGTGCTTCGGATCTTTCATGATGATGGGCTTGGAGATTTCGCCGGGCTTGAGGGTTGCGACGGTGCGGGCGATGTCCTGGGGCAGGTCTTTCATCTCGAAGTGGGTGGTGCCGGTCTCCTGATTGACCATGACGCCGTTGGAGTAGCGCGTGTCCTTGTCCTGGGAGATGATGCGTGCGGCCTCCTCGAAGGTGACCTTGCCGGCGAGGATGTCGGAGCGGACGGAGTCGAGGCGCACGGAGGCGTCGGTGAGGTCTTTTTCGCTGACTTTCGGGCGCAGCAGGATGTGGCGGGTGTTGATGCGGTCGCCGCGTTTTTCGATGAGCTGGATGATGTGGAAGCCGTATTCCGACTCAACGATTTTCGACACTTTCTTGGGGTCGTTGAGGTTGAAGGCGACGGCGGCATAAGCGGGGTCGAGCTGGGCGCGGCCGATGAAGCCCACCTCGCCGCCGCGGGCACCCTCGGGCGCCTCGGAGTAGAGGATGGCGAGCGTCGAGAAGTCGCTCTCGCCGCGGTTCACGCGGTCGGCATAGTCGCGCAGGCGTGCCTTGACGTCGTCAATCTCCTGGCGCGGAATCACGGGGTTGATGGTGATGATCTGGACGGCCACGTTCAGGGGCACGTTGGGAATCGAGTCCTTGGGGAGATTGTCGAAATAGCGGCGCACGTCGGAGGGCGTCACCTTCACGTCCTTGGTCAGCGAGCTCTGCACCATCTGCACGCGATAGCGGTTGCGGGTGTTCTCGGCGTAGTAGTTGCGTAGCTCGGGCATCGTCTTGCGGAAGTATTCCTCGACTTTCTCCTTTGAGCCAAGGTTCGAGATGAGGTAGTTGATCTGTGCGTCGACCTGCTGATTGACCTGAGCGTCAGGCACTTTCACGGTGTCGAGGTCGGCCTGGTGGATGTAGAGGCGCTGTATGGCCATCATCTCGGGGATGGCGCAGTAGGGGTCGCCCTTGATGGGGAGGCGGTCCTGGAGCATGTCCTGGTAGGTCTGCTCGATTTCGGACTTGTAGATGGGGTCATCGCCGATTGTCCATGCCACTTCCTCGGCAATATTGTTGCGGGCAAAGACGCCGGTAGCGGTGGCGGCTGCTGCGGCAGCGAGAGCCAGTATGATTTTTACTTTCACGGTTGGAATGGGTGTTTCTTTTTGGGGGATATTGTGATGAGGAGATTATTCAAACATGTCGTTGGAGACGGTGGTGGCTGCCTTCTCGCGGCTTCCGCCACCTCCACGGTGGCCTTCGTGGCCGGTGTCATGGTCGCAGATGGGAACGTCCTCGGGGAAGACGAATTCGGTGTCCTGGCTGTAGCCCAGCGACTTGTCGGCGTAGACCTTCTTCATGTAGCGGCCCCAGATGGGGAGGGCGATGACGGAGCCGGTGGCGCCGGAGTTGAAGTGGATGTAACGCTCTTCGCCGCCGACCCATGCGCCGTTGACCAGCTCGGGGGTGAAGCCCATGAACCAGGCGTCGGAGTTGTTGTTGGTTGTGCCGGTTTTGCCGCCGATGTCGGCGGAGAAGTTGTAGGGCGAAACGCGCAGGTGCTTACCCGTGCCGTAGTCCACGACGTTGAGAAGGCAGGAGAGGATGCGGTAGACGGCCATGCGCGAGATCGACTCGGTCTGCATGGGGTTGAAGCGTGCCAGCACATTGCCGTTGTTGTCGGTGATGCGGGTGACGTAGAGCGGACGTGAGTAGCGACCCTCGTTGGCGAAGGCTGAGTAGGCCATGACCATCTCGCGCAGCGAAATCTCGCAGGCGCCGAGCGACAGGGCGGGCGTCTCCTTGAACTTGGTGGTGATACCCAGCGAGTGCATATAGTCGATGAGACGTCGGGGCTTGATCGAGGGGTCGTCGATGAGTCGGGCCGATACGGCGTTGTTCGAACGGGTGAGGGCCATGCGCAGGTCCATCATGCCGCCGCCGCCTCCGCGGGGCGACCATGTCCCGCCGCCGGGGAGTTTGATGACGGGCGGATAGGCCGAGATACGGCTGCAGGGAGTGAACACGCCGCCTTCCATGGCCAGCGAGTAGAGGTAGGGCTTGACGGTCGAACCGACCTGACGGCGGCCTTTGCCGACCATGTCATATTGGAAGAAGCGGAAGTCGGGGCCGCCGACGTAGGCTTTCACCTTGCCGTCGCGGGGGTCCATGCTCATGAATCCGGCGCGGAGGAAGTGCTTCACGTAAAGGATTGAGTCGTAGGGAGTCATGCTGCGCTCTTCCGGGCCGTCATAGCTGAAGAGGGTCATGTGGAAGGGCGTGTGGAATTCGGCGTCGATCTCGCTGTCGCTGAGGCCGCGCTCTTTGGCCACGCGGTAGCGCTCGCTCTGACGGATGGCGTTCTTGATCAGCTGCTTGCGAGCGGCGGTGCTCAGCTCGGCGGTGTTGGAGGTGTAAGGCGCTGTGGGCGAGTGGTGTTTCTCGGCGAAGAAGCGGCGCTGGAGCTGGCGCATGTGCTCGGTGACGGCCTCCTCGGCATAGCGCTGCATGCGCGAGTCGATGGTGGTGTAGATGCGCAGGCCGTCGTTATAGATGTCGTAGTACGATCCGTCGGCTTTGGGGTTCTTGGCGATCCAGCCGTAGAGGGGGTTGGTGGCCCACTCGGTTGAGTCGGTGAGGAAGCTCTGGTAGTCCCAGTCGGCATAGTCGCTGCGGCGGGGCTCCTGGGCGGTGAGGAAGCGGCGCACTTCCTCGCGGAAGTAGGGGGCGATGCCGTCCTTGTGGTCGACGCGATGGAACCGCAGCTCGACGGGGAGCTCTTTCAGCGAGTCGGCCTCGGCCTGGGTGATGTAGTTTGCCTTGACCATCTGGTCAAACACAACGTTGCGGCGCTCGAGGGCGCGCTCGGGTTTGCGGCGCGGGTTGTAGACGCCCGGGTTCTTGACCATGCCGACAAGCATGGCGGCCTCCTGGATGTTCAGATCTTTGGCGTCTTTGCCGAAGTAGACCTGCGCGGCCGACTTGATGCCGACGGCGTTGTAGAGGAAGTCGAACTGGTTGAGGTACATCTTGATGATCTCCTCCTTCGAGTAGTAGCGCTCGAGTTTGATGGCGATCATCCACTCGATGGGCTTCTGCATGGCGCGCTGCATGACGCCGCTGCTCTCGGGCGAATAGAGCTGTTTGGCCAGCTGCTGGGTGATTGTCGAGCCGCCGCCCGAGTTCTTCTGGCCGAGGAGCACGGTCTTGAAGGCGGCGCGGCCGAGGGCGCGGAGGTCGATGCCTGAGTGCTCTTCGAAGCGCACGTCCTCCGTGGCGATGAGCGCGTCGATGACATACTGCGAAATCTCGTCGTAGTCGGCGTAGACGCGGTTGCCGGTGTGGCGGTAGAAACGGCCCATCTCCTGGCCGTCGTCGGTGTAGATGATCGAGGCGAAGCGGTCTTTCGGGTTCTTAAGTTCCTCGATGGGAGGCATATAGCCGATGACGCCGTTGTAGAGGAGCACCATCAGCAGGAT
Organism: Bacteroidales bacterium; assembly: GCA_004552485.1. Lineage (GTDB taxonomy): Bacteria > Bacteroidota > Bacteroidia > Bacteroidales > Muribaculaceae > CAG-873. The sequence continues at coordinate 37,625 of SFOH01000004.1, read as the reverse complement.
GAAGGCGGCAAAGCAGACGCCTATGAAAATCCAGGCGCCGCGGATGAAGGCCATCTTGCGGGTGCGTTTCTTGCGCTTCTTGGTGAGGCGTTTGCGCTCTTCCTGCGGCTCTTGGTCGGAGGAGCCGGCTGAGGCGTTATTATAATGGTAGTTTCTGAAATTCTCGTTCATGTATTAATTATGCAATAATGAATGGATGCGTCGCACGGACGGTGTCGGACGACGCCTACTTGTTCAAACTGCAAAATTAATATATTAATTCCACATTGACAAGAGAAAAACGCCGGCAGGGGCATTAAAAGGCCATTAATAAGACTTAAAAAGGTGCCGGGCGGCGTTTCCGGGGGCGGGGAAGGGGGCCTGACTGTCAGTTCCAGCTCTCGGCGGAGACGTCGACAATCCGGACGGGACGTGTGCCCAGGCGTGCCTCGAGATACTCGCGCAATTTGGTGACCGTGGCCTGCGAGGGGATGGAGCGGTATTTGACCATCGCGATCTCGAACGTGTCGAGGCTGGCGTTGCTGACCTGACAGAAGACGTTGCGCGAGATGGCGATGTCGGCGATCTCGGGGAAGACGACGCGCAGCTCCGGGGCCATGGCGGCGCCGATGGTGTCGCGGTAGTTCTGTGCGGCGACGATGGCATGGAGCGAGTCGATGGTCTTCTGACGGGCGTTCAGAGCCTTCTGCGAGAGGGTGTAGATGTCGGAGACGGTGCTCTGATTGGCGGCGAGACTCTTCTCGGCGGGCAGTGCGTTCTCGCCCTGGAGGATGTTCAGCTCGCAGCCTTTGAGGCCGTAGTGGGCCAGGCGCGGGGTGAGGGCCATGCGCAGCGAGTCGGCGGGGAGGATGCGGCCCAGGAGCGTCACGTCGATGACGCGCTTGCCGTGGACGATGGCGCCGTTCGAGGCGATGACGCGGGTGTCGGGAAACTGCATCTCGTTGGCGACGAAATTCTGGACGTTGAAGTTGAAACGGCTCTGGCGCAGCATGTTATAGGTGAGGTAGATGCTGGGGAGCAGGGCGGCGATGGCCACGGCGTAGACGATTTTGCGGATGCGGCCGGCGCGCACAGGGTCGTTGGTTTTGACGCTGACGAAGTGCATGGCCTTGACGCCGATGAAGGTGGAGAGGGTGATGAAGACGCAGTTGATGAGGAAGAGGTAGAGGGCGCCGAGGAAGTAGTGGGGCTGCCATGTGGCCAGGCCGTAACCGACCGTGCATAGCGGCGGCATGAGGGCAGTGGCGATGGCCACGCCGGGGATGACGTTGCCCTTCGACTTCGAGGCGATGCCGATGATGCCGGCGCCGCCGCCGAAGAGGGCGATGAGCACGTCGTAGATGGTGGGCTGGGTGCGCGCCAGCAGCTCGGAGTGACCCTCGCTGACGGGGGAGATGAGGAAGTAGATGGTGGCGGTGGCCACAGAGAAGAGTGCGGCCATGGCCAGGTTGCGCAGCGACTGGCGCAGCAGAACGTAATCCATGATGCCGATGCCCAGGCCGATGCCGATGATGGGGCCCATGAGCGGCGAGATGAGCATGGCGCCGATGATGACGGCCGTGGAGTTGGTGTTCAGTCCCAGGCTGGCTATGAAGATAGCCATGATGAGAATGATCATGTTGGTGCCCTTGAAGGAGACGCCGCTGCGGATGTCGGCTTCGATAACAGGCTGAGTCTCAATGAATCCGTTCAGAGACAGATAGTCGCGGACCACGGCCTTCAGCGCGTTGGTTATTCTGTTTGCCATTAGGAGGGTTTTATGTCAGGTTTTAAGTACTAAACAAGAATAGGTTTGGGATGGCGCTTGCGTTAACAATGATTAACAAACGCTCCCGGCCGTGGTTTTTCGCCGACGCCCGGCGCTCAGTCCTCAGGGAGCAGGCCGCCGGTGTCGCGGAGAAGCTCGCGGGCTGTCTCGATGTCCTTGGGGAAGACAAGGAGGCGGATGGTGTTGTAGGGCAGCTGCATGCCGAAGACTGTGGCCGCCGTCTCGTTGTTGAGCATGGCGGGGATGCCGGCTTCGTGGAGTTTGGTGAGGCCGATGTTGGCCATGAAGTCGTCGGAATAGCGCGCCACCACGACGGGGGCGTCGGCTGCTTGATTTTTCTTGCTCATTTCTTGATGTTCAGTTCGTTAAGCTTGTTCTGATAGGCGCGGGCATTGGCCTGGTGGGCGTTGTAATCGCGCGTGAAATTGTGGTAGCCGCTGAAGTCGGGCTTGGCGCACATATATAGATAGTCGTGCTGCGGAGCGTTGAGCACGGCGTCGATGGCGCGCTTGTCGGCCAGGCGGATCGGGCCCGGCGGCAGACCCTCGACCTGATAGGTGTTGTAGGGCGACGGCGTCTTCAGCATGTTTCCGGAGATGCGGCGCAGGGCGAAGTCGCCGATGGCGAACTTGACGGTGGGATCGGCCTGGAGCTTCATCTTCTCCTTGATGCGGTTGAGATAGAGCCGCGCCACCTTCGGCAGCTCGTCGGCTTTGGCCGTCTCTTCCTCGGTGATGGAGGCCACGATGGCGACCTCGACGGGAGTGAGACCCAGCTTGGCGGCCTTGGCCGTGCGCTCGTCGTTCCAGAATTTGTCGCGGTAGTCGACCAGCGTCTTTATGACCTTTGCGGGCGAGGCCGTGTAATAGAATTCGTAGGAGTCGGGGAGGAAGGCGGCGATAAACGTCTCGGGGGCTTTGAAGCCCAACTCGGGCAGCAGCGAGTCGGCCACGGCGGCGAAGGAGTCGGCGTCCCAGATGAAGTTCTTGGAAATGTGCTCGGAGAGCTCCTTGAAGGTGCGTATGTTGTTGAAAGTGAGGCGCCGGGGTGTCTGAGCGCCGGAGCGCAGACGGTTGGCGACGGACCATGCGCGGTCGCCGGGCTTGATCTCGTAGTATCCGCGGGCCTTGTGGGTCTGGCCGCCGCGGAAGTCGAAGATGCGGTAGACGTTGTTGCCGAAGTCGGTGCCTAAGTTCTTGACTAGTAGCGCTTTCAGCTGCTCGGCGGAGAGTGAGTCGGGGATAGTTATTTTCACTATGGCCGTGCCGGGATAGCCGTGGAAGGCGGCGTTGTATGCCCACACGGCGGCGCCGGCGAGCACGGCGGCCACCAGGGACAGCACGACCCAGCGGACTGTGTGCGACTTCTTGGGGGAGCCTGCGGCCTTGGAGGTTTTGCGGGCCGGTGCGGCTTTCTTATGTGATTGTTCTGAATTGGCTTTCATGGCAGCAAAGTTAGCAAAAAATGCCCGTTCCGCAACACTTCCGCCCCGGATATTTTTCGATGCCGCGCTCCGTACCCGGCAGAAACTTGCAGAAATCCGCCTTATTAATAAAGATAAGTGTTTTCTATCTCATGAAAAAATATTACCTTTGCAGTCTGAAAGGGAAGAGTAAACCAAAACCGCCCCTGTCTGAGAATACAACAAACTAACTTGTCCGGAATTGTGCTCTCCGGAAAACGTAAACCCCTGTCTTGAATGTTATGGACAACAACTCTCATTTCCTTATAGACGATGAGCCCGAAGAGGCTCCGCGCAAACCGTCGACCCTCAACCTCAACAAAGACGCCGGCTCCCGCCCCGGCAGCAGCTCAACCGGCTCCCGCGGCGGCTATTCTTCAGCTCCAGCACCCCAGCCGGGCCGCGACAACACGCGCATAGTGCTCGTGGTGATCATCTGCGTGCTGGCCGCCGCTCTCATCGGCTGCGGCATTTGGTTCATGATGGCCAACAAGCAGCAGGACGAGCAGATCGCCACCATCCAGGCCGAGAAAGAGGCCGTGGAGGTGTCGTATCAGGAAGACCTCGCCAAGCAGGACATGGAGACGCTCGAGAACGAGTTCGCCGGCATCGAGTCGCCGCGCACCATGGTTGTTAATGACGAGGTGAAGAAACGCCTCACCGAGAAATATGACGCCGCCAAGCTCGAAATCGAGCGCCTGCAGAAACGCCTGCGCGAGCTCAGCGACCGCAAGCCCACCACCCAGGCCCAGGCTCAGCAGAACTCCGCCGAAATCGGCGAGCTGCGCGGTCAGATCGCCACCCTGCGCGCCCTGCTCAAACACTATGTCGAGGAAATCAACCGACTCAACGAGGAGAACCAGGTTCTGCGCACTCAGAACGAGACGCTTAGCGTTGTGAACCAGCGTCTTACCTCACGCGTCGAGGAAACCTCGCGCGAGAATGCTACCCTGAACGAGCGCATGACCCTGGCTGAGAAACTCAACGTGACCGGCGTGAACATCCACGCTCTCAACGCCAAGGGCAAGAACGAGAAAAAGATCGAGAAGGCCAAACGCCTGTCCGTCTCCTTCACCATTCCTCAGAACAATTCGACGCCCGTGGGCGAGAAGGTCATATTCATGCGCATCACCACTCCCGAGGGACAGCTCCTCGGCGGCGGCGGCTCCTTCTCCTTCGAGGGCGGAAGCCTGGCTGCCTCGGCACGCAAGACCATCGAATACGGCGGCCAGGAAATCGGCGGCATCACCATCTACTACGATGTGCGTCAGGCTCTGAACCCCGGCACATACACCGTCGAACTCTTCTGCGACAACTATCGCCTGTGCTCACGCTCATTCAACCTTAACTGAGCCCCGGGCGTTAACAAATAAACAGGGGAGGAGCCGAGCGGTTGCCACAGACTGCTCCTCCTCCCCTCTTCCGTTTTTCTTTCACCACAATGCCACACCCCTATGGAATGGACTGAGCTGTATAACACACTGAATGCCACGGAGGTAAACACGCTGTCTTCCGTGTGCAAGCTGCTCCTGAGCATGCTGTTGGGTTGCCTCGTGGGCTACCAGCGCAAACGCCGCGGCCAGACAGCCGGCGTGCGCACCTTCTCGCTCATCGCCATGGGCGCCACCCTCGCCATGATTCTGTCGATCTATGTGCCGCAGGAATATCTGGGTCTCAAAAACGGTGACCCGGGCCGAATAGCAGCACAGGTTGTCACCGGCATCGGCTTCCTTGGCGCCGGCGCAATCATTCAGATGAAAGGCAGTGTGCGCGGCCTCACCACCGCCGCCGGAATCTGGATGGTGGCCACAATCGGCATGGCCGTCGGCGTGGGCATGTATGCCATCTCCATCATCGCCACGCTCCTCATCCTCTTCATCCTCGCCCAGCTCGAACGCTTCGAGCGTCACGTCAGCCTGGGCTCGGAGGCGCGCATCATCCGCCTGAAAGTGGGCGAGATTGTCAAGGACATCGACCACTACCGCACCATCCTGACGCAGTTCCGTGTGTCGCTCACAAAGTTCTATGTCGACTACGACTTTGACGGAAACGTCACCAACCTCAACCTCGTGGTGCTCGTGCCGGAGAATGTCAACTACATCCACCTCTTCCGCAGGCTGCGCACCGTCTATCCCACCAAGAGCATCACGCTCTCCTCGCAGGTCTCGATCTGAGCCCCGCGCCCTGCACATATATTAATAAGAAAAGACACACCAACTTACTGACCCCCGTTTTACGCCCATGAATATCGAGTCTCTAATCACCGACCTTGCCTTCATCCTCCTTTTGGGAGCCGTGGTGACGCTGCTGTTCAAATGGATCAAACAGCCCGTAGTCCTGGGCTATATCGTTGCCGGCTTCCTGGCCAGCCCCCACTTCGAGTGGCTGCCGTCGGTGACCACAGAGGCCAACATCGACTTCTGGGCACAGTTAGGTATCGTGGTCCTGCTGTTCTCGTTGGGCGTCGAGTTCTCGTTCAAGAAACTGGTGAATACGGGCGCCTCAGCGGTTGTCACGGCGCTCATCATCGTCTGCGGCATGATGCTGGCCGGCTTCTGCGTGGGCCACATGCTGCATTACAACACCATCAACTGCCTCTTCCTGGGCGGCATGCTCTCCATGTCCTCAACCACCATCATCATCAAGGCCTTCACCGACCTGGGACTGCGCCAGAAGAAGTTCGCCTCGATGGTGTTCGCCGTGCTGATTGTCGAGGACCTGTTCGCCGTGCTCATGATGGTGATTCTGTCGTCCATAGCCACGTCGAACGGCGTGGAGGGTAAGGAACTGGTCTACAGCGTTGCCAAGCTCGTCTTCTTCCTGGTCATCTGGTTCCTCGTTGGCATCTACATGCTGCCGTCGTTCCTGAACAAATGCCGCCGCTTCCTCAACGACGAGACGCTGCTGATTGTGTCGATGGGCCTGTGCCTGGGCATGGCCGTCTTCTCGGTCTACTGTGGCTTCTCGCTCGCCTTGGGCGCCTTCGTGATGGGCTCGATTCTGGCCAGCACGAGCTTCTCGGAACGCATCGAGCATGTCGTCACGCCCGTCAAGGACCTCTTCGGCGCCGTCTTCTTCATCTCGGTGGGCATGATGGTTCAGCCGGCCGTGGTGGCGCAGTATTGGCAGATTATCCTGCTGCTGTCGCTGGTGGTGATCGTGGGCATGATTCTCTTCGGAACATTAGGCATGCTCCTCACGGGTCAGACGTTGCAGGTGGCCATCCAGAGCGGATTTTCGCTGACACAAATCGGTGAGTTCGCCTTCATCATCGCCACGCTGGGCATGAGCCTGGGCGTGCTCGACGCGACTATCTATCCCATCGTGGTGGCCGTGTCGGTGCTGACGACCTTCACCACGCCTTATTTCATAAAGCTGTCGGGACCGGCATACCGTTTCGCCGAGAAGCATCTGCCCCCGAAGTTCCGCTTCCTCATCAACCGCTATCACGACCAGGCCTCGACATCGGAGGCCCACCGCAGCGCCTGGCGCGACACTATCCGCCGTATGAGCCTGCGTCTGATGATCTACACTATCATTCTGATTGCCATCGTCCTCTGCGCACGTCTCTATCTTTATGAGATTATCGACGCCCACTTCCCCAAATATGCCGACACGGCCACGATGTGGATTACGCTGGCCGCGATGGCGCCGTTCCTGGTGGCGCTGCTCATGCCCATCACGCGCCTGCTCAGCGGCGGCCGAGAGGCCCGCAAGACGGGCGACGGCGCCGAGCCGAAGCTCAACTTTGCTGTCATCGTTATGAGTCTGGTGTGCTTCATCGTGGCCAACCTGTTCATCGTCAATGTGATAACGGGTTATTCGTCGATGCGCTGGGGCCTCAGTTTCGCCCTGGCGGTGGTGCTTTTGGTGGTGCTGATGCTGTCACGACGCATGCGCCGCAGCATGACGGGCATGGAGACGCGCTTCCTCGACAATCTCAACGAGCGCGAGTTGCGCCGCAACGGCCGTCGCTCGCGCATGGTCAATGACCTCCACCTGGCCTATATGACCGTGGGAACAGGTTGCAAATTCGCCGGCGAGCGTCTCAAAGACAGCAACGTGCGTTCGCGCTACGGCGTGAACATTGTGAGCATCCAGCGCGGCACGGTGACCTTCACGGTCCCCGGCGGCGAGCGCCGTATCTTCCCCGGCGATGTGCTTGGCGTCATCGGCACTGACGAGCAGATCGAGCGTCTGCTGCCGCTGGTCGAGTGCGATATGCCCGTCGACCCCACGGACGAGCAGCCGCAGGACTTCCGCCTCATACGCCTCATGCTCAGCGCCGACTCGCCGCTCGTGGGCAAGACGCCCGTCACCAGCGGCCTGCGCGACAACTACGACGCGCTGGTGCTGGCCGTGCTCCGCGGCGACGACTACATCGACTCGGAGCCCAACCTGCGTTTCCTGGCCGGCGACATCCTCTACCTCGTCGGCAACCCGGCCCGCCTCGACTCCCTCAAGTGAGCGGAGCAAAGGTCCTTAGAAACTTAGTTTTTGAGGCGCTTTAGGAGCATTGTTTTGAGCGAGCGTCGCTGAGCGCGATCGAGGCAGAAGTAAAAGTAATAGGCGGCGAGCACGGCAACGGTGACCACGATGGAGGCAACCAGTTTGAAGTAAATCTGCTCAATGCCGACAGCAAAGAGGATTGCTTCGACCGCGATGACAGCCGGCACAACGGCAAGATAGCTGCGGAGCATAAAGCGGGTGAGTCTGATTTCGGGGATGAGATTCTTGACAATCAGCAGACAGATCAGCAGACAGATGGAATAGGTGGCCACGATGATGTAGAAGGCAGTGTCGACGGGCACGCCCATTTTCATGATGGCGTAGAACACGAAGGGCGCGCTCAGATAGACAATGCCGGGGTAAACCGACGATGACCTGATGCGGCCTGTGGCATGAATAGCTATGTAAATCGGCTGGTTGCAAACGCTGAACACACCGCCGAGGAGCACAATCTTCAGAAACGCAACCGTGTGTGGTGGAACCTCCAAGAGCCAGATGCCAAGGACGGTCTGTGCGTTGAAATAGACCGGCAATGCCGTCATAAGATACATGACAAGCCCGATGTTGGTGGCATTTCGCATGAGAGCGAACATTTCCGTGAGGTTGCCCTTAGAATAGGACATGATGATCTGAGGCCGCGAAGCCGCCACGATATTAAGCGCCAGACCTTTAAGCGTTCCCTGAACGATGTTGGCTATTCCGTAGGCGGCATTGACGGCGGCGCCGTAAATCATGTTCATGGCAATGCCACAACCCTGGAAATTTACGATGACGCTCACGTTGCCGACGATGCCCCATCCTAAGAACGACAGCATGGCACGGACGAAAGAGCGGTCGCTGCGGACGCGTCCCTTCAGAACATTGCTGAAATTATAGCGGCAATAAACTATGTAGAGGACAAACACAACCGCCATTATCAGGAGGGTCAGCCAGGCATATAGGATGAGTTTGTCGGACGCGACGACAATCAGCAGGAAGGCGATGCCCAGTTTTGACACTGCTGTAAAAATCTCCAGATAGGCGTAGAAAGTGAAGCGTTCGTAGGACATGACCAAAGCCTGGAGCGGCGTCTGAAGCACGCCTAAGACGGCTGTCGCGACGGCGGTCTGGTAAACGATGTTCGCAGCGAACATGCGGCTCTCGGGAATGACCAATTGGGTGTTGACAAACCACAGCCCCAGCGTTTCGGCCAGCAGGAGCACGATAACTGCGATGACAGCGTGTATGGCCATGGCCGTGCCAAATGCTTCGCGGAGACGGCTCTCGGGGCCTTTGCCCATTTCGTAGGTGATGAACCGCGACGAGGCGCCGGACATCGCGGCGTTCAGAAATGTCATCATCGCGATGGTGCCTCCGACCACATTATAAATGCCGTAGTCTTCGACGCCGAGTTCTTCGAGAACGACGCGCGAAGTGTAGAGCGACACAATCACGGTGACGATTGTGCGCAGATACAGTGCTACGGTATTTTTTGCGATTAGTCGGTTGTTGGCCATTTAAGGTTGAGGCGGTCGTGATGAAACTGAGTGCAAAGTTAATGAAAAATCCGCGTTTTCAAGCATAAATTTCAGAATAAGACGAAAAGCGCTGCCGGGGAGGCGGTACGCCGGGCGGGTGATATGCAAAAAGGGCGTTCCGGTGGGAACGCCCTTTTTTGGGGGGAGGGTATGGAATTCAAAAGCTAAAATGCTTGTTCCGTGGGGCGGGATGTCGCTGTGGGCATCCTCAGGCCGGCATTACTGCAGGCGGAAGGTGACGGGGAGGTTGTAGATAACGCGTACGGGCTGTCCGTTGTTACGGCCGGGTGTCCATTTGGGCATCTTGCTGACAACGCGTTTTGCCTCGGCATCGAGAGCGGGGTGTTTGCCGCGAACGACTTTCACGCCGGAGATGTGGCCATCGCGCTCAACGATGAACTGTACGGTTACTTTACCCTGAACGCCTTCTTCAGAAGCGGCTGCGGGATAGTTGATGTTGGAGCTCAGCCACTGGTACATGGCGGCGTCACCGCCGGGGAATGAGGGCTTCTGCTCAACCATTGCGATGTTCACAGGGCCTTCGTCCTTAACCACGGGAGCTGTGGGTTTCTCCACAACTTTGGGGGGAGCTTCTTCAACAACTTCTTTCTTGACGGCTTCTTTGGTAGCGTCTTCTTTACCTTCGCGGTTCTCGGCGCCGAGCTGTGCGGTGTTGTCAAGCACGGCCTCGGTGTCCTTGATCTGCTTCTCTTTGTCCACTTCCTCGACAATCTTCACTTCGGTGACTGCCTGGGTAGCGGTGACGTCATCTTGCTGCTGAACTTCCTCGGGCTCGGGCTCGGGGATGTCAAGAGGCTGATCCTCTTCTTCGGGGATGTCTTCGACGGCGGCAATGGTGGTCAGTTCCTGACCGGCGTTCGCATTGACGTCTTCTTCAGCAGGCTCGAAGAGGCCGGCGTTTTTCATCCACAGGAGGATCATCACGATAGCCAGAACGGCTACAACGATGATGACAGCGAGGGTGTGACGGCGGATGGAGTCAGCGCGGAGGGTGTAAGCGCCAAATTCTTTATTCTTACCTTGGAATACTATGTCAGTCCATTCTTTCGATGAAAGATCTACGTCTTTTGCCATAATTCTTTTCAGTTTTTAAGGGTTAAACAATAGGTCTTAGCGAACGTTAGGACGCATAACATTCAGAGAGGGATTCGCGGCGCTGAATTTACGGATGAGAGCGGAGTCAGTCTTGTCGGGACGCTGGATAGAATAGCGGCGTACCTGGTTGAGGTTCAGCTCGTCGATTGCGTAAATCAGAGACTCATAAGTGGCGTTGGGACCGGGTTTGATGATGACAATGGGGTGTTTAAGTTTCTCATCGGTGGCGTTGAGTTTGGCCAGAGAGTCAAACTGCTGCTTGTTGATTTCCTTATTGCGCCATTGTGCTTTCAGCTTGTCGTAGTTGTCCATAGCCTCTTTGTGACGGTCGCGGAGGATTGCACGGATGCCTTTGTTGCCTTCGCCTTCTTCGGGGATGAAGCGCTCAATCTGGATGGCTCCTTTGGAGACCACCTTTTTGCCGGCGGTGTTGGCGTTGATTGAGTCGGGAATTCCTTCGTAGTAGAAGATGCGGTGGAGGGTGTTGCCGTTGGCATCTTTGAGGGGCAGGTTGTGAGAGTCATACTCTGTGTCGAGGATGAGGGTGATGGCCTCGGAGGCATCAGCCTGGGTCTTCTGTTCCTCCTTGATGTTCTTGTCATTCGAAGGCAGAATGATCTGCATTGTGCGTGACTGAATCATGGTGGTACAGAGCATGAAGAATGTGATCAGAAGCATGTTCATGTCAACCATGGGGGTAAAGTCAACATGGATAGCCATCTTTTTCTGGGCGCCTTTTTTCTTTTTGCCCTTGTCGGTGGGTTCAATCTGTGCCATTGTTTACTTTACTTTATTGGTTTGCTTCTTCAGTTTTGAGGGCGGTCTGCAGGGTGAACTTGTTGAGGCCCATAGTCTGCAGGTTGTCAAAAACTTCATCGATTTTGTCAAAGGGTGTGTCCTTGTCGGCTTTGATGGAGATACCGCGTCCCTGGTAGAGGGAGTTGTAGATGATGTCGAGGTCACGAATCTTCTGGGTATCTGTTCCTTCAACGAGGCCGGCGTTGGAGATGGCGTCGGCACGGTTTTCCGTGGCCATCTTGGCGAGGGCCCACATCCACACCTGGAAGTCATTGAGGTTGCCCTGTTTGTCCTTGTTTCCGTTGATGGGGATTCCGACTTTGGGATTGGCAAGGTCAGTCATGAGCTTGTCCATCTCGGCGGGATCCATGCTGAGGACTTCTTCAAGATATCTGAAGGGCGTGCCCATCATGTTCGATTTCTTGAAGTTGGACACCATCTTTGGGGTCAGGGTGACGGGATGGTTCTTATGCTTCTCATTGTACTTGGCGACTGCGTTGGCCAGCACCTGCTCGCGGAGAGCCTCGCTGCTGATGACAGAGTCACCGGTAAATGACAGGAAGATTTTACCTTCGATGGCCAGGGGATTCTCGGCGTTGGGGTTCTTGTCCTGGCTGGAAACCAGCACTGTGACAAGGTCCTTGGCGGGAATCATTTCCTCGGAGACGGACGACGGTGTCTGCACCGTTGTGGGCTCTTTGGTCAGGAAGGTCGAAGTCAACATGAAGAAAGTAAGCAAAAGAACGGTCACGTCACTCATTGCCGTCATGTCAATGAGGGTGCTTTTCTTTTTAATTTTTACTTTTCCCATATTTACTTGTTTTACTTGTTTTTAGAGTTGATGGTTAAAACTGGTAAATAGGGATTAGTGAGTGGCCTGGAATGTCTGAACGATGGAGAAACCAATCTCATCGATAGCGTAGGTGAGGTTGTCAATCTTGTTGGTGTAGTAGTTGTAGAAGATAACAGCGAAAGCACCGGTTGCGATACCGAAAGCGGTGTTCACAAGTGCCTCGGAGATACCTACTGACAGCTCGGTGGAGTCAACGGCACCGCCGCCACCGCCAAGAGCGGAGAATGATTTGATCATACCAAGCACGGTACCAAGCAGACCGACGAGAGTGCCGAGGGTGGTCATTGTAGCAACGATGGGGAGGTTCTGCTGGAGAGCGGGCATCTCGAGAGCGGTGGCCTCTTCAACCTCTTTCTGGAGGGTGGCAACTTTCTGCTCTTTCGAGAGAACGGTGTTCTTGTCCATTTCTTCGTAGCGAACGAGGGCAGCGGCAACAACGGCGGCTACTGAACCTTTCTGCTCTTTGCAAAGCTTCTGGGCACCGGCGATGTCGTTCTTCTGCAGGCAAGCCTTAACGCCTTCGACGAACTTGGCGATGTTGCCTTTACCTTTGGCAGCGTGCAGGGCAATGCCGCGCTCGATGGCGAGAACGATAACGGTGAGGAAGAGGGTCTGAAGAATAGGAACGATGATACCGCCCTTGAAGATGGTGGCAATCAGTGAGCCGTCCTTAGGAGTTGACTCGCCGTCAAAGAACCACATTGAAATGGGGGCTTCACCCTCGAACTCAAAGTAGCGGGGGTTGCCGAAGAAGAAAAGTGACAGGAGAACTGCCACAACGAGGCAGCAAACAATCACCCATGAGGCATTCTTGATGCCGGGAGCGTTTGACTTGGGTTTCTGGGCTTTAGCCACGGGGGCTTTAGCGGTAGCAGGCTTTTGAGCTTCCATAATTTTAATTGATGAAAAGAAAAATTAGAAAATTGTTTATAAAATTGATTGTTTGGTGAATAAATTCTATGTCATGTGACGCTTTGGCGGCGTCTGTGGCCGGCGGTCGGCGTCCCGGGTGGCGCGATTGGCTGAGGGTGGGGAGGACGCTTGTCGGTGGCCGGGTGTATCCTATGTTATCACTGCGGGAGATTTAAACGGGGGTATTGTTTAAGGTGTGTGATATGTTGGATTACGTTGTCTTTGTCGTTATGAAAGGGCACCCCTCGGGGGGCGCTCTCCGCGCCGGTGAATGATTTTCCTGTTAAAACTAGTCGCAAAGTTACTTTTTTGTTTTAAACTTACAAAATATTTTGGGCATTTTTTCTTGCCCGAGGCCACATTTATTTTTTTTGCGCGCTTTTTTTCGCTCCTTATATTAAAATATGTGTAATTTAATAAATATTTTACCTCGTGTTTGGGGAATAATTATTATCTTTGCACGATAATGCGCAGAGGGCGCGGCCGGCTGAGGATGCCGTGCCGATGCCGCTCCGGAGCTTTTGGCCCGGCCGGGCGCATTAGCTGACGTCGTGACATACTGACAATACTCTCTATACTGAAAATATGGAAATAAAGATTAAAAAAGGTTTGGACCTGCCGCTGGCCGGCGCTGTCCCCGCCGAGGCGAAGGCGCCCGTGGCTGTGGACTGCAAGCGCGCTGCGGTGGTTCCGGATGATTTCCCCGGCTTTATCGCCAAGGTGGATGTCCGCGAGGGCGACGTAGTCGCCGCCGGTCAGCCGCTGATGCACCACAAAGACTGCGAGGCCGTGAAGCTGGTGAGCCCCGTCGCCGGCACTGTCGCCGCCGTGGTCCGCGGCGAGCGCCGCAAGGTTCTGCGCGTGGTGGTGGATGCCAAGGGAGCTGAAGGTGCCCAGGCGCCGTCGTTCGCCGTCTCCGCCAAGTCCTCCGCCGAGGAGGTGGCTCAGATGCTGGCCAACTCCGGCATGCTGGTTCTGATGCGCCAGCGTCCCTACGACATCGTGCCCAACCCGGCCGACCGTCCCCGCGACATCTTCGTCACCGCCTTCGACTCGGCTCCGCTGGCCGTCTCGCGCGTCTATTCCGCCGAGGACGCCGCGGTCATGGCCGCAGCCGTGGAAGTGCTGAAGAAGCTGACCCCCGGTCGCATCTTCGTCTCGCGCCGCTCGGCCGCTCAGTGTGCCGACATCGCCGGCGCCGTGATGGTCGATGTCGCCGGCCCGCATCCCGCCTCGCTGGTTGGCGTGCAGATTGCGAACATACGGCCCGTGAACAAGGGCGAGAAGGTGTGGACCATGCACGTCTCCACATTATATAAAATAGGAAAGATCGTCCGCGACGGCCGCGCCGACTTCACGACGACAGTGGCCGTGACCGGTTCGGAGGTCGAGAAGCCCTACGTAGCGTCGACAGTGATGGGCGCTCAACTTGATGCGTTGCTCGCCGGCCGCCTCAAAGCCGCCGACCACAAGGTGCGCGTCATCGCCGGCAACGTTCTGACGGGCGTGCACGAGGCCGAAGACGGCTATCTGCGCTATCCCTACACTCAGGTGACCGTCATCGCCGACGGCTCCGACAAGGACGAGTTCATGGGCTGGGCCTCGATGTCGCCCAAGAAGATGAGCGTGAGCCCGTCTTACCCCGGACACTGGCTCCGCCGCCTGTTCAGCCCCGACGCCCGCACCCTTGGCGGCCGCCGAGCCATGATCATGTCGGGCGAGTACGAGCGCTATGTGCCGATGGACATCCTGCCCGAGTATCTGCTCAAGGCCGTTCAGAGCGGCAATATCGACGCCATGGAGCGCCTCGGCATCTACGAGGTCGCTCCCGAGGACTTCGCCCTGGCCGAGTACGCCGACTCATCGAAGCAGCCGCTCCAGCAGATGGTGCGCAACGGCCTCGACTATCTGCGCCACGAGGTGGAGTGAGCCCCCGCATCCGAGGCTCGTCCCGCTTCTTCTTCAAGAAATCTAAAACCCAACAAATCAATCAGATAAACGAATGAAATCGTTACGCAAATTCATGGATCGCATCAAGCCCGCCTTCTACGGAGGCAAGCTGAGCTCACTGCGCTCGGTCTACGACGGCTTCGATACCTTCCTGTTCACGCCGCGTGACACCTCGGGCCCCGTGGGCGTCCAGGTGCATGACAGCATGGACTCAAAGCGCACGATGACCATCGTCATCGTGGCGCTGATGCCGTGCTTCTTCTTCGGCATGTACAACACGGCCTATCAGCACTGGCTGGCCGCCGGCGCCATCGAATTTCCCTTCTGGGAGATGATGCTCTACGGCCTGCTGGCCATCCTCCCCATGGTGCTCACAACCTACATCGTGGGTCTGGGCATCGAATTCATCTGCGCCCAGCTGCGCCACGAAGAGATCCAGGAGGGATTTCTGGTGACGGGCATCATCCTGCCCATGATTCTGCCCATCGAGACGCCGTTGTGGATGGTGGCTGTGGCTACGGCCTTCGCCGTCATCTTCGCCAAAGAGGTGTTCGGCGGAACAGGCTATAATATTGTGAACGTGGCGCTTACGGCCCGCGCATTCCTCTTCTTCGCCTATCCGGCCAAGATGTCGGGCGACCACGTCTTCGTGGCCACGCAGCCCATCCTGGGCGTAGGTCCCACGGTTCCCGACGGCTTCACCTGCGCCACGCCCCTCGGCCAGATAGCCACGGCTCAGGGCGGCGATGTGGCGCTCACCGGCGTGGGCGACCATGCCATCACAGCTGCCGACGCCTTCTGGGGCTTCATCCCCGGCTCGTTCGGCGAAACATCCACATTCTGCATTCTCATCGGCGCAGCCATCCTGCTGCTGACGCGCATCGCCGACTGGCGCATCATCGTCAGCGTTGTTGCCGGAGCGCTCTGCATGGGCTGGATCGCCAACGTCTTCGAGACGCCGACATATCCCGGCTCCTACCTGAATCCGGCCGACCAGCTGCTGTTCGGCGGCCTGGCCTTCGCCGCCGTCTTCATGGCCACCGACCCCGTCACCGCCGCACGCACCCGCACCGGCAAGTGGATCTACGGCTTCCTCATCGGCATCATTGCCGTGCTCATCCGTGTCTACAACACCGGCTACCCCGAGGGCGCCATGCTGGCCGTGCTGCTCATGAACGTCTTTGCCCCGCTGATTGACTGGTGTGTCGTCCAGGCCAACGTGCGCCGCCGCGAGCGCCGTCTCGTGGCCGCCGAGAATGCCCTTGACGCCACTGAAGACAAAATTGAGGCCGAGGAGGGCCGCGCATCATGAAGAAACAAGGCAGCCTTTACACCGTCATATACATTATTATAATAGTGGTTCTCGTCGGCACTGCCCTGGCCGCAACGTCCATGGCCCTGAAAGACCGCCAGAACGAGAACATCGCCGCTGACAAGATGAAGCAGATTCTGGCTTCGGTGCACATCGTGCCCGAGCCGGGTCAGAAAGTCAGCGAGGTCTTCAACAAATACATCACCGCCCAGACGGTCGTGAACTCGCAGGGCGAGGAGACCGGCACCGACGCGTTCTCGGTCAACGTCCAGGAGCAGAGCAAGATAGCCGATGGCGCCAAGCGTCAGCTGCCCGTCTACATCTGCACTCTCCCCGTCGCCGGCACCAAGTACATCATCCCCGTATACGGCGCCGGCCTGTGGGGCCCCATTTGGGGCTATGTGGCCGTTGACGCCGACGGAAGCACCATCTACGGCGCCTACTTCGCCCACCAGGGCGAGACCCCGGGCCTCGGTGCCGAAATTGAGAAGCCGTTCTTCCAAAACCAGTTCGAGAACAAACACCTGTTCAAGGACGGCAAGTTCCTGCCCGTCGCCGTGGTCAAGAAAGGCCAGAAACCCCTTGACGGCGAGGACTATGTGGACGGCATCTCGGGAGGCACAATCACCTCTCGCGGCGTCAGCACCATGCTCCACGACTGCCTGCTGCCCTATCAAGCCTATCTCGAGAAACTGAAACACTGACGTCTCATTCAATACGCTGAAAATTAGAAGAATATGTCAGAAAAGATAAGCAACAGCAAAGTGCTGTTCAACCCTCTGTCAAAGGACAATCCTGTCATAGTCCAAATCCTGGGCATCTGCTCGGCGCTGGCTGTGACGGCCAAACTCGAGCCGGCCATCGTGATGGGCCTGTCGGTCGTCGCCGTGCTGGCCTTCGCCTGCGTGATTGTCTCGTTAATCCGCAAAACCATTCCCACCTCGGTGCGCATCATCGTGCAGCTCGTGGTTGTGGCCGGCCTCGTTGTCATTGTTAATCAGCTGCTTATGGCCTACGCCTACGATGTCAGCAAACAGCTTTCGGTGTTCATCGGCCTCATCATCACCAACTGCATCCTGATGGGTCGCCTCGAGGCCTTCGCCATGGGTAACAAACCCTGGCCGGCCTTCCTCGACGGCGTCGGCAACGGCCTGGGCTATGCCATCATCCTCGTCATCGTGGCATTCTTCCGCGAGCTCCTCGGCTCGGGAACGCTCCTGGGCTACCAGGTTGTGCCCCAGTGCTTCTACGATGCCGGTTATGCCAACAACGGCCTCATGATTCTCCCGCCCATGGCCCTCATTGTCGTGTCCTGCATCATCTGGGTGCACCGCTCGCGCAACAAAGACCTCCAGGAGAGCTGAACCCACATTTTTGTCAGTAAAATCTAACAGAACGATATAATGGAGAACTTCAATCTGTTTATCCGGTCGATTTTCATCGACAATATGATATTTGCCTACTTCCTGGGTATGTGCTCGTTCCTTGCCGTGAGCAAGAACGTGAAGACAGCGCTGGGACTGGGCGTGGCCGTGACCTTTATGCTCACCATCTCGCTGCCTATCAACTACCTGCTGGAGACCTACGTGCTGCGTCCCGGCGCCATGGCGTGGCTGGGCGCCGAGTATGCGACAGTCGACCTCAGCTTCCTGAGCCTGATCATGTTCATCGCCGTCATCGCCTCAATGACGCAGCTCGTGGAGATGGCCGTTGAGAAATACGCGCCGGCGCTCTATGCCTCGCTGGGCATCTTCCTGCCGCTGATAGCCGTGAACTGCGCCATCCTCGGCGGTTCCCTGTTCATGGAGCAGCGCGACTTCCCCGGCATCGGCACCGCCGTCTGCGCCGGCCTCGGCTGGGGCCTCGGCTGGCTCCTCGCCATCGTGGCCATCGCCGCTATCCGCGAACGCCTCGACAGCCACAACAACATCCCCGCTCCCCTACGCGGAACCGGCATAACATTTATAATAACAGCCCTCATGGGAATCGCCTTCATGAGCTTCCTCGGCATTAAAATCTGACCGCCATGCACATGATACCATTAATAATCGCGGCATCCGCCTCCACCCTCACCGTGGTCACCGGCGTGGCCGTATTCCTCATCATCACACTGCTGCTTGTGGCCATGCTCCTGATTGCCAAGAAGTTCATGGTCAAGAGCGGCGACGTGGTCATCACCGTCAACAATGAGACCGAGATTCCGGCCGAGGCCGGCGGCTCGCTGCTGTCCACGCTGGCTGCCAAGGACGTCTTCCTGCCCAGCGCCTGCGGCGGAAAAGGCAGCTGCGGCCAGTGCCGTGTCCGCGTGCTCAGCGGCGGCGGCGAGATTCTCCCCACCGAAACTGTCCATTTCTCCCGCAAGGAAATCAAGGAGGGATGGCGCCTGGGATGTCAGGTGAAGGTGAAGCAGGACATGAGCATTCAGGTGCCCGCATCCGTCCTCTCCGTCAAGGAGTGGGAGTGCGAGGTCATCTCCAACCGCAATGTCGCCACATTCATCAAAGAGTTTATCGTGGCCCTGCCCCCCGGCGAGCACATGGACTTCCTCCCCGGCTCATACGCCCAGATCAAGATTCCGCCCTTCGAGATGGACTACGACAAGGATATCGACAAGGCCCTCATCGGCGAGGAATACCTCCCCGCGTGGGAGAAATTCGGCCTCTTCACCCTCAAGTGCAAGAACACAGAGGAGACCGTCCGCGCCTACTCCATGGCCAACTATCCCGACGAAGGCGACCTCATCATGCTCACCGTGCGCATCGCTACGCCGCCCTTCAAGCCCAAGCCCCAGGTCGGTTTCCAGGACGTAATGCCAGGCATCGCCTCGTCCTACATTTTCACCCTCAAGCCCGGCGACAAAGTGCGCATCTCCGGCCCCTACGGCGACTTCCATCCCATCGTCGACTCCAAGGCCGAGATGATGTGGATCGGCGGCGGCGCCGGCATGGCTCCTCTCCGCGCCCAGATCATGTACATGACCAAGACGCTCCACTGCACCGACCGCGTCATGAACTACTTCTACGGCGCCCGCGCCCTCAACGAGGTGTTCTATCTCGACGACTTCCTGGCTCTGGAGAAGGAGTTCCCCAACTTCCACTTCCACCTCGCCCTCGACCGCCCCGACCCCGCTGCCGACAAGGCCGGTATCAAGTACACGCCCGGCTTCGTGCATCAGGTCATCTACGACACCTACCTCAAGAATCATCCTGATCCTGAGGATATTGAGTACTACATGTGCGGCCCCGGCCCCATGTCCGCCGCGGTCAACAAGATGCTCGACTCGCTTGGCGTAGACCCCGCCTCGATTCATTACGACAACTTCGGCGGCTGACCCCGCGGGCTCAGCGCCCGGCTCATCCGCCATGTCGGCCTTTGGAGCCGCCACCTTTCAGCGCACGCCGCACGAACGGCTCGCGACGGGGTGGCGGCTCCCGGCGTATTGGCGGCCCGATTTGTTGCGAGCGTTAATGATTGTTTTAATGCGGCTTTTTTGCGAGAAATTGCGTATATTTGCAGGTTGAAAACGCTTAACCATTCAGTCTCTGCAAGTGAAGACAGCTTATAAGATTTTCCGTGCCGTGGTGTTCACGCTGCTCATCCTCATGGTGGCAGTGCCGTTCGCTGTGTACGTGGCCCTCTCAACGCCATGGGGCCAGGAGATGCTGCGCTCCACCGCCGAGACCGAGCTGACCAGGCTGTTGGGCACGCGCGTGAACATCGAGTCTGTCGAGTTCACGCCTTTCAACCGCCTGGAAGTCAGAAATATATCAGCCGAAGACGATTATGGCGTGAAAGCTGCCGCCATCCATCATGTCTCGGCGCGCTTCGAGCTCATGCACTTCCTGGTCACCGGCCGCATCGTCATCGACTATGTCGACATCGAAGGCCTCACCGCCCGCCTCTACCGCAAGAACGCCGCGTCGCCCCTCAACATCGACGGCATCATCAAACGCCTCACCAAGAAAGAGAAAAAAGAAGAGAAGCCTTTCTCCCTGGCCATCAGCACCGTCAATATCTCCAACGCCTCGGCCACATACGATGTCCTCGACGCGCCCCGCACGCCCGGCCGTTTCAACGCGCGCCACATTGCCATCGCCGGCCTGGGTCTCACAGCCTATCTACCGCGCCTCTCCAACCATGACGTTCGCGTTGACCTTCAGGACTTTACCTGCCGCGAAGAGAGCGGACTCGTCGTCTCCGGCCTCGAAGCGCGCGTGAAATACACGCCCACATCGCTGAGCGTCGACGGCCTGCGCGTCAAGACTCCCGGTTCCGAGCTCTCCTTCCAGCCGCTCGACTTCACTTTCGAGAAAATCGACCAGCTTAAAGCGCTGGGCCGGACCACGCCCGTCACCCTCGTCCTCAAAAAAGGCAGTCACGTCACTCCCGCCGACTTCACCGTCTTCGCACCTGTGCTCCGCGGTTTCGACACGCCCGTTTACATCGACTTCGAGATTGGCGGCGTGCTCAACAACCTGGCAGTCAGCTCGCTGAATGTCTCTACCAAGCGCTATGCCTCGCCTTTCGAGCTCCATGTCGACGGCAATGTCCGTGGCCTTGGCAATGTGCTCGAGCACCGTCAGCAGGGCCCGCTGAAAGACCTGAACGCCGAGGTGCTCAACGTCTCCGCCGTCTGCCCCGCCGCAGCCTTCGGCGAAGTGCTGGGACTGCTGCCCGTTCAGACGCGCGACAAACTCAGCCGCCCCTTTGCCGCCGCAGGAAATGTCTCGCTCAAAGCCACGCTCACCGGCACCGTCAACGACTTCTCGGGCAAGGTTGAGGCGCGCACATCATCCGGCTCCGTGGACGCCATGGGCTCGGCCGTGCGCAATGCCGCCGGCGCCTACACCGTTGATGCTCAGGCAAAAATCGAGAGCCTGAACCTCGGCGAGTTCACCGGCAACAGCCAGCTCGGACTGCTCACCGCCGATGTCCGCGCCAACGGCAGCGTCGGCGCCGGCGTTCCCTTCGGCGAGCTCGACCTGACCATGCCCGTGTTCGTCTACAACGGCCGTGACTTTGGCGGTTTGAACCTCAGCGCCACCGCCACACAGGGCCGCGACTTTACCGTCGATCTCGATATGAACAACTCCGTCGGCAACGTAACACTCAGTGCCACCGGCAATTATAATCCCGAATCTCCGGCCGTGAACCTCGAGGCATCGCTCGCCAACGTCAGCGGCGCCGCAACAGGCGTGCCGGCCATTGCCCCGTACATCTTCAACGGGAACCTCACAGCCACGGTCAACGGCCGTCCTGACCGCCCCATGGACGCAACGGTCAACTGCAACAACCTTCGCGTCGACTTCGCATCCGGCCACAAAGAGCCTCTTCAGCTTGACAATCTGGCCGTTACGGTCGACACGCGCACCGCTCCGAACCATATCTCACTCGAGAGCGACATCCTCTCCGGCGCCATCGACGGCAACATCAATCTCACAACGCTCTTCCCCGAGGCGCGCTCCATCATCGCCTCCGTCATGCCCGCCCTCTTCCCGGCCGATGCCGCCCGCCACGGCGAGCACGCCGGCGACTGCAACAACTTCACGTTCCGCTTCACCGTGCCCACCACAGACGCCCATCAGCTGCTGGCCAAACTGCCCGTCGGCATTGTCTATCCAGTCACCCTCGACGGAAGCATGGACGGCGCGGCGGGCCTGCTCTCGCTGAATCTCGACGCGCAGTACCTCCAGCAGGGCGACAAAATCATTGACAATACGGCGCTCAACGCCGAGCTCAGCCGTGAGGACGGCCGCGGCTTGATCTACGTGACCACGCACATTCCAACGCAGAAAGGCCCCATGGGCCTTGTGGCAAACCTGTCCGCCGCGGCCAACCGCGTCGACTCGAAAATCAACTGGGTCATCGAGCGAGCCAAACCTATCAGCGGCGACATAGGATTCTCGACGCTCCTCGGACGCACCGACGGCGCCCTCACCGCCGATGTCAGCTTCAACCGCAGCGACATCATCTTCGGCGATGAGTCGTGGTCAATCGCTCCGTCGCACATCTCCTGGCGTCCCAAAGACCTGAAAGTCTCCGACTTCGTGATGCGCAGTGGAAACCAGGCCATCCACATCGACGGCCGGGCTACCGACGATCCTGACACTCAGCTCGACATCAACCTCATGAACATCCGCACGGTCAAAATCTTCGAGACCCTCGACATTGACAAGGCTCTCATCGGCGGCGAGGCAACGGGCAACGCCGTCGTCCGGAATCTCTTCGGCTCGGCGCCCGAGATTTACTGCAACGACCTGCATGTCAAGGATATAAGCTACAACTATTGCGTGCTCGGCGACGCCGATGTGCGCGCCAGCTACGATGCCGTTCAGAAGAAAGTGCTGCTCGACGCCGACGTGACCGAGCCGGGCGGCAAGACCTCGCGCATCTGGGGCTCAATCACCCCGGCAGGCGAACGCCTCGACATCAACTTCGACGCTAACCACATCAAAATCGGCTTCCTCAAGCCCTTCATGAGTGCCTTCGCCGCCGACGTCGAGGGCTATGCCTCGGGCCGTGCCCATCTGTTCGGCACCTTCAAGTACATCGACCTCACCGGCGACCTCCTGGCCGAGCGCGTTGGCCTGAAGATCGACTTCACCAACACATGGTATTACGCTGAAAATGACAGCGTTCACATCCGCCCGGGCGTCATCGATATCGACAACATCACTCTCCGCGACGCCGGCAAAGGCACCGCCCGCCTCAACGGCTTCGTGCGCCACGACTATTTCCACAACCCCGTCTTCGACTTCCGTGTGACCGATGCCCGCGACCTGCTCGTCTACGATGTCGGCCCCGCCAAGAGCCCCATCTGGTACGGCCACATCCTCGGCAACGGCTCGGCAACCATCACCGGCGAGCCCGGCGTGGTGAACATAGGCGCCGACATGCGCACGGCCCGCGGCTCAAAATTCACCTTCGTCCTCTCCGACACCGAGGAGGCCGACGACTACACGTTCATCCAGTTCCGCGACGTCACGCCCAAGGCCGCGGCCGACACCGTCGACACCGAGAACACGCTGCCGCCCGCCGTGCGCGCCTACCTCGAACGCCAGCGCAACAAGCAGAAGGTGGCCGACCGCCCGTCGGACTACAATATGGACTTCAATGTCGACATCACCCCGGACGCCAACATCGTCCTGGTCATGGACCCCGTGGGCGGCGACGAGATAAACTGCTACGGCAAGGGCAACCTGCGCATGAAATATGCCTCGGCCGGCAACGACCTGCGCATGTACGGCGCCTACACCATCGACCGCGGCAAGTACAACTTCACCCTCCAGGACATCATCGTCAAGGACTTCACAATCAGCGACGGCAGCTCCATCACCTTCACCGGCGACCCCTACGCGGCCGACCTCGACATCAAGGCCGTCTACAACGTCAACGCCAACCTCTCCGACCTCGACGAAAGCTTCCTCAGCGACCGCGACCTGGCCCGCACCAACGTGCCCGTCCACGCCGTGCTCATGGCGCGCGGCGACATGCGTCAGCCCGACGTCTCCTTCGACCTCGAGTTCCCGACGCTCTCCTCCGATATCGACCGAAAGGTGAAGGCAATCATCTCCACCGAGGAGATGATGAATCGTCAGATTATCTATCTGTTGGCGCTAAACCGCTTCTATACACCCGATTACATGCAGACCACCAAGGGCAACGAACTCTTCTCCGTGGCCTCGTCCACGCTGTCGTCGCAGCTGGCAAGCATGCTGGGTAAGCTCAGCAACAACCTCAGCATCGCGCCCAACGTGCGCTCGGACCGCGGCGACTTCTCCGATGTGGAGGTCGATGTGGCCCTCAGCGGAACGCTCTTCAACAACCGCCTGCGCATGAACGGCAACTTCGGATACCGCGACCGCAGCAACATGGCCGGCACCAATCAGTTCATCGGCGACGTCGACATCGAGTACCTGCTCAACAACTCGGGCACATGGCGCCTGAAGGCCTACAACCGCTACAACGACCAGAACTACTATCTGCGCACGGCGCAGACCACCCAGGGCGTCGGCATCATGTACAAACGCGACTTCGACAACCTCTTCGGCCTTGGCCGCGGACGCATCCGCTCGCTCCTCGACCCGCTGCCCGCCGTGCGTCCCGCCCAGCCCGCGCATGCCGATTCCACCGCCGCAGACACCACCGCAACCCGGTGACATCCATAGTCATAAACAAGAGCATAAAAAAGTCGGAGACATTCCCCGAGGGTGGGGGATGTCTCCGACTTTTTTGTGGATGGAACGGGGCGCGTGCCCCGCGGTGATTACTGATTAGTAAACGCCCTGGCCCATCATGGCGTTGGCAACCTTCATGAAGCCGGCGATGTTGGCGCCCTTCATGTAGTTGATGTAGCCGTCGGGCTCGGTGCCGTGCTCAACGCACTGCTGGTGGATGTTGGCCATGATCTCGTGGAGGCGACGGTCAACTTCCTCGGCGGACCACTGCAGGTGCTCGGCGTTCTGGCTCATCTCGAGACCGGAGGTGGCGACACCGCCGGCGTTCACGGCCTTGCCGGGAGCGTAGATGATGCGAGCGGCCAGGAAGGTGTCGATGGCTTCGGGGGTGCAGCCCATGTTCGAAACCTCGGCAACGAGCTTCACGCCGTTGGCGATGATCTGCTTGGCGTCTTCGCCGTTCACCTCGTTCTGAGTTGCGCAGGGCAGGCAGATGTCAACTTTCTGCTCCCAGGGTTTGCGGCCGGGGAAGAATGTTGAGCCGGGGAATTTGTCGGCATAGGGAGCGACGATGTCGTTGCCGGAAGCGCGGAGCTCCAGCATATAGTTGATCTTCTCGGCATTGAGGCCGGCGGGGTCGTAGATGTATCCGTCGGGGCCGGAGAGGGTCACGACTTTAGCGCCGAGTTCGGTGGCCTTCAGGGCAGCGCCCCAGGCAACGTTGCCGAAGCCGGAGATAGCTATGGTCTTGCCTTTGACGTCCTCGCCTTTGGTTTTGAGGATGCTCTGAACGAAGTAGAGAGCGCCGAAACCGGTTGCCTCGGGACGCACCAGCGAGCCGCCGAAGCTGAGGCCCTTGCCGGTGAATGTGCCGGTGCACTGGTTGGCCAGCTTTTTGTACATGCCGTACATGTAGCCCACTTCGCGGCCGCCTACGCCGATGTCGCCGGCGGGAACGTCGCGGTCGGGACCCAGGTTCTTCCACAGGTTGAGGATGAATGCCTGGCAGAAGGCCATGATTTCACGGTCGCTCTTGCCGCGGGGTGAGAAGTCGGAGCCGCCCTTTGCGCCGCCCATGGGCAGTGTGGTCAGAGCGTTTTTGAAGGTCTGCTCAAAGCCCAGGAATTTGAGAATTGAGAGGTTCACTGAGGCGTGGAAACGGATGCCGCCTTTGTACGGGCCAATGGCATTGTTGAACTGAACGCGGTAGCCTATGTTGTTCTGAACTTCGCCTTTGTCGTCAATCCAGGTCACGCGGAAAGTGACGATACGGTCAGGCTCCACCATGCGCTCAACAATTTTGTTGCGCTCGAATTCGGGGTGCTGGTTATACACGTCCTGAACACACATGAGCACCTCGCGTACTGCCTGCAGATACTCTTTCTCGCCCGGGTGCTTGGCCTCCAGGCTGGTCATGATATTGTTAATATCCATACTAATATAATATTAAAGGAGTTTTTGTTATGAGTCGGTTTTTATGGTGAAAAGACGGTTCTGTGTTTTAAGGCGGCGTGGCGCGGAAGACGGCGGCGTGAGCGGGGAGGGGGATAGCCACCCCCGTTCGGCCCGATGTCTTTCGGCCGGTATCGTACGGCAAATTTACACAATTATCCCCACAGAACAATAAAAATGGGGATAAATTTGGGGCAAAATATGTTAAAGAATCCTAACTCGCGGAATTTATGACACTTGCACCCGCTGTTTTCGCTGTCGTCGCCCGGCTGCTTGCCGCGCGACGCATGGCGCCGGCGCCTGTCATGCCGTTTCCCGCGCACGTTCGCCGGGCGCCGTAAACTCTCTTGCTATAAATAATGTTGCTTATTAGAACGGAATTTTGTATTTTTGCAATATGATTTGTGAGACCAACCAAAAGCAAGCATATCGCACTGTGCTGATTATTGCCGGCTCGGACAGTATCGGCGGTGCGGGAATCCAGGCTGACATAAAGACATGCACGGCGTTACGCACCTATGCCATGACGGCCATCACCGCCGTGACGGCTCAGAACACCCTCGGAGTGCGCTCCTATCGCGCCGTCGACGCCGACCTCCTGCGGGGGCAGTTGCAGGCCGTGATTGAAGACGTGCGCCCCGATGCGGTGAAAATCGGAATGCTCCCCACGGTGGAATGTGTGCGCATTGTCGCTGACTTTCTGCGCGTTAACTCGCTGGAGAACATTGTGGTAGACCCCGTCTGCGTGGCCACCAGCGGCGACGCCCTGGCCGCCGACTCAGTCCCTGCCGCCATCCGCGACTGCCTCTTTCCGCCGGCCACGCTCGTCACGCCGAATGTGCCGGAGGCCGAGCTCCTCTCCGGCGTGAAAATCGCCGATGAGCCGAGCAAGCGCCGCGCCGCCGAAGCCATGCTCGACTGCGGCGCCGCCGCTGTCATCATCAAGGGCGGCCACCCTGTGGGCGACACCCGCGACATGGCTGTGGATACTCTCTACCGCAACCATCCCCACGAGGAGCGCGTGTACCGCGCACCCTTCGTCGACACCGCCAACACCCACGGCACCGGCTGCACATTCTCTTCGGCCATCGCCGCCGGCCTCGCCAAGGGTCTGACGTTGGACCTCGCAATCCAATATGCCAAGAACTATCTCACTGAGGCCATCCGCGCCGGCGCCGACGACAGCCGCTGGCACGGTCACGGCCCCATGTGCCACTTCTATAATGTACCTGAAATACAGTGAATTGACATGACTATCATAATAAACGACAATCCCACCGAAGTTGAGGACGCCCTGACAGTGCGAGCTCTCGCCGACCTTCAGGGCCTCGGACCCTCGGGCAGCGCCGTGGCCGTCAACGGCCGCGTGATACGCCGGGCCGACTGGGACGCGACGGTCCTCAACGGCGGTGATAAAGTGCTGATAATCAAAGCGGCGTATGGCGGCTGACAAGTTTCTGACCATAGCCATCACCACGCCCGTGCCCGCCCCCAACGAGGGCGCGCGTCTGACGTCGCTGCTCCGCGACGGCCGTGCTGACCGCGTGCATCTGCGCTATCCCGGCGTGGACGCCGCGACCGTGCGCCGCGTGCTCGAGGCTATTCCTGTTGGTCTTTATCCGCGTCTCAGTCTGCACGACGCGGTGGAGCTGACTACGGAATTTCCCGGAGTGGGCGTCCACCTCAACGCGCGCAACCAAGAGGCCGCAAAAGCCCTCGACCTGACCGGGCGAACGGTCTCGCGCTCGTGTCATACGCTCGGGGAGGTCATGGCCGACACCACCTCCGACTATGTCTTTCTGTCGCCCATATTTGACAGCATTTCCAAGGAAGGCTATCGCTCGGCTTTCGCGCTGACGGACAAAGCTTTGCGTGAGGCCCTTAAGCAGCGTCACGTCGTGGCCCTCGGCGGCGTCACCCCCGACAAATTCGCCGAACTGGAGGAGGCCGGATTCGTCGGCGCCGCCATGCTCGGACACTTCAGAGCCCCGCGCCCCATGCTGCAGTTTGTCACGCACGCCCCCAACGCGGCGGCCACCATCGAACAGGCCCGCGGCGCCATCGCAGGCGGATGCCGGTGGGTGCAGGTGCGCATGAAGAGTACGCCCGCAGTGCGCGTGGCCATGGTGCTCGAAGCACTCGCCCCGCTGTGCCGCGACAAGGGCGTCACCCTCATCGTCGACGACCACGTCGAGCTGGCGTGCATGCCCGGCGTCGACGGCGTCCACCTCGGCCAGACCGATATGCCTGTCAGCGAGGCCCGCGAAATACTGGGCCCTGACAAAATCATCGGCCTGACAGTCAACACCATGGAGCAGGCCAAAGGGGTGGGGAGCACCACTGCCGCCGACTATTTGGGCGTAGGTCCCTGGCGCTTCA
This sequence comes from Bacteroidales bacterium, assembly GCA_004552485.1. Taxonomy (GTDB): domain Bacteria; phylum Bacteroidota; class Bacteroidia; order Bacteroidales; family Muribaculaceae; genus CAG-873. The sequence goes on along the minus strand of SFOH01000004.1, from coordinate 9,420 downwards.
CCGCCACCAAGCAGCGCCTCGCTCCCGTGCTGGGCGCCTACGGCATCGCCGCCATCATCCGTCAGGTGCGCGCCGGCGGATACTCCGCGCCCATCGTCGTCATCGGCGGCGTGACGGCCGATGACGTCCGCCCCATCCTCTCTCTCGACCCCACGGGTAACACCGGCGTGGCCGTCAGCGGCGCCATCGCCGCGGCCGCCAACCGCGTTGCCGCTACACAAGAAATTCTTAAGCAATTATATAAAAATGAATAAAGACACTCTGAAAATCGGCGACCGCGAGTTCACCTCGCGCCTCTTTGTGGGCACCGGCAAATTCTCGTCGCCCGACGTTATGCTCGAGGCCATCAAGGCTTCGGGCTCACAGATGATTACCGTGGCCATGAAGCGCGTGAACATGATGAACGAGGCCACCGACGAAATGCTCACCCACATCAACCGCGAGCACGTTCAGCTTCTGCCCAACACCAGCGGCGTCCGCGACGCCCGCGAGGCAGTGATGGCCGCGCAGATGAGCCGCGAAATCTTCGGCACCAACTTCATCAAACTGGAAATACACCCCGACCCCAAATATCTCCTCCCGGACCCCATCGAGACCCTTCGCGCCACCGAAGAGCTGGCCCGCGACGGCTTCACGGTTCTCCCCTATATCCAGGCCGATCCCGTGCTGTGCAAACGCCTCGAGGAGGTCGGCGCCGCCGCCGTCATGCCCCTCGGCGCTCCCATCGGCACCAACAAGGGCCTGCTCACACGCTCGCTCCTGGAGATTATCATCGAGCAGAGTCGCGTGCCCGTTGTCGTCGACGCCGGCCTGGGTCTGCCCTCACACGCCGCCGACGCCATGGAGATGGGTGCCGACGCCGTGCTCGTGAACACCGCCATCGCCGTAGCCACCGACCCCGTCGAGATGGCCCGCGCCTTTGCCAAGGCCGTTGAGGCCGGTCGCATGGGACGCCTCGCCGGCCCCGGCGCCGTCTTCCGCCATGCACAGGCGTCTTCGCCCCTCACCTCTTTCCTCTCATAACCCATTGAATCTTATTCTTTTAAACTGACATAAACCCGCCATGAACATAGGAAATATCGACGTTTCGTCATATCCCAATTCAGAGAAGATTTACGTTGACGGCGTGCTCCACCCCATCCGCGTGGCCATGCGTCGCATCAATCAGTATCCGACCGTCACCATTGAGAACGGCAAGCGCGTTGAGCATCCCAACGAGCCCGTCACCGTTTACGACACCAGCGGCCCCTACACCGACCCCGACTTCCACTTCGATGTGAACGCCGGCCTGCCGCGCATCCGCGAGAGCTGGGTGGCCGAACGCGACGACACCGAGCAGCTCGCCGAAATCACCAGCGCCTACGGACGCCAGCGCCTGGCCGACAAAAGCCTCGACGCCATCCGCTTCCCCCGCCTGCTGGCGCCGCGCGTGGCCCGCGAAGGGCGCCGCGTGACGCAGATGTACTATGCCCGCCAAGGCATGATTACTCCCGAGATGGAGTACGTGGCCATCCGCGAGAACCTCGACAACGCCGCACGCGGCATCAAGAGCTATGTCACGCCCGAGTTCGTGCGCCAGGAGATTGCCGCCGGCCGCGCCATCATCCCCGCAAACATCAACCACCCCGAGGCCGAGCCCATGATCATCGGCCGCAACTTCAGCGTGAAAATCAACACCAACATCGGCAACTCGGCCCTCTCCTCCGGCATAGAGGAAGAGGTAGCCAAGGCCGTGTGGAGCTGCTACTGGGGCGGCGACACGCTCATGGACCTCTCCACTGGCGACAACATCCACGAAACGCGCGAGTGGATCGTGCGCAACTGTCCCGTCCCCGTCGGCACAGTGCCCATCTACCAGGCGCTCGAAAAGGTGAACGGTTCGGTCCGAGACCTGACCTGGGAGATTTACCGTGACACGCTCATCGAGCAGGCCGAGCAGGGCGTCGACTATTTCACCATCCACGCCGGCGCACTCCGCGCCCACGCCGAGCTCATCAAAGAGCGCCTCACCGGTTGCGTCTCGCGCGGGGGCTCGATCATGGTGGAATGGGCCGTCACCCACGACTGCGAGAGCTTCCTCTACACCCACTTCGACGAAATCTGCGAGATTCTCAACAAATACGACGTGGCCATCTCGCTCGGCGACGGCATGCGTCCCGGCTCCACCTTCGACGCCAACGACCGCGCCCAGTTCCTCGAACTGGACGTGCTGGGCGAACTCTGCACCCGCGCCTGGGAGCACGACGTGCAGGTGATGATCGAAGGTCCCGGCCATGTGCCCATGAACAAGATCAAGGAGAACATGGACCGCGAGCTCGACAAATGTCACGAGGCACCCTTCTACACCCTCGGCCCGCTCACCACGGACATCGCCCCCGGCTACGACCACATCACCTCCGCCATCGGCGGCGCCCAGATTGCGATGTACGGCACGGCCATGCTCTGCTATGTGACCCCCAAGGAGCACCTCTCGCTGCCCAACCTCGAAGACGTCCGCGAGGGCGTGATCACCTACAAGTTAGCCGCTCACGCCGCCGACCTGGGCAAGCAGTATCCCGGCGCCGCCATCCGCGACAACGCTCTGTCGAAGGCACGCTTCGAATTCCGCTGGAAAGACCAGTTCAACCTCTCTCTCGACCCCGAGCGCGCACGCTCTTATTACCTGGCTGACCGCAAGACCACCGGCGATGCCGACGACCGCTTTTGCACCATGTGCGGCCCCAACTTCTGCGCCATGCGCATCTCCCAGGATGTCAACAAAAAATGCAAGTATGAGTGAAATCAAAGACCGACTGAAACTTCACAGCGACCCCGATGACCGGTCGGGCTTCGCCGACATCATCGGCGAATACTCGTGGGAGGGCACCACTGCCGCGTTCGATAAGGTGACGGCCGCCGACGTCGAGCGCGTGCTGGGCGTCGCCGCCGCCAACGTGCGGCAGCTCACGCCCGAAGAGCTGCTGGTGCTCCTCTCCGATGCCGCCGCGCCATACCTCGAGGACATGGCTGTCCTCAGCCGCCGCTTCACCCAGGAGAAGTTCGGCAAGACAATCTCCATGTACATACCCATGTACGTCAGCAATGCCTGCTCGAACTGCTGCGTCTACTGCGGCTTCAACCATCACAACAAGAGCAAGCGCACCATCCTGACCATGGACCAGGTCGAGAACGAGTGCAAGGCCATCCGCCGCCTCGGTCCGTTCGAGAACTTGCTCATCGTCAGCGGCGAGTTCCCCTCGATCTGCGGTGTTGAGTATTTCGCCGACGTCCTGCGCGTGTGCCGTCCCTATTTCCACAACCTCACCATCGAGGTACAGCCCATGCGCACAGCACAGTACAAGCGCCTCGTCGAGGAAGGCCTCAACGGCGTCGTCTGCTTTCAGGAGACATACCATCGCGAGAACTACAATACGTTCCATCCCCGCGGCATCAAGTCGTTCTACGACTGGCGCCTCAACGGCTACGACCGCATGGGCCGCGCCGGCGTCCACAAAATCGGCATGGGCGTGCTCATCGGCCTCGACCCCGACTGGCGTACCGACCTGGTGATGATGGGCCGCCACCTGCGCTATCTCCAGCGCAATTACTGGCGCACGCGCTACAGCATCAACTTCCCGCGCATGTGCCCGTCCGAGAGCGGCTATCAGCCCAACGTGGTCATCAGCGACCGCCAGCTGGCGCAGGTCACCTTCGCCTTCCGCATCTTCGACCACGAGGTCGACATCTCTTACTCCACGCGCGAGAAACCCGACTTCCGCGACAATATGCTCTCGCTGGGCGTCACCTCGATGAGCGCCGGTTCGGAGACGGAGCCCGGCGGCTATGCCTCCACGCCGGAGGCGCTCGAGCAGTTCGCGGTAACCGACTCGCGCCGTCCCGTCGACGTCACCGCCTCGATCCGCGCCCACGGCTACGACCCCGTGTGGAAAGACTGGGACGCCGTCTTTGACCGCTGACGCCTTCCCGACAATGGACCGTTATTCAAGGACAAAAGCATTGCCCGGCATGGGCGAGGCGGGGCAGCAGTGCATCAGCGCCGGCCGCGTGCTGGTGGTCGGCGCCGGTGCCTTAGGCTCCGTCTGCGCCCTCTACCTCGCCGGCGCCGGAGTGGGCAACATCACCGTGGCCGACTTTGACACCGTCGACATCTCCAACCTCCAGCGCCAGGTGGCCTACACCGAGGCCGACGCCGGACACAGCAAAGCCCGCACGCTCTGCAGCCGCCTGCGTGCGCTCAACTCGGAGATTACGGCCACGCCCGTCGTTGCCATGGTCACCGCGCGCACGCTGCCCGCGCTGCTCGAGAACGTCGACGTCGTGGCGGACTGCACCGACAATGCCGCCTCCAAGCACACCCTCTCGCGCCTGGTCTGCGACGCGGGACTCCCCTGCGTGACAGCCGGCGTTGACGCGTACACCGCCCAGGTCACCGTCACCGCCCCCGGTCACCCCTCGTTCGCCGACATCTTCGGTGACGTCGCTCCCGGCGCCGCCTGTGCCGCCGGTGGCTCTTCGCTCGCCGAGATGCGGCCCTGCGCCGCAGCCGGTGTCTTCGGTCCCGCGGCAGGGATGGCGGCCACAGCCCAGGCGGCTGAAATCCTCAAAATCCTGACCGGCGTGGGCACGCCTCTCATCGCGCGACTCCTCGTCATCGACACCCTCACGGCCTCGGCAAACGTCCTCTCGCTCTGACGCCCGCGATTTGGCATTGTCAGGGATTATGCGTAATTTTGCGGTATGAAAGACTTCGCAGCAATCGACTTTGAGACTGCCAACGGACAGCGCTGCAGCGTTTGCAGCGTGGGCATCGTCATTGTGCGAAACGGCGAGATTGTCGACCGTTTCTACAGCCTTATCCGCCCCACGCCCAACTATTATTCCTCGTTCACCACGGCCATCCACGGCCTCATGCGCGCCGACACCGACGACGCGCCGGAGTTTCCCGAGGTGTGGGCGCAGGTCGAGGAACGCCTGCGCGGCCTGACGCTCGTGGCCCACAACAGCCCCTTCGACCAGGGATGCCTTCGCGCTGTCTTTGCAGCTTACGGCATGGACTATCCCGGCTATAGCTTCCTGTGCACGCTCCGTGCCTCGCGAGCCAAGCTGCGCCTGCCGTGCCACAAGCTCCACGTCACCGCCGCCGCCTGCGGATATGACCTGGAGAACCACCATCACGCCCTCGCCGACGCCGAGGCCTGCGCAGCAATCGCCCTCAAACTCCTCTGACAATCAACACGTTACTATCCCTTAGAAAAAGAAATATGAGCAAGACAACTGTGGTGTACGCACACCCCTACGAAAAGAGTTTCAACCACGGCATCCTGGAGACCGTCAAGGCCGCTATCGCCGCCAAGGGCGACGAGGTTGACGTGCTCGACCTCTACGCCGACGGCTTCAACCCCGTCTATCAGCCGCAGGAGCTGGCCATGTTCAGCCGCGGCGAGTATCTCGACCCGCTCATCGGCCGCTATCACGAGAGCCTGCGCGGCGCCGACCGCGTCATCTTCATCTTCCCCGTGTGGTGGAACGAGGCGCCTGCCATTGTTAAGGGTTTCTTTGACAAAGTGATGCTGCCCGGCTTCGGCTATAAGGTCGTGGACGGCGCCATGAAGCCCGTTCTTGACATCGCGCAGACGCTGGTAATCACCACCTCCGAGGCGCCCACCGAACTCTTTGCGCCCTATTTCCGCGACTACTTCATCCCCATGACGCTCGGCACCGTGGGTATGCGCAACGCCCGCTGGCTCAACTGCCCCGGCATGACCTCCGGCACCGCCGACGACCGCCGCGCCTTCCTGGCCACCGTCGCCTCCCTCCTCTGACACATTAGTCCATAAACGAACACCCGGCACACGGCCCGGACGCTCACACCAACGGCGTCCGGGCTTTTTCCGTATCCGCCCGTTTCGGAACGGCGGAAGAAAAAGCGGGGGCGCCGGTGAGGGCGCCCCCGCAGGGTCGGGTTAGGTGATTGTCTGTATGTCTTAGCGGATGGCCACTTTGGCGGTGCTTACGGCGCCGTCGGCGGTGCGGACGGCAACGATGTAGATGCCGCGGGGGAGAGCGTCGGTTGCGAGCTCGGCGCCGGCGGTCTGGGCAACGAGGTTGCCGGAGACGTTGTAGACGCTGATGGCAGCTACTTCGCCGTTAGCAGAAATTGCGTTGCCGTTATAGCTGATGCGAACCTGCTCGGCGGGAGCGGCCTGGATGTCCTCGACGCCGGAGGTGGCGGTGGCGGTGTACTTGGCGATACCCTGCTGGGGAATGAGAGCCCAGATGTGGATCTTGTTGTCATCGACCTTGGTGAGGACGGTCGAGGCAATGACACCATTCTTGGTTGAGCCGAGAACGTCGAAGTTCTTGAGGACAGCGGGGTTGGCCATGTCGGTCACGTTTGCGAGGGTCACGTAGCCGTCGGTCCAGTTGCCTTTGTAAGTGATTGAGGCAGCCAGTTTGTAGTCGCCGAAGTCAAAGACGGAGGCGCTGGAGCCGAGAGTGTTGTCGTTGACAGCGGCAGCGGGGATTTCCTTGATGAAGGTGCCGTCGGCTTTGAACCATGCGGTTGCGCCGCCCGAACCGGAGCACTGGAAGGTGCCGTCGGAGAGAACCTTGACTTCGATGACAGCGAACTTGGCGCCGAGGTCGTAGGCGCTGCCGTCGGCTTTCTTGAGGACGATTGTCGACGAGGGAGCGGCATCGGCCTTACCGTTGGTGACGTTGTAGACGAAGATCTTGCCTTCGAAGCCGGAGAAACCGCTGTTGGTGGTGAGGTAGATCTTACCGTTGTTGATGTCGCCGGAAGCGCAGATGAGGTCGCCGGTGCGGCCGCCGTGGTTGGAAGTCTCGAGGATGAGCGAGGGCTCGGCGGTGTCGGAGCTCCAGCCGTAGACGCGGAGGACGGTAGCAGCTGAGTAGCCCATGTTGCAGGCGATGATTGTGCCGCCCATGTTGGCAACGGAGGAGTACATGAAGTTGCTCGAGGTGACGCCGCTGTTGGAGAGCTTGCCGATTTCTGCGCCGGTCTCGGCGTTGACGATGTGGATGTTGCAGTCAGAGGTCGAGCGCTGTACGACGTAGAGCTTGTTGTCCTTCATTGTCATGTTGCGGGTGTTGGCGCCTGCAGGAGCCAGCATGAAGGAAGAGCTGTTGCCTTTAGCCGTCGAGTATTCCCAGTCGTTTGCGAACTGGTTGGGCAGAGACAATGAGGGTGTTGGGGGATTGGGATCGGGGTCTGTACCGGGATCTGTGCCGGGCTTCCAGTCGAGGCTGCCCGAGCGGTAGTATGCAATGCCCTGTGAGGTGGTGAGAATCCATGCCTCAACGCAACCTTCGCTCACCTTGTTCACGCGCAGTGAGCCGGTGGTGGCGGTGTTGCGGGTGGAGCCGAGGCCGCCGGAGGGGTAGTCGCCGTTGCTGACGGCGGTGGCGTTGGCCCAGCCGTTGGAGACGTTGTAGAGGCGCATGATGCCTTCAGCGTATGTTGTGCTGGTTTGGTTGAGATAAGTGGCAACAAGCATGTAGTCCGTGTTGTCATAGGTGAAGGTTGCAAAGTCATTGCCCCATGCGCAGCTCTCGGTGCCGAGGCTGTATTTCAGGGCGCCGTCCCATCCGAGTACGGAGGGAAGGATGCTCTTGCCGTCGACCTCATAGCCGTCGGCGATGCGGCGAACGCGGCTCGAAACGTTTGAGCCGAGGGTGCTGCCGTCCTTGGTGGCGGCAACGGTCTTGGTCTCGGCAACGGAGCCGTTCGCGATGCGGTATTCGACGATGTTGTTGGACTTGGCGGATGTGTTGTCATTGAGGAACGACACCCAGATGCTGCCGTCGCTGTTCTTGCTCAGTGAGAGGCAGTCGCCGAGACGCTGAACCGTGGAGGGAACGATCTGGCTGAAGAACAGCTGTGCTTCGGCATCGTCATTGTCCCAGACGTAGACGCGGAGTTCGGCGCCGGCGTTGGCGATGTTGGAGGCGTAGATTTTGCCGTCGAGGACAGCCACGTCAGAGATGGCGACAGCGCCGCCGGCAACGATGGAACCGTTGTTGAGCGTCTTCAGCTGGGAGCCGGTGCGTGCGTCGAGAACGTAGATGGCTTTGTCGGAGGACGAAGCGACGTAGAGCTTGCCGTCGGCATAGTCGAAGTTGCGGTAGGTCTTGGAGAAGGAGCCTTTCGCTGCCTGAGAGTCGTTCCAGATTTCCTTGAAGTCGAGAGCGGGAATCTCACCTGCGGGCGGAGTTACGGGAGTGGCTGAGATGACGGCCTTGAGGGCCACGGTCTCGCTGTTTGAGGCGGTCTTGACGGTGAGCGTGCCGTTGTAGGTGCCGGCAGCCTTGGAGGCGTCGAACGAAATGTTCAGCGTGCCGCCGTTGCGGGCGTTCCAGCCGGATGCGGCAGCCACGGAGAAGCCGTCGCCGCTGACGCTGTACTGGATGTCGGAGCTCTGGTTGGCGGCGCTGACGTTCACTGACGAGGTGGGGTTGGCGGCGCCGGTCTGGGCCGACAGATTCACGCTGTTGGTGGAGACGGACAGCGTCGGGGTCACGGGCACTACGCCACCGTCAGAGAGGGTGCCGTTGAGGGCGATTTCGAGGCGCGTGTCGGCTGCGATGGCCAGGATGCCGGTGTATGTGCCGGCGTCTTTGTCGGTGTTGAGCGTCACGTTAAGCGTGCCGCCGGTGCGTGCGTTCCAGTTGGGCATTGCCGTGATGGTGAAGGCCGAGCTGGAGCAGTTGTACGACATATCACGCGTGAGGTTGGCGGCCTTGATGGTCACTGACGTGGTGGGTGCCGCGTCGCCTTTCTTGGCGGAGAGGTTCACCGTCGAGGTATTGGCGGTGATTGAAGGCTGAGGATTCTCTTTGGCCTTGATGGTGGCGGTGATGTCGACCTGCTTGCGCAGAGAGCTGTTTGTCTGAACGGCCACATAGCCGGTGTAGGTGCCGGGATTCTTGGAGGTGTCGAGGGTGACGATGAGGTCGCCGCCGGTGCGTGCGTTCCAGTTTGAACCGGCTTTGACGGCGAACATAGAGGCGTTGGAGACGAACGTCATGTCCTGAGTCAGGCTTGAGCCTTTCACGGAGATGGTGGCTGTCTTGGCTGCCTCGCCCTGAGTGGCGGTGAAGCTGAGGCTGGTGGGGCTGACGGTGATGGTGGGCGGACCCAGAATCTCAACGGTTATGTTGATTTTCACGCTGGTGTCACCGGAGTAAACGCGGATGTATCCGCCGGGATAGGTGCCGGGGGCTTTGCTGGTGTCCACGCTCACGTTGATTTCACCGCCTGAATATTCATTCCAACCGGCAGTGTTGTATTTTATGATGGAGGAGTTTGCCACCATCTGTATGGCGGACCCCAGGTTTGAGCCGGTGACTTTCACAGTCTTTACGGGCGACGTGGCGTTCTGCTGCACCGAGAAGGTGAGG